>NZ_NGFN01000002.1 GCF_002148965.1 Streptomyces swartbergensis | reverse complement strand
GCCTCTGCCGGGGCGGCGCCGGGCGCCATGCCCCCTGCTCCTGCCGGGGCGACACCGGGCGCCATGCCCCCTGCTCCTGCCGGGGCGACACCGGGCGCCACGCCCCCTGCTCCTGCCGGGGCGACACCGGGCGCCACGCCCCCTGCTCCTGCCGGGGCGACACCGGGCGCCATGCCCCCTGCTCCTGCCCGGTCGACGCCAGGCGCCATGCCCCCTGCTCCTGCCCGGTCGACGCCGGGCGCCATGGACCCGGACCGTGCCAGGGCTGCGTCCGGCGTGGTCGACACCGACCGTGCCGGGGCAGCGTCCCACGCGATGGGCACGGACCATGCCGGGTCTGCGTCCGGCGTCGTGAACGCAGCCCCCGACGGGTCGGCCCTGGGCGCCGTGGAGATGGACCGCGCCAAGGCGGCATCCGGCGTCATCGATACCGGCCACGCCGGAACGGCGCCCTACGCCATGGACAGGCACCATGCCGGGTCTGCGTCCGGCGTCGTGAACGCTGCCCCTGACAGGTCGGTACCGGGGGCAGTGAACGCGGACCGCGCGAGGACCGCGCCCAGCGTCATCAGCGCCGCCCCTGACGGGTCGGCGGCAGGCGCCGGGAACACGGATCGCGACAGGACGACGTCTCGCATGGTCGACACCGACCGGGGCACGGCTGCGTCCCGCGGCGGCCAGGTCGGGCGTGGCCGGGTCGCGCCGAGCGTGGTCGACGCGGTGATTCTCGAGCGTGCCGCCGGTGCCATACGGCTCGTTCTCGACCGCACCCGCGGACGGGCCCCGGCCGATGATCCGGCGCTGGTCGAGACCCTCCTCGACGGCACGGCACCGGAACCGGCCCGGCTGCATGCCGCTCGCCGCCTCGGCCTGGATCCCACGGTCCCGGCCCGGGCTCTCGCCCCGCTGAACGACCGGCCACGCGTCGTGCCCACCGGGGCGGAGGCCGGCGCGGTCGGACGGCTCGGTGTCGGGTCGGCCGTTCCCGTGCTGGAGCTCCCCCGGTCGTGGGCCGAGGCGCGTACCGCCCTGCGTTTCACCGCCGAGGGCACGCCGCAGGACCCCGGGCCGCGGGTCGTGTACGCCGACGAGCTGGGCGGCATCGCCCTCCTCGCCGATCTCGTCGTACCGGGTGCCGAACCGCCGCCCGACGTCCGTGCCCTGGAGACGGCCGTGGCGACCACGCCCTGGCTGTCGGCGACGCTGCACGCGGTCGCGTACACGGCGAGCTTGCGGGCGGCCGCCTCCGAGATCAACGTCCACCACTCGACGCTCCAGGACCGGCTGGCCCACGCCGAGCACCTGCTCGGCTGGCCGGTGCGCACCCCGCAGGGCCGGCTCCGGCTGCAACTGGCACTGGTCGTGCGGCACCTGGCCCGGCCGTAGCCGTCGCTGGGAGAGACTGTCCGGGCGCCGTCCGGTACGAGGTTCAGGAGCATGAGGCATGAGCGTGCAGCGGTATCCCCTGGCCGGGGTCACGGTGGTCAGCCTGGAGCAGGCCGTGGCCGCGCCCTACGCCACCCGGCAGCTCGCCGACCTCGGCGCCCGTGTGATCAAGGTGGAGCGGCCGGGCGGCGGCGACTTCGCCCGCCGGTACGACACGACCGTGCACGGCCACTCCAGCTATTTCGTGTGGCTCAACCGGTCCAAGGAGTCCCTCACGCTGGACCTCAAGGACCCACGGGGCCGCGAGATCCTGTACGAACTCCTCGACGGCGCCGACGTGTTCGTGCAGAACCTCGCCCCGGGCGCCGCCGGCCGGCTCGGTCTGGACGCCGCCACCGTGACCAGCCGCCGCCCCGGTCTGATCCCGTGCACGATATCCGGCTGGGGCACGACCGGCCCCTGGGCCGACCGCAAGGCGTACGACCTGCTGGTGCAGTGCCAGACCGGGCTGGTGTCCCTCACGGGAACCCCCGAGGGGAACGCCCGGACCGGGATCTCCGTCGCCGACATCGCCGCCGGGATGTACGCCTACAGCGGCATCCTCACAGCCCTGTACACCCGCGCCGTCACCGGCGAGGCCCACCCGGTGGAGGTGTCCCTGTTCGAGGCGCTGGCGGAGTGGATGGGCCAGCCCGCCTACTACACCCGGCACGGCGGCACCCAGCCCCCGCGCCTCGGCACCCAGCACGCCACCATCGCGCCGTACGGGACGTACGAGGCCGCCGACGGCAAGGAGGTGCTGTTCTCCATCCAGAACGAGCGGGAGTGGGCGGCCCTGTGCACCGAGTTCCTCGGCCGGCCGGAGCTGGTCGGCGACGCGCGCTTCGCCACCGCCTCCGACCGCGTCGCACACCGCGAGGAGCTCAACACGATCGTCGCCGCCCGCTTCGCCCGTTCCGGCTCCGAGGAGATCCTCAAGGACCTGGAGGCCATCGGCATCGCCTGCGCCGGGGTCAACGACGTCGCCGCGTTCCTGGACCACCCGGTGCTGACCGCCCGAGGACGCTGGACCGAGGTCGCGGTGCCGGGCGCCACGGTGGAGGCCCTGCTCCCGCCGGCCGACCTCGCGGGCCTGCCCGCCCGGATGGACCCCGTACCGGCGGTCGGCGAGCACACCGGATCGATCCTCGCCGAGCTGGGCCGCACCGAGGAGGAGGTGGCGGCCCTGCGGGCGGACGGCGTCGTCTGACGTCCCCGACTGGGCGGACCTACCGGGACCCGGTGGCCCGCTTCGCCTCTTCGGCCTCGGCCTCCTGCTTCTTCGAAGCCCGCAGGCTGGTGATCGTCGTGACGGCCAGGACCAGCACGATGAAGCTCAGCGAGAAGGGGATGCTGATCTCGGGCACGTGGACGCCGGACTCGTGCAGGGCGTGCAGCACCAGCTTCACGCCGATGAAGCCCAGGATGATCGACAGGCCGTAGGAGAGGTGGACCAGCCTCTTCAGCAGGCCGCCGATGAGGAAGTACAGCTGGCGCAGCCCCATCAGGGCGAAGGCGTTCGCGGTGAACACGATGTACGGGTCCTGCGTCAGGCCGTAGATCGCGGGGATGGAGTCGAGGGCGAACAGCACGTCGGTGGAGCCGATCGCGAGCATCACGACCAGCATCGGGGTCATGACCCGCTTGCCGTTCTCCTGGATCCACAGCTTGGTGCCGTGGTAGCGGTCGGCCACGCCGAAGCGATCCTCCGCCATCTTCAGCAGCTTGTTCTCCTGGTACTCCTCCTCGTGGTCCTGCTTGCGGGCGTCCTGGATCAGCTTCCAGGCGGTCCAGATGAGGAAGGCTCCGAAGATGTAGAACACCCAGGAGAAGGCGGAGATGATCGCCGCGCCGGCCGCGATGAAGCCGGCCCGCAGCACCAGGGCCATCAGCACGCCGACCATCAGCACCCGCTGCTGGTACTGCGAGGGCACCGCGAACTTGCCCATGATCAGGACGAACACGAAGAGGTTGTCGACGCTCAGCGACTTCTCGGTGATGTAACCGGCGAAGAACTCACCGGTGGGCCCGCTCCCACCGAAGTACCAGAGCCCCAGCCCGAACAGCACGGCCAGGATGATCCACACCACCGTCCACGTACCGGCTTCCTTGACGGACACGTCGTGGGGCTTGCGGCCGATGAAGAAGTCGACGGCGACGAGCAGGCACAGAGCTGCCACGGTCAGCAGCCACACGGATAGCGAGACGTTCACTGGTGCTCCTGTTACAGGTGTGGGGATGGCACATCGTTGTCCGACGTGGCTGATTTCCGCCACACCTGAAAGGTGAACACTTGGTCACAGCTGTGCGTGCAGGGCCTCCAGGACGTCCTGGTCCGTGAGCTGGTCGAAGTTCTCGTACCAGAGGCCCACGGCCATGAACGCGGCGGGCTGGTGCAGGCAGATCACCTCGTCGGCCTCGGCGCGCATCAGCTCGGCCGCCTCCGGGGAGCACACCGGCGCGGCCAGCACCACCCGTTCAGGCGCCTGACGGCGGACGAATCGCAGCGCGGCCCGGGCCGTGGAACCGGTCGCCAGGCCGTCGTCGACCACGATCACGGTGCGTCCTCGCAGGTCGGGTGCGGGACGGCCCTGCCGGTACAGCGCCTCGCGGCGGCGCAGTTCCACGCGCTCCCGCTCGATGACGGGCGCGAGCGCGGCCTCGCTGAGGCGCAGGTGGCGCATGGCGTCCTCGTCGAGGAGCGGCACCTCGTCCCCGGCCATCGCGCCGACGCCGAACTCCTCCTGGGAGGGCGCCCCGATCTTCCGTACGACGAGCACGTCGAGCGGGGCGTCCAGCGCCGCGGCGACCTCGCGCGCCACGGCGACCCCGCCGCGGGGCAGGGCGAGGACGAGGGGATCGGGCAGCGCCCCCTCGCGCTGCCGGGTACGCAGTGTTTCGGCCAGTTCCCCGCCGGCCTGCCGGCGATCACGGAACCGCATGACGGTCACCTCTGCTTCCCGCACGGAGAGGACCCTCGGCCGGTCCGGCTCCCGCGTACCCCCCGGCCCACCGGACAATGCACACCTCACCTACCGGACAATGCGCACTTTCCGGACCTCCGTCACACTCGGAACGCGGGGTGTTTCCGGGCGTGCGGCTCAGGCAACCCGGGACCGTGCGCACGGCACGAACCGTTCGTACGGCACGGTCCTTTCCGCACGACCGGCACACCAGGCCACTGAGCAGACTCCGACGCGACGGGAGCACCCGGATGACCACTGCCCCTTCTCATCCACAGCCCGCCCGGTCGGGCCCGCGCATCGGCGTGCTGGGTTCGTACGGCGGCTTCAACATCGGCGACGAGTCGATCCTGACCTGTGTCCTGCGCTGTCTGCGCGCTCAGCGGCCCGAGGCCCGGCTGGTCGTCTTCAGCCGCAACGCCGAGCACACCCGGGTCCATCACCCGGGCGCCGACGAGGTGGTGGACTGGGAGGGTGTCAGCCGCAACCACGTCCTGGACGCGCTGGCCTCGCTGGACGTCCTGGTCCTCGGCGGCGGCGGGCTCCTCTTCGACGGTGAGGCACGCCGCTATCTGCGCCTCGTCCGGGCGGCACAGGAGCGCGGCATCCGTACCTTCGCCTACGCCATCGGCGCCGGCCCGCTGCGCGAGGCCGACGACCGGGAGGCCGTGCGCAACGTGCTGGCGGACATGGACGACGTCGTGGTGCGGGACGAGGAGTCCAAGCTGGTGCTGGAGGAGGTCGGTGTCGAACGCGACGTCGTCGTCACCGCCGATCCGGCGCTGCTGCTGGAGCCGGAGCCGTTCACCGAGGAGATGATGCGCCACGAGGGCGTGCCCACCGACTCGCGTCTGGTGGGGATGTCGGTACGGGAGCCGGGCCGGGCGGCCGAGAAGCTGGACGAGGGCGACTACCACGCGCTGCTCGCCGACGTCGCCGACTTCCTCGTCCGCCGGCTGGACGCGCACGTGGTGTTCCTGCCGATGGAGCGGCACGACGTGCGGCACGCGCACGCCGTGCTGTCCCACATGACCGCTCCCGACAAGGGGCGGATCCTGCACGGCTCGTACAGCCCGGGTCAGGTCCTCGGCTTCATGCGCCATCTGGACCTGGCGGTCGGCATGCGCCTGCACTTCGTGATCTTCGCGGCGCTCTCCGGGCTGCCGGTGCTGCCGCTGCCCTACTCCGGCAAGGTCTTCGACTTCGCACGGCGGATGGGTGCTCCGGCGCTGGTGGGCGTGGCACGGGAGCAGGCCGGGCTGCTGCTGGCGGAGGTGGACCGGCTGTGGGACGAGTACCCGGAGCGCCGGGAGGAGCTGCACTCCCGCGTCCGGGAACTGTCCACGCAGGCCCTGGAGACCTGCGCCCGCTGCGGAGTCCTGCTGGACGAGGTCGACGGCGGCACCAAGGCGGCCATCGGCACCGCTCCCCTCCTGGACCCGCAGGCAGAACCACCGCATCCGCCCACTGCCGAACCCCGTCCGCTGGGCGTGTGACGCCGACGCCGAGGCCCCGCCCGCGGGAGGACACCGATGCCGATCCTGCAAGAACCGCGCGAGCCCCGCACGGTCACCCTGCCCGAACGGCCCGCCCAGCACGGCGGCCGGACGCAGGTCCTGGTGGTCGGCGGCGGCCCGGCCGGGTTCGCCGCCGCGGTCGCGGCGGCCGACGCCGGGGCCGAGGTCGTCCTGGTGGAGCGCTACGGATTCCTGGGCGGCAACGCGACCGCGGCCCTGGTCATGCCGCTGATGTCGTTCCACAACGAGCACAAGCAGGCCACGTTCACCGAGTCCGGGGACGAGGCCCGGCTGCTGCCCACCGACCACGGCGAGGGCGAGCCGGTCGTCCAGGGCGTGCTGTGGCAGCTGCTGGACCGGCTCATGGGGCGTGGCGGCTGTCTGAAGCCCTCCCCCAGGACCGGCTACACGGTCCCCTTCGACCCGGAGCTCTTCAAGCTGGTCCTGCTCGAGATGATGGACGAGGCGGGCGTGCGGATGCTGTTCCACGCCTTCGCCTCCACCGCGCTGCGCCTCGACGACGGCTGGCGTGTGGTGTTCGAGACCAAGTCGGGGCCGGTGGTGATCGACGCCGACGTGGTCGTGGACGGCACGGGCGACGGTGACGTCGCGGCGGCCTGCGGGGCGCCGTACGAGATCGGCCGGCCGGAGGACGGGCTGGTGCAGCCGATGACGCTGATGTTCCGGGTGGCGGACTTCGCCCGGCCGGACTTCGCGGAGTACGTGCGGAAGCATCCCGACCAGTGGCGCGGGGTGCACGGCCTGTGGGACCTGGTCGAGGAGGCCCGGGCCGACGGTGATCTGCGGCTGCCGCGCGAGGACATCCTGTTCTTCGCGACGCCGCATCCGCGCGAGGTCAGCGTCAACAGCACCCGCGTGAACAGGGTGCTCGGCACCAGCGTGTGGGACCTGACCCGGGCCGAGTACACCGCCCGGCACCAGCTCGCGCAGATCGACCGCTTCCTGCGCACCCGCGTGCCCGGCTTCGAGGAGTCGTACGTGGTGCAGAGCGGGACCCACATCGGCGTCCGGGAGACCCGGCGCGTCGTCGGGGACTACCACCTCACCGGCCACGACATCCTGGCCGCCCGCCGCTTCCCGGACGTCGTCGCGCACGGCGCCTACCCGGTCGACATCCACAACCCGCGCGGCTCCGGAACGGTCCTGAAGCGGGTGCCCACGGGCAGCTTCTACGACATCCCGCTGCGCTGCCTCGTGCCGAAGGGCACGGAGCGGCTGCTGGTGGCGGGCCGCTGCATCTCGGGGACGCACGTGGCGCACTCGTCGTACCGGGTCATGCCGATCGCGATGGCGACCGGGCAGGCGGCCGGCGTGTGCGCCGCGCTGACCGTGCGTCACGGACACGGGCCGCGGGGTGTGCCGTACCGGCTCGTGCAGCGGGAACTGCTGCGGCAGGGCGCCCGGTTGCGCATCGACCTGCCGGTGACGGGCTGACGCGGGCCGCCGTCAGCCCGCCGCGGTCCTCAGCTGGTCGTGGCACCACTGCCGGGCCACCTCGGTGACCTGGCCGAGCGTGCCCGGCTCCTCGAACAGATGCGTGGCTCTGGGCACCACATGGATGGTGTGCGGGACGTGCAGCCGTCGGGCCGCTTCCTCGTTGAGCCGCAGCACCTGCTGGTCCCGGCCGCCCACGAGCAGCAGTACCGGAGCCCGCACGGCGTCCAGGGCGTCGCCCGCGAGGTCGGGCCGCCCTCCGCGCGAGACGACCGCCTGCACCCGGTCGGGGCGTTCGGCGGCGGCGACCAGGGCCGCGCCCGCGCCGGTGCTGGCGCCGAACAGGACGACGGGCAGGCGCTGAGTGCCGGGCGACTGTGCCAGCCAGTCGATGGCTGCCACCAGCCGGCGGCCCAGCAGGGGGATGTCGAAGCGGAGTTCGGCGGTGCGGACGTCCAGCCGCTCCTCGTCCTCGGTGAGCAGGTCGATCAGCAGGGTGCCGAGTCCGGCGGTGCGCAGGCCGGCGGCGACCTCGCGGTTGCGGGGGCTGTGCCGGGAGCTGCCGCTGCCGTGCGCGAACAGCACGACCGCGCGGGCGGCCGGCGGCACGGTCAGATCGCCGGTGAGCGCGGCGCCGTCGGCGGGCACGGTGACCGTCTGGGAGATCATCGGGGCCTCCTCTCCCCCAGTTCCCGGATTCACGGGGGCCGTTCGCACCCGGTTGCCGGGTCCTTCCGCCCGCCTACCCACACTGCGGCAGCCGTCCCGGATCCGGCATGGCGCGATCTGTGGGATGTGTGTCGTTGACGCCATGGCGCGGGCCGGAGGAGTGTGGAGACGTGACCGACCGCCGTATCGTCTTCGTCGTCTTCGACGGCTTCCAGCCGCTCGACCTCACCGGCCCGCACGAGGTGTTCCGCAGCGCGGGCGACGACTACGCCTGCGAGGTCGTGGCGCCCCGGGCGGGACCGGTCAGGTCGGGCAGCGGGCTGCTCGTGCACGCCGGGCACGGCGTGGCGGACCTCGGCCCGGCCGGGATCGACACGCTCGTGGTGGTCGGCGGCCGGGGTGTCGACCGGGCCCGGCAGGACGAGGCGCTGGTCTCCTGGATCGCCGCCGCGGCGGCCGGTGCCCGGCGCGTGGCCTCGGTGTGCAGCGGGGTGTTCCTGCTGGCGGCGGCGGGGCTGCTGGACGGGCGCCGGGTCACCACGCACTGGGCCCGCGAGGAGCAGTTGGCCCGGGAGCACCCCGAGGTGCGGGTGGACTGTGAACCGATCTTCGTCCGGGACGGGCGGGTGTGGACGTCGGCCGGTGTGACGGCCGGCATGGATCTGGCGCTCGCCCTGGTGGAGGACGATCTGGGCCGGGACGTCGCGCACGCGGTGGCCCGGCAGCTCGTGCTGTTCCTGCGCCGGCCGGGCGGCCAGTCGCAGTTCAGCGTGGCGCTGTGGTCGCGGCAGCCGGCGACGGACCCGGTGCGGGCCGCCGTCACCGCGATCCACGCCGATCCTGGTGCACGGCACGACATCGCCGGGCTCGCCGCGCACGCCGGGCTGAGCCCCCGGCACCTCCAGCGCCGTTTCGCCGCCGAACTGGGCGTGCCGCCGGCCGCGTACGTGGAGCGGGTGCGCGTCGAGGCGGCGCAGCTTGCCCTCACCGAGGGCGACGAACCGGTCGAGGCCATCGCCCGCCGCTACGGCTTCGCCACCGCCGAGACCCTGCGCCGCACGTTCCACCGGCGGCTCGGCATCGCGCCGTCGGACTACCGCGCCCGCTTCCGCTCCACCGCGGAACCCGCCGACGCTCGCCACGTCTCGTAGCAGCGCTCACCACGTCTCGTAGCAGCGCTCACCACGTCTCACAGAAAGGGGAACCCGTATGACGACATACGGCCTGCTGGTCTTCGAGGACGCCGAGGAACTCGACTTCGTGGGGCCCTGGGAGGTCTTCACCGTCTCCGCCCGGCTCCGCGACGGCGCCGACTCGGCCGTGCTCATCGCCGAGCACCCCGGGCCCGTGCGCTGCAACAAGGGCCTGCGTGTCCTGCCCGACCACACCCTCGACGACCATCCGCCCCTGGACGTGCTGCACGTGCCGGGCGGCCGGGGAGCGCGGGAGGTCCAGCCGCACAACCCGGTGGTCACCGACTGGATCGGGAAGACGGCCGGACAGACCGCATGGGTGCACGGCGTGTGCACGGGCACGTTCCTCCTGCACGCCGCCGGGCCGGCCCGCGGACGCCGGGTGGCCACCCACTGGAGCCACGAGGACACTCTCCAGGCACTCGGCGACGTGACCGTCGTCCGGGACGCCCGCTACGTCGTGGACGGCAACCTGATCACCAGCCAGGGCGTCTCGGCCGGCATCGACAGCGCGCTGTGGCTGGTCGGGCGACTGCACGGCCGTGACCACGCGCGGGCCGTACGGCGCTACATCCAGTACGACCCGGCGCCGCCGTACCTCGCGGACGAGCCCGTTTGATCGACGCACCGGGCCGGTCGCTGCATGGGGGCGCGAGCCTCGGGCAGTCGATGTTCATGGGCGGTGACAGGGGCGACGACGGGCAGGGACGGCAGGCGGGCGAGTGCGGGCACCGGGCGGTGCCGCATCCGGAGCACATCAGGATCGAGGCGTGGGCGGCGTGCCGGGAGCACTGTCTGGCGGAGGCCGTCCTGGCGATGGTGGAGTGCTTCGCGGACGTCTCGGGAGTGCGTCCGACCGCCGTGGACCGGGTGCGGCTGGCCGCGGCCAGCGACGACGACCTGCTCGCCTCGCTGCTGGACGAGATCATCTTCCGGCTGGAGGAGTACGGCCAGGTGCCCGTGGACGTGGAGGCGGACGAGGCCGACGGCGGCCTGGACGTGCGGCTGGCGGTCACCGGCCTCGCGGACGTGGAGATCACCGGGGCGGTTCCGGTGGCCGTCGCGTGGAACGAGATGCGGATCGGGCCGGATCCGTACGGGTGGTCGTGTGCGGTGACGGTCGACGCCTGACCCCGCCGGCCGGGGTGCCCCTACCGTGGAGGTGTGGGCGACGGCGTCGTGACGCTGTTCCTGTGCGGTGACGTGATGCTCGGGCGCGGCGTCGACCAGATTCTGGCGCACCCCGGTGATCCGGCACTGCGGGAGGCGTACGTCGAGGACGCGCGGTCCTACGTCCGGCTGGCGGAGTCGGCGCACGGCCCGGTGCCGGCGCCCGTCGATCCGTCCTGGCCGTGGGGCGAGGCGCTGCGGGTGCTGGACGAGGCCGGCCCGGACGCCCGGATCGTGAACCTGGAGACGTCGGTGACGTCCGGCGACACGTTCGCCCCGGACAAGGAGATCCACTACCGGATGCACCCGGCCAACCTGCCGGCCCTGGCGGTGGCCCGGCCCGACGTGACCGTCCTCGCCAACAACCACGTCTTGGACTTCGGCCGCCCGGGCCTGCTGGAGACCCTGGACGCGCTGGCCCGGGCGGGACTGCGGACGGCGGGTGCGGGTCGTGACGCCGAGCAGGCGTACGCACCCGCCGTGGTCCCCCTCCCCGGGGGCCGCCGCCTGCTGGTCCTCGCCCTCGGGGCGCGCTCCAGCGGCATCCCGCCCGGCTGGGCGGCCACGGCGGATCTGCCCGGTGTGGCGTACGTGCCCGAACTCTCGCCCGCCGCGGCCGACTCCGTGCTGCGGCATGTGAGGCGGACCCGACAGGCCGGTGACATGCTCGTCGTGTCCGTGCACTGGGGCACGAACTGGGGGTTCCGTGTGCCCCGGGAGCAGGTCCGTTTCGCGCACGCCCTGGTGGACGGCGGGGTCGACGTCGTCCATGGCCACTCCTCTCACCACCCCCGCCCGCTGGAGGTGTACCGGGACCGGCTGATCCTGTACGGCTGCGGCGACTTCGTCGACGACTACGAGGGCATCACCGGATACGAGGAGTACCGCGACGACCTGCGGCTGGCGTTCCTCGCCTCGGTCGATGTGGACAGCGGCCGACTGGCGGGGCTGCGCATGGTGCCGCTGCGGGCGCGCCGGATGCGACTGGAGCCCGCGTCCCGGGCGGACCGCGCGTGGCTGCGGACGACGCTCGACCGGATCAGCGGCGGGGTGGGGGTGACGCTGGAGCCGGACGGCTCGCTGGCGTTGACGCGCGGATGAACCGGTGGCGGCTCGGTCGGCCGGTCCGGTGACACCGCATGACCCGGGAGGTCAGTCCGCCCGGGCCACCAGCCGGAGCCGGGGGACAGCCCGCCAGGCCACCAGCCGCAGCCGGGAGGTCAGCCCGCCCAGGCCACCAGCCGCTCCCGGTTCTCGGGCGCCCGCAGCCGGGCCAGGGACTCCTTCTCCAGCTGGCGTACCCGCTCGCGGGTCAGGCCGACGCGGCGGGCGACCTCGTCGCGGGTGCGGGTGTGGCYGTCGTGCAGGCCGTAGCGGAGGCTGAGGATCATGGCCTCGCGGGGCGCCAGCGTGCCGACGGCCTCGCGCAGTTCCTCGGCGAGGGCCTGGTACTCGGCCACCTCCGGGGCCTGGAGGACCTCGGTGTCGGGGATGAGGTCGCCGACCACGGTCTCGCCGGTCTCGTCCACGGGCGTGTCGAGGCTGACGGCCTGCCGGCCGACGCGGCGCAGCCAGCCGATCCTGTCGGCGGCGAGGCCGCTCTCCCGGGCCACCTCCTCGATGCTCGGTTCGCGTTCCAGGTCCAGTTGCAGACGCCGTTCGATCTTGGCCACCTTCTGGAGCTGCTCGACGACGTGCATCGGCAGCCGCACGGTGCGCGCGTGCGCGGCCAGGCCCCGCTCGATCGCCTGGCGTATCCACCAGGTCGCGTACGTGGAGAACTTGAAGCCCTTGGTGTGGTCGAACTTCTCCACGGCCCGGATCAGCCCCAGGTTGCCCTCCTGGATGACGTCCAGCAGGGGCAGCCCCCGGTGGGCGTGCCGTTTGGCCATCGACACGACGAGCCGGAGGTTGGCCCGGACCATGCGGTCCTTGGCGGCCTGCCCGTCCCGGGCGGCCTCCTCCAGCTGCCCGCGCCGCTCCGGCGCGAGATCGAGTTCACCGGCGTCGGCCCGTTCCAGTTCCTCCAGCGCCCGCACGCCGGCCTGCATCCGCCGGGCCAGCCGGACCTCGTCCTCCGCCGTGAGCAGCGGTGTCGCCGCGATCTGTGTGAGGTACTGGCCGAGGAGGTCGGGTTCCTCGTCGGGCTCGGGAATGCGGTTGCGCAGCCGTGCGGTGCGAGCGGGGGCGCGGCGGTCCTCCCGGGCATCCGCCGCGCGGTCTTCTGCCAGGGGAGACATGCTCGTGGCCTCCGTCCCCTACCTCGTTCGGGAAGTGTCCCGGGTACCCGGGGGAAACGGCCGTGAACCGTGTGTCCGGGTGGTTCGCCGGGGGTACCCCGGGGCACATGACCGGCATCGAACTGCGCAGCGACGCGTTCAACGACCATTCCTTCATCGCGCGCCGGTACGCGTACGAGGGACCGAACGTCTCTCCGCCGCTGACCTGGGGCGGCGTACCGGACGACGCGGCCGAACTGGTCCTGCTCTGCGAGGATCCCGACGCCCCGTCGGGCACCTTCGCGCACTGGGTCGTGGTCGGCATCGACCCGCACAGCGACGGGGTCGAGGCCGGGCACTGCCCACCGGGCGGCACGGAACTCGTGAACGGCTACGGGCAGCGTGGCTGGGGCGGTCCGCATCCCCCGCCCGGGGACGACGCACACCACTACTTCTTCCGGCTGTACGCCTTGTCCGAACCGTGCGTCCTGCCCGACGCGCCCCGCGCGGACCAGGTGCACGAGGAGGTCGAGAAGCGCCGCATCGCGGACGGCACGCTGGTGGGGCTCTACCAGCGCTGAGCGGGATCACGGGGCTGAGACGGCGCAGGGGTGGGACCGCCCGTCTCTCCGTGTGTCACAACGGTTGGTTGTGGCTGGGGTGACGGACGGTTGTTTGCCCGGGCGTCCCGGCGCCCGCTTGGATGGCTGCCGGTCAACACCGGGTTGTCCGCGGGAGCTGGGGGTGTGCGCCGGGTATGGCGGGCAGGCGGTCGCTGGGGCGGCGGTTCGGGTGGTTGTGGGGTGCGTACGCGGTCAGCACGGCCGGCACCTGGCTCGCGTTCGACGCGTTCGCGCTGATCGCGGTCCTCGTGCTGGATGCCGGACCGACACAGGTGTCGCTGCTGGCGGCGGTGGGACCGGCGGTCGGCGCGGCCGTGTCGGTGCCGCTCGGGCCGTGGGTGGAGATCCGCCGCAAACGGCCGGTGATGATCGCGACGGACCTGATCCGGTGCGCGGTGCTGCTGAGCATCCCCGTGGCGTTCGCCCTGGGCCGGGTGAGCTTCGGCCAGCTGCTGCTGGTGTCGGTGGCCGTCGCGGCGTCCGACATCACCTTCAACGCGGCGGCCGGGGCGTTCCTGAAGGGGCTGCTGCCGCGGCGGGACCTGCTCGTCGCGAACGGGCGGTTCGAGGCGACGACCTGGACGGCCAGCATGGTCGGGCCGCCGCTGGGCGGGGCCGCGATCGGGCTGTTCGGTCCGGTGACGACCGTGGTGGCCGACGCGGTGAGCTACCTGCTCTCGGCGTTCGGCCTCCGGGCGATCGGCGGCGAGGAGAAACACCCAGTGCGGCCCGCGTCCGGCGCAGCCCGGCCCCGGGCGGGCGATCTCCTCGACGGCTGGCGCTACATCCTGGCCGACCCGGCGCTGCGCCCGCTGTTCTTCAACACGGTCCTCGCCAACTCCCTGATCATGGCGGCCTCTCCCCCGCTCATGGTCCTGATGGTCGATGATCTGCGCTTCGCCCCCTGGCAGTACGCGCTCGCCTTCGCGGTGCCCTGCACGGGCGGCCTGCTCGGCTCACGCCTGGCACCACGGCTCGTCACACGGTTCGGACGGCACCGGGTCATGCTCACCGCGGGGGTGCTGCGGGCGTGCTGGTCGCTCGGGCCGGCCTTCGTCGGCCCCGGTGCGGCCGGGCTGGCGCTGGTCATGGTGGTCGAGTTCGGGCTGATCACCTGCTGTGCCGTGTTCAACCCGGTGTTCGCCACGTACCGCCTCGAACGGACCCCCGCGGACCGGGTCATCCGCACCCTGTCCGCCTGGTCGGCGACCGGAAAGGCCACCACAGCGGCCGTGACCGCCCTGTGGGGCCTGCTGGCCCACCTGACCGGCCCCCGTACGGCCATCGCCCTCGCCGGCGTCTTCCTCCTCTTCACCCCTGTCCTGCTCCCCCGCCGCGACCACACGCCGGACACCGGCTCCGAGCCGGCTCCCCTGGCGCTGAAGGACGGCGGCTGAATCACGCCGTCCCCGGGCCGGGGACGGGAGCGGCGTCGCCCCGTCCCCGGCCCGGGCCGGCTCAGACGGCCCCGGGCACGTCCTCCGTGACGCCGTTCAGCGGCGAGGACGGGTCCGTGCCGTACGGACGGGTGATGATCTCCAGGCCGTGGCCCGCCGGGTCGAGGAAGTACACGCCCCGGCCGCCGTCGTGGCGGTTGATCTTGCCCGGGTGGTTGCCGTGCGGGTCGGCCTGGATGGGGATCCGGGCCGCGACGAGCCGGGCGAGAGCCTCGTCGAACTCTTCCTCGGAGACGAGGAACGCGTAGTGCTGCATGGGGATGTCGGCGTCGATGGTGAGGAAGTCCAGCGTGACGCCGTTGGCGGTCGTCACCGGCAGGAACACCCCGGCCGGTGCCCCGACCTCCAGACCCAGGATCTCCGCGAGAAAACGAGCGGACTTCTCCCGGTCACGGGACAGGACGATGGTGTGATTGAACTCGACTGACACGGTTGAATGCCTCCACGGGCATCTCCGCGGCACCTCCATGCCTCACCCGGACGGTGACCGGCACGCGATGCCGCGCGGTGGATCGTAGGCAGAGGTGGTTGCGGTCGTCGAGCGGTTTTCGGCCGTATCGCGCCGCCCACGCCCAGCGGGGCCAACTACCCTCGCTCGTACCCCTGTTGTCCCGCAGGACCCTGACAATTGTCAGGGACCGCGTCGCCCCGGCTCTCCCTACAGTTCTGAGCGTCGGCCACACCTCAGGGGGAACTCGACATGTCCACTCGCATCTTCGCCAGGGCCGCGCTCGTCGGCGCCGGGGCGCTCGCACTGCTCGGCCCGCTCACCGCGGGGACCGCAGCCGCCTCCGCCGCTGGCGAGCAGGGCGGCGCCCGCATCATGGCCGCGCCGTACGCGGTCGTACCGTACGAGACCGTCAACGTCCGCTACGGGCCGGGCACTTCCTACGGAATCCTGGCCACCGTTCCGGCGGGCCAGCCGCTCGGCGCCTACTGCTGGACCCGCGGCCAGCGCATCGTCGACAACGGCTACAGCAACGACGTCTGGGTGAAGCTCCTCGAGGGCTACGTCAGCGCCGTGTACCTCAAGGGCAACGAGTACGGCGACCTGCCCGCCTCGGCGCGCTGCTGACCCGGATCACGACCACTCCCGACCACACCATCCTCACCATCGTCCTACGGGGGACAGACACATGAAGCGCATGATCAGCCGTACCGCCATGGGCCTCGCCGCGGCCGCGCTCGCCGTCGGCGGCCTCGCCACCACGGCCCAGGCGGCCCCGGCCGTCGCCAACGGCGGCGACCCGACTCTCACCGACGTCTACATCTGGGCCACCGACGTCAACCTGCGCCAGGAGCCGACCACCGACTCCCCGCGGCTCGCGGTCCGTTCGCAGTGGTGGGCGGACGCCATCTGCCAGAAGCAGGGCCAGACCGTGCACGACCCGGCCGTCGGCACGAACAACTGGTGGACCGCCGTCATGGAGTTCTCGGGCAGCGACGTCGCCTGGGTGAACAACCTGTACATCCGGGGCGGCCAGAAGATCGCCGGCGTCCCGGACTGCTGACGCACCTCCCCTCCACACGCCTGTGGCGGGCCACGGGGAGACCGGTGGCCCGCACAGGCTCGTGCTCAGTACCAGCCGGTCTCGGTCAGGTCGTGGCCGTCGCACGAGAGCACGGCGCGCGAGACGCGGCCGTGGAGGTTGTTGCCCATCTGCGTGTAGGCGTAGGTGATGCCGGGGTCGACGCTTTCGGAGACCCAGCCGTCGACACGTCCCACGCCGTTGTTGGAACGGTGGAGTACGGCGACGCAGCCGGGCCGGGAGTTCTCGATGCGTGCGAAGGAGCCGCACTTGTCGGAGTAGAAGTACTTCAGGGCCATGCCTTCGGCGTACTTGGTGGCCCCGATCTGCCGGAACGTGCCCGAGCAGTAGGTGGTCGTGGGGTACTGCCCCTCGTTCCCGTAGGCCCCGTAGTTGCCTCCCGAGTACGGCGCGGCCTGGGCGGAGGTCGGGAGAAGCGCCATCACCGCGGCGGCGCCCCCGGCGGCCAGCAGTGTCCTGAGCGATCGGCGGCTCATGAGCCCTCTTTCGTGTGTCGGCGGGTGTTCCGGTCGTGACCGTACGGGCGTCACCGCAGCTGCGACACCTGACACTTATCAGGGTCGAACGCGACAGGTCGCCTCGTTCGCCACAGGTCACCTCGTTTTCGGGAGCCCTGACATTCGTCAGGACCGGCCGCACCGCTCGGGCTCCTAGGGTGTCGGCGCGGGACCAAGGCTCCGCCGGACAACCGTCCGACCGGGCACCGGGCTCCCGGCGACCAGGAAGGGCAACCATGCGCATACTCCTGCGCGCCGCCGCGGCGCTCGCGACCGTCGTCACGGTCGCTGCGCTGCCGGGCGGCGCGGCGGCACTCCCCCGGCCGGGGACGACCGCTCAGGCCGCCAGAAGCGCTCAGATTCCGGACGGTGTCACCGCCGGCGTCGCGGTCTTCGACCGCCGCACCGGCACGTTCACCGAACAGGCCGACGAGAGCGCGCGGTTCCGCTCCGCCTCGGTCGTCAAACTGCTGCTGACCCTGGACTTCCTGTGGAACCGCGGGCCCGGCTACACGATCCCGGAGGCCGACCGGGCGCGGCTGGAACCGATGCTGCGCAGCAGCGACGACAAGGCCGCGAACCACTACTGGTCGGAGTACGGCGGCTCGGCGATCATCGACCGGATGAGCACCCGGCTCGGTCTGCGCGACACCGCGCCGCCGCCCGCCGGGTACGAGGGCTACTGGGGCTACACCGCCCTCTCGGCCCGGGACACCGTGGCGGTCTACCGCTACATCCTGGACAAGGCGCCCGCCCCCGTCCGCGACTTCGTCATGGACAACCTGCGCCGCTCCACGCGCTGCGCCTCGGACCGCTTCGACCAGCACTTCGGCATCGCGGGCTCGTTCGACCGCCCCTGGGCGGTGAAGCAGGGCTGGTCCGGGGAGTACGGGAAGGGGACCTGCGGCGCATCGGGGGCGGCTGCCGAGGCGGAGCCGGCCGCCGCCTCCGATGCCCGGGCGGCCGCCGGCGTGGACCTCACCCGCCCGGCCCTGCACACCACCGGCACGGTGGGCGCGGACGACCGCACGATCGTGGCCGTGCTGACGCTGCATCCGGCCGGCACGTCGTACGGGAAGGCCTACACCGACCTCGGCCGGCTGACCCGCTCGCTGAACGTGCCGGGCGGGGCGCGGCCGACGGGGTCCTGGTTCGGCACCTGGGGCGAGTTCGTGAACGTACGGAAGGGCCCGGCCACGGGCGACGCCCGGGTCACCCAACTCCCGGCCGGGGTCGAGGTGCTGGTGGGCTGCCAGACCCGGGGTCAGGTGGTCAGCGTGCCGCCCTACACCAACGAGTGGTGGGCCTATCTGCCCCAGTACGGCGGCTACATCTCCAACATCTACGTCAGCTCGCCGGACAACCGGCTGCCGAACGTCCCGGAGTGCGGCTCGCCGCGGCCGTGACGGGAACGGGGGACGAGCGGTGGGCGGGGCCCTGACGGGTCCGGCCCACCGCTCGCGCACATCCGGAGGTCAGCGCTCGTACTCGGCGAGATAGCCCAGCACCTTGTCCACGTGCGGGCGTACCCGTGCGGGGACGCCGCCCTCCTCGATGACCGTGCGGTCGCTGGTGCGGTAGCCGGCCGCGACCAGCGCGGGCAGGTCCTTCTTCGGCAGTCCCTCCTGTTTGAAGCGCTGGTCGAGCCAGCACACGTACAGGCTCATGGTGGCGATCGCGTCCGGTGGCGACATGTGGTCCTTGTCGCCGTCGCCGTCCCCGTCCACCGCCCAGGCCCGGAACACCGACGGCGTCCACATGGCGATGCCGTACTCCTCGCTCTCCGGGCGGGCCGCGTCGGCGTCGAAGCCGCTCTCGGCCTTGAGGAGCGCGGCKAGCAGGGCGGGGGTGATCTCCTCGTCGGTGCAGCGGTGGGCGGCGCGGGCGATGACGGGACGCAGCGCCTCGGGTACGTCGGAGTCCTCCGGGATCTCACCGGGCACCGGGCTGCGCGCGCCGGTGACGGCAGCCGGAGTGCCTCGGTCGCGGTCGTCGTCCCGGGTGTCGCCGGCTCCGTCGAGGAATGCCGCCCCGGCGACTGCGGCGGCGGTCAGGACGACGAGCCCGGCCGCCACGGCCGGCACCAGGCGCCGCCGGCGGCGGAGCGGATCGCCGGTGAGGTCCTCGACGCGGGCGGCGATGCCACGGGCCGTGTGCGGGAGCCGGGTGGTGTGGTCCGGTGCCAGGCAGTCGGCGATCAGCCGGCGCATGTCGTCGCCGAGGCCGGCGTCGAGCCGCAGGGGTGCGGTGCCGCGTGCGTAGGCCTGGGCGGCGAGGGAGCGGGCCCGGGCCGTGGCGCCCGGGAAGGGGTGGAGGCCGCCGGTGAGCACCTGGTGGGCGAGGACGCCGAAGGCCCAGATGTCGGCGGTGGGCCGGACGACGGCGCCCTGGGTGCCGGTGCGCTGGGACCACCACTCGGGCGGCAGGTGGTCGAGGGTGCCGAGCGGCGGCAGATGGGCGTGGGTGCCGTCGAGTTCGGTGGCCAGCCCGAAGTCCGCCAGCCACACCTGCCCGCCAGGGCCGAGCAGGACGTTGGCGGGTTTGAGGTCGCCGTGCACCCAGCCGGCGTCGTGCATGTGGGCGAGTCCGGCGGCGACTCCGCGCAGGACGCGGTCGGCGCCGTCGATCGGCCCGCCGGTGGCGGCGGCGTCCAGGACCTCCTTCAGGCTGGCCTCGGCACGGTCCATGACCAGCGCTATGGCACCGTCCAGGGCGGGCAGTTCCGGTGCCTCGACGGTGCACACGGCGTGGGTCCGCACGAGGTGGGGGTGATCGGCCTCGGCGCTGAACCGGACCTCACGCTCGACGAGTTCCCCGAGCGCGGCGCGCTGCCCGGGCCCCAAGGCGCCGGTCGGGAGCACCTTCACGGCCGCGGGCGTGCCGTCGGCGACGCTGCGGGCCTCGTAGACGGTCCCCCAGCCGCCGGAGCCGATGACCGCGCACACCTCCCAGCCCTCGATCCGGAAACCCTCCGGGAGGCGGGGCGGTCCGGGTATCTCCAGGTCGTCCGGGACGTCGTCGGATCTCGTCATGCGCCCGCCTCCTGCGGCGTGAGACGGCCGGCTCCGCGGGACGGCAGCAGGCCGAGGTGCTCTTCGCGTACGAGACCGAAGCGCAGGGCGACGGAGGCGAGCCGGGAGCGCTTGGCTCCGGTGCGGCCGCCGTCGGCTCCGGTCGCGGTCTCCTCGCCGAGGTCCAGGCGCAGTTTGGCGAAGGCCAGGTAGTCGATGTGGTAGTTGACGGCGGAGCGGGTCAGGTCCCGGCAGGACTCCAGCGGCCGCAGCCGCTCCACGATCTGCCCGACCCCGGGCAGCGCCGTGTCGGAGGGGTCGCGCAGCCGGGGTTCGCACAGGGCCACCAGCACGAGGAAGTACTTCGACGTCGGGTCCAGGGCGAAGGGGTGGACGGTCTGTTCACCGCCGCCCTGCGCGGACTGCTCACCGAGGTAGGCGTGCTGGGGTGCGAACACCTTGAAGGTCGCGGTGCCGGACAGGGCCGGGAGCACCACGCGCGAGAACTCGAACGGCACGGGCGCGCCGAGCCGCCCCGGGGCGACGGTCAGGTACTCGCCGGCTCCCTCCAGGTTCTCCACGACGTACGACACGCTGCGGCTGAAGTTGGACAGCCGCCAGTAGTCCCCGGCCGCCTCCAGCTGCCCGGCCCGGCGTGAGATCCCGGGGTCGGTCAGCACGATGCGCACCCCCGCGCCGCCGGGCGTGCCGCGGCCGAAGTCGGCGATGTCCCCGGGCCCCAGATGGATCAGCTCGGGCCTGCCCGTCTCGTCCGCACCCCACTGTGTGGGGCCGGGCAACTGCACGATGATGGTTTCCACGCGGACTCCCCCGCTGATGACGCCCCCGATTTGGTCGCGAGGATTGTACGGGCGGATTCCGCTCGCGCGGAGGCGGCAGGGCCCGCGTCAGCCAGCTGTTCGCGGACGCCGTGCGACGAACACGAACTCCCGGCCCGGCCGGTCGGGCGCGTCGCGCACGCCCTCCACCGCATAGCCCTGGGCGACGAGTTCCGCCTCGACCTCTTCCCGCTCGCGGAAGCGCAGCGTCGAGTCCGACGTCAGCACCTGCCCGTCCGAGGCGAACACGTAGGTCCACCGGAACGTCACCAGCGGTCCGCTCACGTCGAGCAGATCGACCCAGGACTCGACGGCGCCGACACCGGGGACGTCCGTCGCGGTGTGCGTGGCCTCGCGGTTCCATTCCTCCCAGGCGCGGCGGGCGGGAATCCGGGTCTCGAACACGAAACGGCCGCCGGGCCGCAACGCTTCACGGACCCCTCGCAGGGTCCTGCGCCAGTCCTCGGGATCGACGACCGCCTGGGCGGCGTTGCCGGTCATCGTCGCGAGGTCGGCGGTCAGGGGCGGCAGGGCTGTCGCATCGCCGTGGATCCACCGCACCCGCTCACCGCCCGGCTTGCCGCGCGCCACCTCCAGAGATGCCCCGGCGGGATCGACGCCGACGACGTCGACGCCGCGTTCCGCCAGCAGCAGCGCGAACACGCCCGTGCCGCAGCCGATGTCGAGCACCCGGTGCGCCCCGAACTCCTCCGCCATGCGCAGGTACGGTTCGAGATCGGCGCGGTCGGGGTCGAGCGGGTCGTACACCGCGGCGAGCCGCGGATGCCGGAAGCACTCGTCTGCCATGCGCCCGAAGGTACGAGGGCGGCCGCGGTGCGGCCACGGGTTTTCGGCCTCCGGTTTTCGGCTACCGCCCTCGCGCGTCTCAGCCCAGGCAGATGACGAGCAGGCAGAGCTCCTTGGAATTGGCGCCGGAGTCGGAGGTCGAGGGAGGCGGAGTGGTGCTCGCCGCGGACGGGGGTGTCTCGGGGGACGCGGGCTGCGTGTCGGAGCCGGTGTCGGCGGCGGGCGGGTTCGTCTGCTCGGTCGCCGTCGACGTGGACTTCTCGGCGCTGCCGGTGACCGTGTCGACGGTGTTCGGGACGGTGGCCCTCGGCTGCGTCGTCTTCGGCAGCTCGCGGGGYGCGGCGGCCGCGTCCGTCCGGGGGTCCGCCGGGGTGCTGCGGGGAGCGGTGGTCCGGGGCTGCTGCTCGCGCTGCGCGGCGCGGTCGGTGCGCGGCGGAGTGGTGGGCGTGGGCGAGGACCGCGGGGTGTCGYGCCGGGTCGACGTCGGTTCGGTGTACGCCGGCGCCTGTCCCTCGGCGCCGCCCATGGTCGTGTCCTCGGGCGCCGTGGCCGACTGCACGCCGTGYGTCGAGTCGCCCTTCATGGCGGCGACGGTGAGACCGCCGCCGACGAGTGCGACGGCGGTCGCCACCACGGCCCGGCGCTGGCTCTTCTTCCAGCGGGCCATCTGACGACGCCGCGCCGCGCGCCCCTGCTGCGGGACCTGGTAACCGTCGGACCCGGTGGCGCCGGCGGCCTCGTGTCCGTCGGACGGGTCCGTGTCCGGGCTCTCGTGCCCCCCGGACGGGTCGGTGCCCAGGGTCTCGTGGCCGCCGGACGAGCCGGTGTACGCGAGAGGGAACTCACGCGTGTCGGCGCGGTTCGTCTCCCACACACTCCCGTCGTCCCACACGCTCCCGTCGCGCCATGCGCCGGAGGCGGCCGGGTACTCCCCTGGGGCCGGGCCGGTACGGCCGTCGGCGGCGGAGGGGTCGATGTCCGGGGCGTAGGCGCCGCACCCCGGGCAGACCAAGGCGCCGTTGAGGTGCCTACGGCACGAGGAGCAGTAGTCCATGTGGTCTTCCCGATCTTGCTGTGCCGACGGCTCGCCGGCCGTGGCCTGGTCACGTTCGCACGTGGGATCGAGCCGTAACGCTAACGAGACTTTGGAAGGGGGATGTGCAGCATGTGTGACACCCCTGAGCAGATCCTCTGCATCTCACGTGTGCCGTAAGCGGTTCGTGAGTGAAGGTGACGGGGCGTGGGCATGCTCGGGCTCCTGCCGAGGCGGGGCCAGGAGTCGCAGAAGCTCGGCGGGCTGCCCGCGCAGCGGATCCCCGGCTGGGGCCGACCGCCGCCATGCCTGCGCCCCGGGCAGACCGGTAGGTCCGCCACAGGGCCGCCGACCTCCCGCCGCACCGCGTCGAGCAGTTCGGGCGCACCGCCACGCCCGGGGAAGCGCCAGCCCGTCCCCGGCCGGCGCGCAGACGGCAGGCGGTCACCGCAGCCCCCGGCGGGCCGAAGGGGATTCTCACGCGCTCGCGCCCCCAACTCACCGAGGTTTCCTGCGAACTGACGCACAACCCTTTGAATGCCCGGCGGGTCACATCATGCAGGAGCAACCACCTCGAAGAGTTGCAAGGGGGAAATATGAGATTCACCCGTTCCGTCCTGGCCGCGTCGGCCTTGGCGGCGCTGACGGTGGGGACCACGACCGCCCTGGCGTCACCCGCCTCCGCCGCGCCCAACACCACTCCGCAGAAGGTCTGCGGCAGCGCCTACAAGACGGTGAACTCGGCGGCCGTCGGTTCCCTGGGCACCGTCTACCTGACGT
Source organism: Streptomyces swartbergensis (assembly GCF_002148965.1). Lineage (GTDB taxonomy): Bacteria > Actinomycetota > Actinomycetes > Streptomycetales > Streptomycetaceae > Streptomyces > Streptomyces swartbergensis. Next base: position 67,074 of record NZ_NGFN01000002.1, on the reverse strand, counting down.
ACAACGCCGCCAACGGGCAGAACTGCGTCACGACCATCCGCAACAACCCGGGGACGGCCGTGGACATGTCCGCGTGGATCTACGTCCCCGACACCGAGGAAAGCCACGAGGACGCCGGGCGCTTCACGTCGTTCGCCGGACCGACCTACGTCTACGGCAAGGGCCACTGCGTCGACTGGGGCGGCAGCATCAAGAACGTGTACGTGCAGGTGTACGGCTCCAACTGCGGCGCCCTGAAGGAGCACCGGGTCACGTTCACCCGCTGACGGGGCCCCTCCCCTGAACCACCTTGAAACACCCCCCTGCCGGGCCATCACGTTCCCGCCGCCGTCGCGCGGGAGCCGTGGTGGCCCGGTGCCCGTTTCCGGGCGTACCGCCCGGCAGTCGTACTGCTTACGCCTCGCCACGTACTTTCAGCACCACCTTGTTGAGCCCCCACAGCCCGATGCCGATGGCGACCAGTACGCCCGCCCGGATGTAGACCTCCGCGGGCCGGTCGGACAACGGGCTGGCCAGGATCAGGGCGGTGATCGCGCCGAGCACCGGCAGGGCGGTCGGCGTCCGGAAGTGCTGGTGCTCGACGCGGTCGCGGCGCAGGACGAGGACGGCGATGTTGACCACGGCGAAGACGCACAGCAGGAGGAAGGCCGTGGTGTCGCCGAGGCCCTCGATCTCCCCCGTGGAGACCAGGCCGATGGCGAGGAGCGAGACGAAGACGATGCCGACGACCGGGGTGCGGCGCCGGGGCAGTACGCGGCCCAGGGCACGCGGCAGGATGCGCTCGTTCGCCATGCCGTAGCACAGGCGGGACGCCATCATGATGTTGATCAGTGCCGAGTTGGTGACCGCGAACAGCGCGATCAGAGCGAAGAGTCTGGGCGGGAAGTCGATCCCGCCGGCCTTGACGACCTCCAGCAGCGGGCCGCTGGAGTCCTCCAGCACGCGGTAGTCGACGAGCAGCGAGGAGACCAGGGCGACCAGGACGTAGATGGTGCCAGTGACGGCGACGCCGATGAAGATGGCGCGCGGGAACGTCCGCACCGGATCCTTCGTCTCCTCGGCCATGTTGACGGAGTCCTCGAAGCCCACGAAGGCGAAGAAGCCGAGGGCCGTCGCCCCCAGCACGCTGGTGAGCAGCGCGTAACCGCTGCCCTCCGCCTGGAACTCACCGAGCCGGGAGGGTTCGCCGTCACCGGTCAGGACGGCCCAGGCGCCGATCGTGAGGATGACGAGCAGACCGGTCAGTTCGACCACGGTGAGGACCACGTTGGTCTTCACGGACTCCGACACGCCTCGCAGGTTCAGGGCCGCGAGGGCGAGGATGAACAGGATCGCGACGAGGGTGGGCGGGAAGAAGTCCGTGAACTCGGACAGGTAGTCGCCGCTGAAGGCGCGGGCCGCCGCGCTCGCCGAGGAAAGGCCTGAGCACATGACCATGAAGGCGACGATGAAGGTCAGGAACGGGACCTGGAACGCCTTCTGGGTGTAGAGCGCGGCTCCGGCCGCCTTCGGGTACTTGCCGACGAGTTCGACGTACGAGGCGGCTGTCAGGATCGCCACGACGAACCCGATGACGAACGGCAGCCACAGCGCCCCGCCGACCTTGCCGGCGACCTGACCGGTGGTGGCGTAGATGCCGGTGCCGAGGATGTCACCGATCACGAACAGAATCAGCAGTTTGGGGCCTATGGCACGCCTCAGCGGGGTGTCGTCGTCCCCTCTCTCCGGCGCACCGGCTGCATCCCTGTCGGTTGCGGACACGAAAGCTCCCTGGGTGTTCGACACGGACCGGAACAACGTCTCCCTTGCCCGGCAGACCAGTTGGTGATGCCTTGATGCCTTGATGCCTTGACGTATTCGACGGGCCCCGGCGCAGCTCGTCGGTTCGTCATGAACGGCGCCAACCAGCGCATGGACGGCCCCTCGACGTTCCCCTTCCCCACCATGGGCGGCTCCTGGGCCGAGCACTTCGACCTGCTCACCGGCCTGCCGAACCGGGGCGACACCGTCGTCGGCCACGACGTCTGGTCCGGCCACGGCACGACGATCATGCCCGGCGCGCGGCGAGACCCTCGGCCGGCACGGCCACCACCACTGACGCGCCTTCGCCGAGCGGCGCAGACTCACACCTCGGTCAGTTGGTGCGGTCGGACCAGCCCTGCGGGAGGTCTCCCGGAGCTGCGGCGATGACCGTCTCGTCGTCGGGGCCGACGTACTCGAAGAGGGTGATCTTCGCGAATTCCGGGACGACGTAGATCGGGTAAGTCGGGCCCTCGTCGCGGTACTTGCGCATCTCGTCGAGGTGGTCGTTCTGGTAGACGACGGTGCGTTCGCCGTGTTCCTCCACCCAGCGCGGGAAGAAGATCACGCCGTGCAGGCGGCGCTTGCCCGGCATGATGTTGACGGAGACGGACGTACCGGTGGGCTCGTTCCAGGAGATCTTGTAGTGGTCGTCGTCCAGTTGGACGAGGTCGACCCGCTGGTCCTTGACCCAGCGGCCGCCCACCATGCCGGAGTGGATCCGGTAGTCGATGGTGGTCGGGTTCTTCACGTACATCTCGTACTGCCAGCCGTTGGCGTAGGTGTAGATGAAGCGGTGGCCGACGATCCCGGAGAGCTCCTGCCCGGGGACAGGGCTCTCGACGGTGGTCACGTGTGCTCCGTTGCCGGCCATGGGGGTACCTCCTTGCTGCCGTAGGCCACTGCGGCGGGCCGTACGAGTAGCCCCCACGACGGTCGACAACCTCTACGCTCAACATCGTTGCGGCCCGATGGACCTGGAAGGCGGAGACATGAGGCGTGGCGAGCTCGTCCGGCCGGTGCCGGAGCATTTACGGCGGCACGCCGAGGTGGCTGCGCACCGGGTCGCCTACTCCGACTCCTCGCGGAGCGTCACCTACGCCGAGCTGGAGCGGCGCACGCGCTCGCTGGCCGCGTATCTCACCCGGACGGGACCGCGCCGCGGCGACCGCGTCGCGATCTGCCTCGGCAACTGCGTGGAGATGGTGGAGGGCTGCCTCGCCGTCCTGCGGGCCGGGATGGTCGGCGTCCCGCTCAATCCGCGGGCCTCCGACGCCGAGCTGGCCCACTTCCTCCAGGACAGCGGCGCCGCGTTCGTCATCACCGACGCCGCGCACCTCGCACGGTTACGACGCCTGGGACCGCCGTACGACCGTCTGGGCGTCCTGGTCACCGGGAGCGGCCCGGTCCCGGACGGCGCCGAACTGTTCCGGAGCGCGGCCGAGGGCGGGGGCGACGGGTCCGCGGAGATCGACATGCTCGGCCTCGACGATCCGGCCTGGATGCTCTACACCTCCGGCACCACGCACCGGCCCAAAGGTGTGTTGTCCACGCAGCGGGCCGCGTTGTGGTCCGTGGCCGCCTGCTACGCCACGATCTTCGGTCTGTCGCCCGACGACCGGCTGCTCTGGCCGCTACCGCTGTTCCACAGCTTCAGCCACTCGCTGGCGATCCTGGGCGTGACGACCGTGGGCGCGAGCGCCCGGATCGCCGGTGAACTGCTGCCGCCGGGCGGTCTGCGGCGGGAACTGCTCACCGCGCACGCGGGACTCGGCGGGCCCTTCACCATGCTGGCCGGCGTGCCCGCGACGTATCACCGGATGCTCGACTCGGACGGCGAGACCCCGCCGGCGCTGCGGATGTGCGTCGTGGCCGGCGCCCCGAGCGGCCCCGCGTTGCGCGCGGCCGTCGAGGAGACCCTCGGGGCGCCGCTGCTGGACGCGTACGGCAGTACGGAGACCTGCGGCATGATCGCGGTGAACCGTTCGGAGGGGCCCAGGGTCGACGGTTCCTGCGGTCCGCCCGTCCCGGGCATGGACGTCCGCGTCGTCGACCCGCGGAGCGGCGAGGACGTCCCGGACGGCGCCGAGGGCGAGGTCTGGGTGCGGGGGCCGAGCCTGATGACCGGGTACCACGGGCAGCCCGAGGCGACGGCGGCCGCGCTCCGGGACGGCTGGTACCGCACCGGCGACCTCGGCCGCCGTGTCGAGCACGGCCATCTCCGGCTCACCGGCCGGGTCAGCGAGCTGATCATCCGCGGCGGCGAGAACATCCACCCGACGGAGATCGAGCAGGCCCTGTCGCAGTGTCCCGGCGTGTCCGAGGCCGTGGTCGTGGGGGTGCCGCACGACGTGCTCGGCGAGGTGCCGATCGCCTTCGTCGTACCAGGTCCGGACGGGATCGACGTCCGGCAGGTGCTCGCCGAGTGCCGGGCACGGCTGGCCGACTACAAGGTGCCGGCCGAGATCCGCGAGATCGCCGCCGTTCCGCGCACCGCGTCCGGCAAGATCGCCCGGCACGAGCTGGTCGCCCCCGCGTCGGGGGTCGCGACCGAGGCCGCGGGCACCGTCCTGCGTGACCGGCTCCTGCTCCTCTCACGCGACGACCAGGAGCGTGCGCTACGCGAAACGGTGCTCACCGAAACGGCAGAGGTCTGCCGGCGCACCCCGGGCGATCTGCCCGACGCGGACAGCCCGTTCGCCGATCTCGGCATGACATCCGTAGGCGTCGTCGAGCTGGTGGACCGGCTCGCCGCGCTGACCGGTCTGAGCCTGCCGTCGACGCTGGTCTTCGACCACCCGACGCCGGCCGAGGTGACCCGGTACCTGCGCGCGGCGCTCTTCGAGGGCGAACCGGTGCGGCGGCCGCAGGCGTTCGGCGGACAGGACCGGTCCCCCGAGGACGATCCCGTCGTCATCGTCGCCATGGGCTGCCGGTATCCCGGTGACGTCAACTCCCCCGATGAACTCTGGGAGTTGGTGTCGCGGGGACGGGACGCGATCTCGGAGTTCCCGGCCGACCGCGGCTGGGACCTGGACGCCCTCTACGACCCCGACCCCGACCGGATCGGCACGTCGTACACGCGACACGGCGGATTCCTGCACCGGGCCGCGGAGTTCGATGCCGGGCTGTTCGGGATCTCGCCGCGCGAGGCGCTGGCGATGGATCCGCAGCAGCGGCTGCTTCTGGAGACCTCCTGGGAGGTGTGGGAGCGGGCCGGGATCGACCCGGCGTCGGTGCGCGAGAGCGACACCGGCGTGTTCGTGGGCGTGATGTACGCCGACTACTCGACCCGGTTCACCACCCGCTACCACGAGTTGGAGGCGCACCTGGGACTGGGCTCGGCGGGCAGCGTGGCCTCGGGGCGGATCTCGTACGTGTACGGCCTGCGCGGTCCCGCGATCACGGTCGACACGGCCTGCTCGTCCTCCCTGGTGGCGCTGCACTGGGCGGCGCGGGCGCTGCGTTCGGGTGAGTGCTCGCTTGCGCTGGCCGGCGGGGTCACGGTGATGGCGACGCCCAAGCCGTTCCTCGCGTTCAGCCGGCAGCGCGGGCTGTCGCCGGACGGGCGCTGCAAGTCATTCTCGGCGGCGGCCGACGGTACGGCCTGGGGCGAGGGCGTGGGTCTCGTCCTTCTGGAGCGGTTGTCCGACGCTCGGCGCAACGGTCACCCGGTCCTGGCCGTACTCCGCGGCTCCGCCGTGAACTCCGACGGCGCGTCCAACGGGCTCGCCGCGCCCCATGGGCCGGCCCAGCGGCGGCTGATCACACGGGCGCTGGCGGACGCGGGGCTGCGCGCCGGTGACGTGGACGCGGTGGAGGCCCACGGTACGGGCACCCGGCTGGGCGACCCCATCGAGGCGCAGGCCCTCCTGGCCACATACGGACAGGGGCGGGAGCAGCCGCTGTGGCTAGGGTCGGTCAAGTCCAACCTGGGGCACACGCAAGCGGCGGCCGGAGTCGCCGGCGTCATCAAGATGGTGCAGGCCATGCGGCACGGCGAGCTGCCCCGAACGCTGCACGCCGACTCGCCGACACCGCACGTCGACTGGTCCGCCGGCCGCGTGGAACTGCTGACGACCCCACGGCCCTGGCCGGCCTCGGACCGGCCGCGGAGGGCGGGGGTCTCGGCCTTCGGGATCGGCGGGACCAACGCGCACGTGATTCTGGAAGAGGCGCCGGAGAAGGAGAGTGTGGCCGCATGGGAGTCGGCGGTCTCTCAGGGTGCGGCGGGCTCCCCAGGTGCGGTGGTCTCTCCGGAGGCGGCAGCCTCTCCGAAGGCGGCGGGCTCTCCGAAGGCGGCGGGCTCTCAGGGTGCGGCGGGCTCCCCGGGTGCGGTGGTCTCCCCGGGTGGGGCGGTGTCTCCGAGTGGGGCGGTGTCTCCGAGTGGGGCGGTGTCTCCGAGTGGGGCGGTGTCTCCGGGTGCGGCAGCCTCTCCGGAGGCTGCGGGCTCCCCGGGTGTGGCGGGCTCCCCAGGTGCGGCAGCCTCTCCGAAGGCGGCGGGCTCCCCGGAGGCGGCGGGCTGCCCGGAGGTGGCAGCCTCCCAGGACGCGACGGACTCCCCGGAGACAGCCGCGGCGCCGCCCGTTCCGTGGCTGCTCTCCGCCGCCGACGAGACCGCCCTGCGCGCCCAGGCCGGCCGGCTCGCGGCCGAGGTGGCGAACCGGCCGGGCCTGTCGCCGACCGACGTCGCCTACTCGTTGGCGGTGTCGCGCCCCGCCCTCACCCATCGCGCGCTCGTCCCGGCCGGCGACCGAACCCGGACGCTGAACGCACTGAACGCGTTCGCGCAGGGCCGGGATACACCGGGAGTCGTACGAGGACTCGCGGACCCGGAGATCCGTACGGCCTTCCTGTTCACCGGACAAGGCGCCCAGCGCCCCCGGATGGGCGCCGAACTGCGCGCCGCCTTCCCCGTCTTCGCCGACGCCTTCGACGAGGTCTGCCGGTATCTGGACGACCGTCTCCCCCAGCCGCTGAGCGCGGTGCTGTCGGCCGAGCCGGGCTCGCCGGAAGCGGCTCTTGTCGACCGTACGGACTTCGCCCAGGCCGGACTGTTCACCTTCGAGGTGGCGCTGTTCCGGCTGCTCGAGTCGTGGGGCGTGCGAGCCGACCGCCTCGTGGGCCACTCCGTCGGCGAGCTGACGGCCGCGCATGTGGCCGGCGTACTCGACCTGCCCGACGCTGCGACGCTCGTCGCCGCTCGCGGCCGGCTGATGCAGGCCTTGCCCGACGGCGGCGCGATGGTGGCGTTGGACGGGAGCGAGGAGGAAGTCGTCGCGGCACTCGCCGAGTCCGAGGCGCAGGTGGCGGAGGTGGCTCAGACGGCACAGGTGGCCGTCGCGTCCGTCAACGGGCCTCGTTCGGTGGTGATCTCGGGCGCGGAGGACGCGGTGCTCGCGGTCGCGGCCGGCTTCGAGGCGCGCGGCCGCAGGGCCGTACGGCTGCGGGTGAGTCACGCCTTCCACTCGCCCCTGGTGGCGCCGATGCTCGAAGAATTCCTTTCCGTAGCGCGGGAGTTGACCTTCCGGCCGCCGCGCATCCCGATCGTCTCCACCGTGACGGGCCGACTCGCCGAGCCCTCGGAACTGTGCTCGCCCGAGTACTGGGCGCGGCACGCCCGGCTGCCCGTGCGCTTCGCCGACGCCGTGCGCCGGCTGGCGGACGACGGGGTCTCCGCCTACCTGGAGCTCGGTCCCGGGCCGGTACTCACTGCGGCGGCCACCGACTGTCTGGCCGACGCGCCCACAAGGGGCCCCGTGCTCGCCGTGGCCACACGAGGCGGTGCGTACGAACCTGAGACGCTCCTGTCGGCCGTGGCGCGGCTGCAGGTGGCCGGGGCGGCGGTCGACTGGGCGGCGGTGTACGCGGGTTCCGGCGCGCGCCGCGTGGACCTGCCGACGTACGCCTTCCAGCGGCAGCGGTACTGGCTTGACGCGCCGCGACCGACGGCGGCCGGCGCCGAGACCCTGCTGAGCGCGGCGTTCCCGGTGCCGGGCACCGAGCGGACGGTGCTGACCGGGCTGTTGTCCCTCGCGACCCACCCGTGGCTCGCGGACCATGTCGTCGCCGGGCGGGTCATCGTGCCGGCGACGGTGTTCGTGGAGATGGCCCTGCGGGCGGGCGAGGAGGTGGGCTGCGGCGCGGTCGACGAACTCGTGGTGCTGTCGCCGCTCGCCCTGCCCGGTTCCGCGGGGGTGCGGGTCCAGGTCGTGGTGGGTGCGCGGGACGACGACTCGGGCCGACGGCCGGTCGACGTCTACTCCCGGCCGGAGGAGCCCGCTGCGGACGCCTCGTGGATCCGGAACGCCTCCGGGCAACTGGGCCGAGGTCGCACTGCGCGGGACGATCTGACCCACTGGCCGCCCCAGGGCGCCGAGGCGGTCGATCTCACCGGCGCGTACGCCGCCCTCGCCGACGCCGGACTCGCCTACGGGCCTGCCTTCCAGGGGGTCGGCGCGGTCTGGCGGCGCGGCGACGACGTCTTCGCGGAGGTCCGGCTGCCCGCCTCGCACGCGTCGGAAGCGGGCCGCTTCGAACTCCACCCGGCGCTGTTCGACGCCGCGTTGCACGCGCCGCTGCTGGCCGGGACCGCCGACACGAGCACGGTCCGGGTGCCGTTCGCCTGGAGCGGGATGAGCCTGCACGCCTCGGGCGCCACGGAGTTGCGGGTCAGGGTGACGTCGTCGGGCCCGGACACGGTCTCGCTGACGCTGGCCGACCCGTCCGGCAGGCTCGTGGCACGCGTGGACTCGCTGACCACCCGGGAACTCCCGGCCGACCGGGCAGACCGGGCAGACCGGGCCGACATGACGGACGACATCGTACGAAGGGCCCTGCTGTTCCCTGAGTGGGCCGCACACGACCTCCCCGGAGACGGCTCCGGCGACGCCGATGAGCGCGCCTGGGCAGTGCACGGGCCTGACGAGCTGAACCTCGCCGAGTTCCTGCCCGGCGGCCTGAATCCCGAAGTCGTCGCCGTCACGGCCATCGCCCGTGCCACGGGCTCGGATCCGCTCTCCGCCACTCACGAGTTGACGCGCCGAGTGCTCAAGGTGCTCCAGGACTGGCAGGACGATCCGGGCGCGGCGGGCTCACGGCTGGTGGTGGTGACGCGGGATGCCACCGGGCCGGTGCCGGACCTGGCGGGTGCGGCGGTCTGGGGACTGGTGCGCACGGCGCAGTCGGAGCTGCCGGGTCGGGTCGTCCTGGTGGATGTCGACGGGCGACCCGAGTCGCTGCGGATGCTGCCGTCGGCCGTCGCCACCGGCGAGCCGCAACTCCGGGTGCGAGACGGGCAGGTGACGGTTCCGCGACTGGCCGCCGCGGGTGGTGCCTCGGGCTCGGGGGCTGCCTTCGACCCGGACGGTACGGTGCTGATCACCGGAGGCACCGGCGCGCTGGGCGCGGAGCTGGCACGCCATCTGGTCGCCCAACACGGAGTACGGCATCTGCTGCTGACCGGACGCCGTGGACCGCAGGCACCCGGGGCGGCGGAACTGTGCGGCGACCTGGAGGAGTTGGGGGCGCGGGTCGGCATCGTCGCCTGTGACGCGGCCGACCGTGCCGCGCTGGCCAAGGTGGTCAAGCGCTGTGAGCCGCCGTTGACCGCGCTGGTGCACGCCGCCGGGGTTCTGGACGACGGCGTGCTGGACTCGCTGACCCCCGAGCGGCTGGCGGCCGTATTGCGGCCGAAGACCGACGCGGCCTGGAACCTGCACGAACTGACCCGGGACATGGGTCTTTCGGCGTTCGTCCTGTTCTCCTCGGTCTCCGGTCTGCTGGGCCGGCCGGGCCAGGGCAATTACGCGGCCGCGAACTCGTTCCTCGATGCCCTCGCCCACCGCCGCGCCGCCCAGGGACTGCCGGCGGTCTCGCTGGCGTGGGGCCCGTGGGAGCACGCCGACGGCATGGCGGTGGGGCAGCCCCCACAGCACCCACAGTCACGTGACGTGCTCGTGCCGCTGTCCACACAGCAGGGCATGGCCCTGTTCGATGCCGGACTGCGCTCGACGGAGCCGGTCCTGGCACCGATCCTGCTGGACCGGGCGGCGCTTCGGTCCGGTGCGGGGCACCTGCCACCGCCGTTGCGCGGACTCGTCCGGCAGCACCGGCCGCCCGCCGCGGCGACGGCCTCGGGCGGCTCCGCCGGCTCCCCTGGGCAGATGCCGGTGCCGGGAGCCTGGCGGAAGCGGCTCGCCGACATGCACCCGGGCGAACGGGAGGCGGCGCTCGTGGAGTTGCTGCGGGCCGACGTGGCCGCGGTGCTCGGCTACCCGCACGCCGACGCGCTCCCGGTCGGCAAATCCCTCACCGACCTGGGGTTCGACTCCCTCACGGCCGTGCAGCTCCGCAACCGGCTGAGCATGGGGCTGAAGCTACGGCTGTCGGCCGCGGTGGTGTTCGAGCACCGCACGGCCGAGAAACTGGCACGCCACCTGCTGGGCCTGCTGGACGGCGAACCGGCCGCCGCGGCCACCACGGCCGCCCCCGAGGCCGCAGGAGCCGCCGAGGGCGCAGGGCCCACGGGGCCCGAGCGGCCCGCGTACACCCTCTCCTCGCTGTTCCGGGCGGTCAGTGCCGCCGGACAGCCTGTGGCGGCGATGCACCTGCTCGTCACCGCGTCCTGGGCGCTGCCCACCTTCACGGCCGCCCAGGGCCGCGAGCACGCACTGTCCCCGATCCGCCGCTCCCCCGGCGGCTCCGACTCCGACTCCGACTCCGGCTCCGGCTCCGGCTCCGGAAGGCCGACGGTCGTCTACTTCCCGGCCTACCAGCCGTCGCTCACGACGGACGGCGGAGACTTCCCCCGGTTCCACCGCGCTTTCCAGGACGACCCCGAGACCTTGGATGCCTTGGATGCCTTGGAGGTCCTGGAGTTCCCGCACCCCGGTATCGGCGCCGGGGCCGCCGTACCGCAGGACCGCGCCGCGCTGGCGCGTACGCATGCCGAGAACGTGCTGCGGCACGTCGGGGACCGGCCCTTCGTGGTCGTAGGACGGTCGGCGGGCGGCAATGTGGCGCACCTGGTGGCGCACCACCTGGAGAACACGGGCCGGGCACCGACCGGTCTGGTGCTGCTGGACACCTACCACATCACGCCGGACAACAGCGACAAGGACTGGCTGCTGTCCCTGGCCGTTCCACCGCCTCAGGACACCCGGCAACCCCTCTTCACCGGGGACGACGACAGCACCCTGGCCGCGATCGGCGCCTACAACCGGATCTTCCTCGGCTGGTCCCCCGAGCCGATCGCCACGCCCACGCTCCTCGTGCGCGCGCAGCGGCCCACGCCCGCCATGGCGACCTCCGCCGACGCGGACGACTGGCGGACGTCCTGGCCGGCGGCTCACGACGTCGTGGCCGTCCCCGGCGACCATCTGACGATGATGCGGGAACACGCGGAGACAACCGTGTCGGCGATCCGCGCCTGGATGGACGCCCGAAGGACGAAGGGAGACCGGTGAGTTCCGCCCGCCGAAGGCCGGAATGGGCACCGGGGCCCGCCTGCCCTGCGGCCGGCCGGGGTGACGCCGACGACATCCTGGTGGTGCGCGGCTCCGCCGGCCTGGGCTCCGTCAGTCGTCGAAGTAGGCCTTGGCAACGGCGTAGCTGTCCTCGTAGAGGTGGCAGCGGTTGATCCGCCGGTCCCCGGACCGTGGTGTGCAGAGGTAGCGTGCGTCACCATGATGCGCGCTTGGACCGACTGCGCATCCGGCTGGGCCGCAGCGCCCGCCAGTTGCATTGGGTCAACATCTGGCGTGACCCGGCAGGAGCCGCGGCAGTGAGGACGGCCAACGCCGGCAATGAGACAGTGCCGACTGTCGTCGTAGCGGGCCGGCCGCACACCAACCCCGATCCTGAATGGGTGCGCGCGCAGCTCTGCCCTGGGGGCCGAGACTGAGCGGAGGTCACACTGCCTCAACTCCGTTACGTAGCCCCTGAAGAGACCAGAAGCCAGCTGGGTTGACGGCCTGAGTTAACGCCGATAAGTTATCGGCATTAATCTACACTGGGAGTAGCCGGTGCTCACACTTGAAGCCGAAGACGTCTACGCGCTCGCGCCGTATGCCAAGACGCTCGGAGTCGTGTTCGAGGAGATCACAGCGGCCAGGGTGCAAGCCAGGTTGGAGCACGATCTCTCCCTGTCCACGGTGGGCGGCGGCCTCCACGGAGGGGCGTTGATGGGGCTCGCCGATGTGTGTGCCGCCGTTTGCGCCGCCCTCAACGGTCCAGCCGGCGCCGCACCGGCCACCGTGGAGTCGAGCACGCATTTCCTTCGGCCGGCACGCACGAGCGTCCTTGCGACAGCTCGCCCCCTGCGTTTGGGACGCAACGCTGTCGTCGAGGTCGACATTCATGATGCCGAGGGCGAACTATGCGTCCGGGTGACCCAAGTGATGACCGCCGTCAAACCGAAAACATCTTGACGCCCGTGACCGGCCCCCGAGTTCGCGCCGCCAAGGGCCAGGGCGGTCTGCTCCGAACCCAGCTTCTCGACATCGCTGATCAGCTACTTGAAAGCGGTGGCGCCGACGCCCTTACGATCCGCGCAGTGGCAACAAGTGCGGGAGTCAGCCCACCAGCCGTCTATCTCCACTTCCCCTCGAAGAAGGAACTCGTCCATGCGACGTGCCTGCGCGTGTGGAGCTCATTGTTCGTCGAGTTGGAAGCGGTGTCCCGAACGGTCTCGGATCCTGTGACGGCGCTCTATGAAACCTGCATTGCCTACATCGCATTCGGACTTCGCCACCCCTCCCAGTACCGACTGGTGATGGATGGCGAGGCCACCGAAGCCAGCCGCCAGAACGAGGACGCCTGCTTCCGCTACTTCCGGGACAAGGTGGCAGCCTGTCTGGATGCCGGGGTACCGGTCAAGAGCAAGACCGAAACCGCCAGATTGCTGTGCGCCAGCGTGCACGGGGCGGTTTCTCTTCTGATCCACCAAGATCGTGACGCCTGGCCTCCGGATACCGATCGCTACGCCAGACGCGCGGCGTCCTCAGCCGTCCACGGAGCTCTTTTCACCGCATCCCACGCGTCCACGCCCTCGATGGCTGGCGTGATGCGGTCGGGGCTGACCCAAGCGCCAAAGCCGCTCCGCTGAGATTGGTTCCACGGCCGCACCGCACCTGTGAGGCCCCGCTCCCCTCAGCGTGAAGTCTCTGCGGCGGTCGGTGCAGCGAACGTGTCCGGCACACGAGCAAGCCACGACATGGCAAGTCACGACGGAGACCGGTAGGTCGTTCCCCGAGGTCGCCGGGGGCCTGGGATCCACAAGACGGCCCCGGAGCTGGGTCCCGTGGACGACGCGAACAGAGATGGACTCCGTCTCGCTACGCCGTCCGGTCGGCCCGTGGACCGGCCTCATGGCAGTGACGCAGATCACTGAGAATTCCCCGAATCCGCCTCGCCCGACCGACAACCCCAGGGGCCTTCGGACGTCTGTCGGATTGGATGCGCCTCCAGCAGAGGGCCGCCGCAGAGGAAGCCACCCCTGACGGTCGGTCAGCCGAGCAAATCGAACCGATGATTCGAGGACTGGAAATGTCAGTACGTCACGCTGCTGTCCGCAGCTCCCGCCCGGGCCGGGTCCGCGCCGCGCTGAGCGTCTCGGTTGTGGGCGCCGCGCTGGCTCTCGGTGGAGCCTTCACGGCGCATGCCGATTCAGCCGCGGAGGATGCTCCCGCCGGTGCGCAGAAGGCGCGCGCGGCCACTCCCATGAAGTCCACTTCCACCGGGAAGCACGCCAAGCCCTATGTGCCTGGCTCCGAGACGCCCGCCAAGCCACACGTGCCGGGCTCGGAGACCGACGTCCCGCGGGACGCGAAGCCCGCCAAGCCCTACGTACCTGGCTCGGAGACCGACGTCCCGCGGGACGCGAAGCCCGCCAAGCCGGTGCAGCGGGCGACTCCTGCCGAGTGAGGCTCTCCAGCGTTTGACCCGCTGATCGGCTCCAGGTCGTTCGGCGACACCACGTGAATGCACGCTGCACGGCTCAGGCCGAGCAGCACAACCCGTCCGCCCGGGGCTCCGGGCGGACGGGCCAGTACCGCGACGTCCAGGAGACATGTGAGAACCGCGACGATCCCCACCGCCGCACCGTCGGTCATCCGGTGGCGGAGCATGTGCAGGCCGGTGCACCGCTTGCTCTGCAGCGGAGCGGATCTGATGAGCCGAACGCGGGACGGGCTCGCTCTGCGTTCACTGGCGAGTCGGAAGGGCCGTGGCACATGGCAGTTCAAAGCCGAGTCCTTCAGTGCGACGGCAGCCGGGGAAGAACATGGCTTCAGCGAGCTTTACCATCACCGCCGACTGGCACTGGTGCGGCTGGCACTGCTTCTGGTGGACGACCTCCCAACGGCAGAGGACGTGGTACAGGACGCCTTCGCAGCGCTCCTGCACCGCCACGGTCGTCGACTCTCGGGCCTGGACGATCCCGAAGCGTACTTGCGCACCAGCGTGGTGAATTCAGCTCGGTCCGTTCTGCGCCGCCGCCGTACTGCACGTGCCTACATTCCTGAGCGTCAACACCATGTCCCGTCCGCCGACCAGAGCGTGCTCCTTGCCGAGACCCATCAGGAAGTGATCAACGCGTTGCAGCATCTCACCCGTCGGCAACGCGAGGTCTTGGTGCTGCGCTACTGGTCGGATCTCACCGAAGCACAGATTGCCGACACCCTCGGAGTCTCCCGCGGAACGGTCAAGTCAACTGCCAACCGAGCCCTGAACGCTCTGGGCAGACAACTGGAGATATCTCGATGACCGAACACCCCGATCGGCCCCGTTCCTGTCCTTCCCGCTGCCGGCACTTCGCGGAGATCTGACGATGAGCCTCGGCGAGATACGCCACGAGACGCTCGAGCAACGACTGCGCGACGCCCTGGAAGCCAGGGCCAACACCGCTGGCCCGGAACACCTGCGGCCTGCCGTCCTTCCCACGGTGCCCAGGCGGCCGTTGCTTCCCCCTCGTCGGGCCGTCATCGTGCTGTTGGGTCTGGCTGCCGCTGCTGCCTTCGCATTGCTCTTCCTCACGAACAGCACTCCGGACAGCCCGGTCCGCCCTGCCGACCGTCCCACGCATTCGGTAAACCCGCCCGCGTCTCAACTCCCGGCTTCTCCCGCCGCCACCCCGTTACCGCCCCCCAGAGGGGCCGCCCCTGAGGAAGGACCCGACCCGGCCTCGACCGCCACCCGACCGAGCGATGACCAACCTTGACGGGTGACAACCGAATCGCGGTTCGAGCTGCGGCCTGCGGGCATCAGCGTGATCGCGAACGTGCGCCCCACCCGCTCATGACCCGCGTCGTGGCTGTTCGGCAGTCGAGGTCACCCGCGAAGCAGGTCGTCGGGGTAGCTCGCGGAGCGGCCGGAAGGCTGGAGGTCGTCGACGGCGTACCGCTCGACCGAAGAGTGCCATAGGAGTTGCCCGCTCAGGTTGGCAGCGATGTTGTCCGCGTAATCGGATGCCGCAGCGCGGATCTGGCGCGGCACAGCTTGCCTGTCGAGTTCCTCGGAGAGTTCCTGCCGTGCTGTCACGACCGCGTGGACGTGTGCGTCGGCCAGCTCCGCCACCCGGTCCACGGCTTCCTGCACAGAGCAGTGGTGTGTGTCCCGGATGATGGTGACCGCGTTGTACTGATAGCCGACGAGGGTTTCGCGGTGGACGGAGAAGACGTCGTTGACCAGAGCGACGTGCACCGCGCCGGCGCGGCGCAGTCTGTACATCGGACCGCACATGCGCACGGAGTCGGGTAGGAACACGGGAAGGCGCAGCTCGTCCAGGTCCCACAGCCAGGGCATCCCGACGGAGTACATCCTCCAGCCGAGGTATGCGTCCAGGCGGGGTGTGGTCCCCAGGGCACTGAGACTGGCTTCCGTTGCGTAGGACTGCAGGAACGCCCGGAAGTGCCGGAGGAAGGCGTTGCGCCAGGCGATGGGCCGGCCCACGGACGTCCTGGCCCACAGGTCGCTCAGCGCCCGGGCGACCGGAGAGGGGCCAGGAGCCGGCTGGCCCCGCAGGATGTCGCAGAGCTCGTCGATGGCTGCCACCCGTGCTTGCGGCCTTTCCGTCAGGCCGTCCTCGTCCATCTGGTCGTCGATCCGGAAGGTCAGGGCAAGCCACTGAAGACCGGTGGTCAGCATGCCAAGGTCGGCACGAGGCCACACATGAGCCCCTGACAGGTCGGCTCCCGTGCGCAGCATTCTGGCGCGTGCCTTCTCCGTCGGCGCCAGGCCGTAAGTGTCGATCCACGCCCACATCGCCGGGGACGCCTGCTCCAGGTACGGATTGCACTCCACCGGGAAAGGCAGGTCGAAGCTCGGCATTCTGAAATCGGCCACCGCAGGTCAGTTCCCCGGCTCCTGGAGGTAGTAGGCCATGGTCAGCACATCCGGAGTGACAGTCATGACTGCCTGCTGCCGGGGAGCGCGTGACGTCAGACGGAAATCGGACCAGGTCTGCAGGATGGTCGCGAGGGTGATCACCAGTTCCGTCCATGCGAACGCTTCCCCGATGCACTGGCGGCGGCCGGCGCCGAAGGCGAGGAAGGAGCCGCGGACTTCTTTGGCGCGCTCCGGGGCCCAGCGGTCCGGGTCAAAACGGTCCGGGTCAGCGAAGACCTGAGGGTCATGCTGGTAGAGGTAGGGGCTCCAGACGACATCGGCGCCCGCCGGGATCCGGTGCCTGTCGAGGTCGACGGCGCGAGTGGTCCGGCGGGTGGTCAGCCATACGGGCCCGTACATCCGGATGGCCTCCTGCAGAACCTGGCGGGTGTACGGCAGGCTGTCCAGGTCCTCGTGGCGTACAGGCCGCTGCCCGCATACGGTGTCCAGTTCCTTTCGCAGGCGCGCTGTGATCTCGTGATGCTGGGACAACTCGTACAGCGTCCAGGCCAGCGTCGTTCCCGAGGTCTCGATCGCGCCGACGAGCAGGGTGATGACCTCGTCCTGGAGTTGCTGCGGGGTGAGGGGGTCCTTGGCTGTGAGAAGGGCCTGCAGCAGCCCTTTTCCCTGCTGGGCGTGGTGTGGGCAGCCACTTGTCATGGGGGCGGCCGGCAGAGGGTCTGCGTTGTGTGACCCGCGGGCGTGGTCGATGGCCTGACCGACGATCACACGCAGTCGCCGCACGTTGCGTTCGTGGGTTCGGTTGGCGGGCAACGGCAGTCGAGTGACCCAAGGAGGCTGGATCGTCCGCCGGATGGTCCCTCGCATGATCACTGGCATGAGCTGTGGGAACTCGGTTGCCAGGCGGTCGGGAAGATTCGTGCCGAACAAGGCTACGAGGAAGGCGGCCAGGGTGACCTCGTTCATGTCCGCATGGACGTCACGTTCCTGGCCTTCGCCCCAGGAAAGGACCATGGCACGGACGCGCTCGACCATAGGGTCCGTGCGTTCGGCTATGTGGGCCCGGTTGAACATCGGCTGGAGCAGACGCCGGTTGTGCAGGTGGGCATCGCCGTCCGCGATCGTGGCGATGCCATCGCCGAAGAACGTGCGAAGAGCATCGAAGATTCTCCCGCCCTTGATGTAGTGGGCAGCGTCGGTCACCAGCACGTGCCGTGCCAGTGCGGGGTCGGTGACGACGTACGCCGGAGTGGGACCGATACGTATCCGGACGACGGGGCCGTAGTCACGCAGGGACCGCATGAAACTCAGAGGGTCGCGGGCCAGTCTGTGGCCGTGTCCGATGACCGGGAGGGCGCCAGGTGCTGTGGGGGTGGAAGACGCGGACAGGGTCATGGGCGTGTCACTCCTTGCTGGTGCGTCGGTGGATGCGTCATCCGAGGCCGACGCAGTTTCAGGGTGCATTCGGACGCTGCCGCAGGATGATCACTGCGCCGGGTACGCAAAGCCAGGCGGAGCTGCCGACGTTGCTCTGCGGCCTTCCAAGGGCATGGAGCCGTGACCACAAAGCTCTGTTGACAGCACTGCTGTAGCAAATAGGCTACAGCTCACGAGTTTTCATTCCCACCCCTAAAGCTATAGCAAACAGCAGGAGCGAAACAGAGCGACGGCCGCAGCTCTCCGTCGTCCCGCCCGAAGGAGACCACCCCATGGCTCTCGCCGATGAACTCAGTTCGTACGCCACGTCCTTGCGTTACTCCGATCTCAGCCCGCACGCCATCCACACGACCAAGCAGCGCCTCGTCGACAGCCTCGGCTGCGGACTCGGCGCCTTCCACGCGCCGCCCTCGCGGAACGGCCGGGCCTTCGCCGAGGCCCACCCCTCCACGGCAGCCACCATTCTGGGAACCAGGCAGACCACCACCGCGGACATCGCCGCGTTCGTCACGGGGACGATGGTGCGCTACTTCGACTTCAACGACGGCTACATCGGCAAGGAGGTCGGGCACCCCAGTGACAACATCCCGGTCTGTCTGGCCGTCGGCGAGTCCCAGAAGGCGTCCGGAGAGGACCTCATCCTCGCGATCGTCCTCGCCTACGAGATGCAGTGCAGGTTCCAGGACGCAGCCAACCTCCACAGCGGAGGGTGGGACCACGTCAACTTCGTGCTTGTGTCCTCGGCCGTTGCGGCCGGCCGGCTGATGGGGCTCTCGCAGCAACAGCTGACCGAGGCGATCAACATAGCCGTGAACAGCCACATCGCCCTACGGCAGGTGCGGTCCGGAAACCTCTCCCAGTGGAAGGGGTGCTCCGCCCCCAACGCCGCACGGAACGGCATTGTCGCGGCGGAGCTCGCCAAGCACGACTTCACCGGCCCCTCGCCGATCTTCGAAGGTGAGATGGGATTCATGAACCAGATCACCGGCATCTTCTCCCTCGATGTCGGCGAGTTCGGGAACCGGGACAATCAGTCCTATGCCATTTCACGGACACTGACCAAGATGCTGCCGACGAACGGGGAGATGCAGACCGCGGTCTGGGCTGCGGTCTCGGTGCGGGACAGGATCGCGGACCTTGACGCCATCGACTCCGTGCAGGTCGACACGACCCACGTCGGCTACAAGTTCCTGGGCAAGGACCCCGAGAAGTGGAAGCCCACTACGCGAGAGACCGCTGACCACAGCCTCCCGTACACCGTGGCCCGGGCGCTGCTGGACGGCGCGATCACCATCGAGTCCTACAGCGACGAGGCGATCAGGGATCCAGCGGCTCTGACCCTGATGCAACGCATCTCGGTACGGGAGGATCCGGCCCTGACCGAGATCTTTCCCGAGTACATCCCCAACCGGGTGGCCGTCACGCTCACTTCAGGTGAGGTGCTGACGGAGGAGGTTCGTGACGCCCCCGGTGGAGGGCGAGTGGCGATGACCGACGAGCAGTTCGAGGAGAAGTTCCACGGCCTGCTGCGAGCCCTCGCCCCCGAAGCCCAACGCGAGGAGATCCTCTCCCTCGCCTGGGGCGTCGAGAATCTGCCCGACCTGTCACCGCTTCTCCGGGCCACGGCGCTCGACACCACGTGAGCACCTTCGACTTCATGTGCCACGATCAAGCCTTCTACGACGCCCTCGTAGTCGGCGGCTTCCTCAGCAAGGAGTCTCCCTCCCCCGCCCGACGGTCACGGGCGACCTGCGTGACAACGACTGCTACGCAGACCAGTAGTACGCACCGCTGATGGACCTCTCCGTGGGCAAGGAGCACACCGCATGACCGCCGAACGCCCGTTGGCGCCCTGGGACCTGCCCGCCGGCCACCCCGGCATCTCGTTCCTCACCGGCCCCACAGCGCAGTTCGCCCTCGCCCGCGACCCGCGCTTCTCCTACTGCCTTTACGTCCCCCGACACCACAGCCCCGACGTCCCGCCTCGCCCTCTGGTGGTCACCGTCCACGGAACGCGGCGGCGCAGCGAAACGCTCCGCAACGCCTTCACCGACTTCGCCGAGGCCCACGACTGTGTCGTCCTCGCCCCGCTCTTCCCCGCCGGGATCACCGGCCCCAACGACGTGGACAGCTACAAGCTCCTGTCCACCACCGGATTCCGCCCCGACGAGCTGCTGCTGGACATGGTCGAAGAAGCCGCCGCTCGCTGGCACGTGCGCACCGACCGCTTCCACCTGCACGGCTTCTCCGGCGGCGGCCAGTTCGCCCACCGCTTCGCCTACCTGCACTCCGACCGACTGGCCTCGCTGTCCATCGGCGCGCCCGGACGCATCACCCTCCTGGACCCCACACGGGCCTGGCCGCACGGCACAGCCGACATGAAGGAGCAGTTCTCGACCGATGCCGACCCGGCCGCCCTGCGCGGCCTGCCCGTGCAATTGGTCATCGGCGAGGACGACAACGGCACCGCCGATCTGCCACCTCCCGACGCCGGCGGAGCCGCGCCCACCGGGACCAGCCGCATGGACCGCATCAACTCTCTGCGGGCCAACTGGCGCGCCCACGGAATCGATACACGTCTCGATGTCATCCCCGGCGTAGCCCACGACCACTTCGCGGTGCTGGCGGCAGTCAAGGAGTTCCTCGCCGCCCAGCTCACCTGACCATGGCGGGGCCGATGTCGGTGGACGGAGGTGTCGCGAGCACCCTGCGCAGTGCGCTGTGACGGCGTGACCGGACTCGCACGCTCAGATCGGCCTCGGGGGCAAGACTCTCACCGCCGTGAATGCCGCCAGGGTAGACATACAGTTCGGTCGGCACTCCTGCCCACATGAGTCTTTGCGCGAAGTCCATGGCCTCGTCGCGGAACAAGTCGAGGTCACCAGTGTCGATGTACGTCGGCGGAAGCCCCGTGAGATTGCCGGCACGTGCCGGTGCCGCGTAGGGCGACACCCTCTCGGTACCGAAGTCCTCTCCCAGATACGCCTGCCAGGACTGGCGGTTCGCCTCGCGGCTCCATGCCCCGAACCCGGTGTTGACGTGACTTGAGTGTGTCGTCTGCCGGTCGTCCAGCATGGGCGAGACGAGCGTCAGGTAAGCGATCTCAGGACCGCCTCGGTCACGGGCGAGCAGGGCGGCGGCCGTGACCAGGCAGCCGCCCGCACTCGGTCCGTAGAGAGCGATGCGGTGCGGGTCGATGCGCAGCTCATGCTGACGTGCCGCTGTCCAGGCGAGAGCCGCATAGCAGTCGTCGACCGCAGCGGGGTAAGGGTTCTCAGGTGCCAGGCGATACTCCACCGAGACGACGACACAGTCTGTCGCCTGTGCGAGCTCGACGGCCTTCGCCTCGTCACCGGCGATGCTTCCCGTGACCAGTCCTCCACCGTGGACGTAACAGATGCACGGCGCGGGCACGGCACTTCCTGCAGGTCGGTAGGCCCGCACCTGAACGGCGGTATGCGGGGAGGTGTCGGACCGGATCGAGAAGTCACGGACATCGACGTCATGGTGTGCGGCGGCCTTGGGCCGGAGAGCGGAGAGTTCAGCCTGCCTCTGCCGTCGGGCCGTGATGCTGTCGATGCCGCTCAGCCCCTGAGGGCCGACGAGGCTGAGATACTGGTCAAGGCGAGCCCGCACCTGCGGGTCTATACGTTCTTCGGCGCCCATGTCCGCAGTCCTTCACTCAGGCCGCCGCGGCCAATGGATCGGCTCCTCCCGCGCTCACCGCTCCCGGGTGCCGTCGGCAGGGGGCACGGGCAACATCGCAAGCGGCACATGGTGTTGACCGGAGTGGATGTCACGGTCGCGAAGCGAAGCCTGGCTGACGGGACGAGGGAAAGAGATCTTGACGACGTTCAGCGACGGGATGCGGAACATCTGGATCTCGCTCTCGTCGACTCCGTAGAGCTCGGCGACCGTGCGCTCGTTGAGGAACGACTCGTCAGCCGCGATGCCGTAACCGTCCGAGTCACGCATGAACAATTCCATGGTGACCCAGAAGGGCCCGGCGTTCTTCGACCGGACCTCGAACGCCAGGTCTCCGAGAGTGGTGGGGCCGGTCTCAGCCATGGTGTGAGGTCTCCTCGATCTCGATGCGGAACATGTCGGTGGGGGTGATGCTGTCGACGACATGGTTGAGCACGAACTCATACGCGGGCCCGCGCTCGACCTCGGCCGGGGAGGTGGCGAACGCGAGACTCGGCAGGTAGTCCATGTCGGGTGTGGGCAGATGCAGCATCAACGGGTTGGCGATCTTCGCCACGGCTGTGGCGGTCTCCTGGTCCGGCGCGTTGACGAGAAGCATGACTCCCACCTCACGAGGCGCCTCCTGGCCCGGGTCGAGGTCCTTCAGTACCGCGTTGTAGCCGTAGAGACGTACGTCGAAGGCGTACTTGTCTTCGCTGAGACCGAGCGTCTGCTCCACCCGCTGTGTGAGCATCACGCGCAGAAGATCGGCCCAGTCCTCGATGTTCGCAAGGATGTGCGGATCGCGGACAGCGCTGAACGACAGCGTCTCGTAGCCGGTGATCCGGGCGCCCTCCAGCTTGATGGTGTGCTGGTCGGCGACGTGGAACCGCGAGCCCTCGACCCGCACCGTGCGGTCGTCGAGAGCCGTGTACGTGGCCTCGCGGACGTCCAGGGTTCCATCGGGCTCGCGCATCTGGAAGGGGTTCGCCGTCTCGTAGAGCATGTGCGCGGCAACCAGGATCGGCGTACAGGAGACGGCGGGGTCGAGCGGCTCGATGGTGAAGCCGTCGGCGTCGATGGTGGCCAGCACCCCACCGGCACGTGGGTTGCTGGTGCACTGTCCGCCGCATTCGACGATCTTGGCGGCATGCCACGTCGGTCCGGACGGCATCCCCTTCATGAGGGGATAGGCGGCCGCGACGGCGGTGTCGGTGGCGCGGCCTGCGAGCACCACCTGGGCGCCGGCTTCGAGCGCGGCAACGATCGGCTCATGTCCCATCATGCCCACGATGTGGGTGCAGTTCTCGATCGTCTCGGGCTGCAGGTCCCCCAACGGAGGCAGAGGATGGATGTGCCCTGACGCCAGACGCTCCTTGAGGGTGTCGGCATCCTGCTCGCTGTAGATCCGGGCAACCCGCAGGCGCAGCCCTTCGTCCGAAAGGATCTCGGCGACGATGCCCGCGACCCAGTCGACACCATGGTCGGTGCCACTGGTGCCGCACGAGCCCACGATCAGCGGGATGCCGGCACGTGCCGCGGCCTTCAGCAGCACACGCAGGTCGCGGGCGACTGCCGCGCGCGTGGTCTTGGGCTGGGACGAGCCGAGGTAGTAGGGCCCGGAGTCGGTGCTCCCGCCGTCCACGGAGATCACGTCGGCGCCGAGTTCCAGACCGTGCTCGATCGTGGATTCGGGAAAGCCGGCCCCGAGCATGCCGGTCGGTGCCAGGACCCTGACGCAGCCATCCGGTTCGTTTCGCATCGTTCCTCTTCCTGAATCTTTCCGATCGGCATTCGGCACTTGTCGCTTAGGTGTCACTCGGCTCCCTCGGCTCACTCTGCGGCGAAGGTCTGTGGCAACAGGTGAGCGTTCACCGGGAACCGGGGGCGCCCCGCGAGTGCGGCCACCACCTCTGCCGCGCCCTGGAGCCCGGCGGCCGCCCGGGCCTCGGCGGTCTGCCCCGCCAGGTGGGAGAAGACAACGATCCCGTCCACATTCCGCAGCGGACTGTCGGCCGCGAGCGGCTCGTCGCTCACCACGTCGAGAGCCGCCGCGGCGATCTGTCCGGTGCGCACGGCATCGGCGAGTGCCCGCGCGTCGACGATCGCTCCGCGCGCGGTGTTGATCAGGACCGCTGTCGGTTTCATCTGACGCAAAGCGGGGGCGCCGAGAAGACCTCGCGTCCGTTCCGTCAGCGCGGTGTGCACCGACAGGTAGTCGGCGGTTGCCAGCAGTTCGGGAAGCTCGACGAACCGCACCGACGCATCGCTTCGCTCCTTCTCCGGCACACCGGTCGTGCTGAGCACCCGCATGCCGAAAGCCCGCGCAAGCGGCACAACGGCGCGCGCGGCGGCCCCGTACCCGAGCAGGCCGAGAGTCTTGCCGCGCAGTTCATGACCGTCTTCCCTCGGCCAGCCGCCGGCCTCGACACCCGCCGCGCTCTGCACCAGGCGCCGGGCCGCAGCCAGCATCAGAGCGATGGTGTACTCAGCCACGGCGTTGGCGTTGATCCCCGGCAGATTGCTCACCGTGATCCCCAGCTCGGCCGCGGCATCGACGTCGATCGAGTCGTAGCCCACGCCGGTGCGCACGATGGCCCGCAGCATGGGCGCTCGGGACAGGACCTCGGCGGTCAAGGGCTCGTTCGCGACGAGCGCCGCGTCGACCCCGTCGAGGGCGGCTACGAGTTGCTCCGGCTCGCGTCGGCCGGCCAGGGGCGAGTGGACCGTCGTGTGACCGTGTGTCCGAAGGTACTGGTCGACCTCGTCGCCGGGCCGTAGGTAGTCCGTGGTGATCAGGATGCGAGGCACACGTTCCCCATCTCTGGCTGCGCCCGTCGCCTGGATGGCATGGGGCCGCAGGACTCGGTTCGTCACTTGGCGAGGGTCAGGGCGGTTCGGCGCTGCAGGGCGCTGATCCTGACGACGACGACGATCGACAGCGCGGCGACGACGGCGACGTCCAGAAGCATCAAGGGCCAGCCGGTGACGTCGACCATCGCGCCGACCAGTGCCGGGCCCAGGAAGCCACCGCCGGCCCAGCCGACGGTGTACATGCCGGCGTAGGTCCCGAAGACCCGGGCGGAAGGGGCGAGGTTCCACAGGACCACGACCGCATTGACCAGGAAACACGTCGCGCCGGCTGCGGCGATGCACAAGGCCACGGCGGCGCCCGCCGGTGTCGGGACGATCGTCCCCAGCACCATGGCCGCGGCGAAGACCGACATACCGATGGCCATGACCCGGAGACGTCCATAACGTTCGGCGAGTACCGCCGCCGGATAGGCCGCCACGATGAAGGCGATACCACTGGGCAGTGTCAGGCCACCGGCGGCTCCCCGTGACATGTCGAGAGCCTCGGTTCCGTACGGCGTCATCAACGACCGGGACGCGGCCCACGCGCTGCCGAACAGGAAGATCGCGACGAGCAGCAGGAGCCGACTGCGGTCGGTGTCCCTGAGGATCTCGAAGAAGGTGTCCCGGACGCGTGGCTCCTTACGCTCGGCGTGCTGGATCTCAAGGCCTTCCGCCACCGCGGCCCGGTAGGCCGGGGACCTGCTGTCGCGCACGGTGGCCGCGAGCACCCCGATGGAGAGCAGCATGATGACCGCGGGGATCGCGAACGCGATGCTCAGATGGTTGTCGACCAGAAAAATGCTGAGGGCCGCCGCAACGATGGCTGTCAGACTCGATGCGATCTTGACTGCGGCGTTGGCCCGGCTGCGTCGCTCGGGCGCGATGAAGTCCGGAACGAGCGCTTCGGCGATCGGCTTGAAGGTGTTCGCCACGAGTGCGTACGTGAACATGGTCGCGATCAGGAGGGGCAGTGACGCCGAGGTGTGCGGGATGGTCAAGAACAGTGCGGCGGCGATGGGCATCCCGACCACGAGATACGGCATGCGCCGCCCCCAGGAGGTCCTCGTGCGGTCCGACCGGTTGCCGATCCACGGCTGGATGAAAATGCCCAGCAGGTTGTCCATGCCCATCAGCAGACCCACCACGGCTGCGCTGCTGATGTGTTCCCGCAGGAGCGGTGGCACCTGGGATTCGTAGAAGTTCCAGGTCGACTCCTGCGCGAAGACCGCGAGAGCGACCAGGAACGTGATGCGCCGGGTCCGTGAGCGCTGCCCTACCGACGTCGTCGTCATGAGGGGTCGTCCCTCCCTCTGTGTCGGAGGACAGTCACTGGCCGATCTCGACGATGAAGGGGCAGGTCGTCAGCGACCCTGATCCGGCAGTCCGGTCCGAAGGAGCAGGACGCCTCTCGTTCCTGGAAGACGGCAGGGCCGGCCAGTTCGGTCCCGGCCGTCAGCGCATATCGGTTCCAGACAGTCGCCTCTGTCAGCCCATGTCCCGGGAAGTGGATCGACCGGACACCGCGGCTCGCCTCCTCCCCTCGCGCAGGGACGTTTTCTGCTGACATGTCATGACCGGGGAGTTGGACGATTGTGCAGTCGTGGGACTCCCGGATGATCGTGGAGAAGGCCGTGCGGAGCATGGTGGAGGCTGCCTCGTCGGTGGCGGCGGCGAGCCGGTCCCATCGCACTTCGAGGCCGATCGGGTCGGAGACAGGCCTGATCATGATGCCGAGGTGTCCTCTCCGGCCGGGTCGACGGCCACCGCTCCCCCGTTGTCGTCTGCGGGCAGGTCCGCCACGACCCGGTCCGCGATGGCCTTTCCGAGCTCGGCCGTGGTGCCCGTGCCTCCGAGGTCGGGGGTGAGCACACCGGGCTGTGCGTCGAGAACGGCCTCGATCGCCTCCACGACGCGCGCGGCGGCCTCGTGTTCGCCGAGGTGCGCGAGCATCATCGCGCCGCTCCAGATCTGGCCCACGGGGTTGGCGACGCCGAGGCCGGCGATGTCGGGGGCTGACCCGTGGACCGGCTCGAACAGGCTGGGGTAGGTACGGTCCGGGTTGATGTTGGCACTGGGGGCGATGCCGATCGTGCCGGTGCAGGCAGGACCGAGGTCCGAGAGGATGTCGCCGAAGAGGTTGCTGGCCACGACCACGTCGTACTGGTCGGGTTGCAGGACGAACTTGGCGGTGAGGATGTCGATGTGGTCCTTGTCCGCGGTCACTCCGGGGTACCGGGCCGCCATCTCGGCGGCGCGCTCGTCCCAGTAGGGCATGGAGATCGAGATCCCGTTGCTCTTCGTCGCCCAGGTCAGGTGCCTGCGGGGGCGGGTGGAAGCGAGATCGAACGCGTAGCGCAGCACACGGTCGACGCCCGTCCGTGTCATCACGG
The DNA here is from genome assembly GCF_002148965.1 of Streptomyces swartbergensis. GTDB lineage: Bacteria > Actinomycetota > Actinomycetes > Streptomycetales > Streptomycetaceae > Streptomyces > Streptomyces swartbergensis. The sequence continues at coordinate 40,561 of NZ_NGFN01000002.1, read as the reverse complement.
TTTCCTGCATCACGGTCTCGCGGTCGGTGCCCTCGAAGATCCGGCCACCGATGCTGGAGTACTCACCCTCGGTGTTCTCGCGGACGACGTAGAAGTCGATGTCACCGGGCTGGTAGTCGCGCAGAGGGCTGCGCACTCCGCGCAGCAGCCGGACCGGACGCAGATTGACGTACTGGTCGAACCCTCGCCGGATCTGCAGGAGACTGCCCCACAGCGACACGTGGTCCGGGACCACTTCCGGCCATCCGACCGCACCGAAGTAGAGCGCGTCATAGGCGCCGAGCAGCTCCCGCCAGTTCTCGGGCAGCATCGTGCCGTGCTCGAGCCAGTAGTCGGCGCTGGCGAAGTCGAACTCGGTGACGTCGAGCCGGAATCCGTGGACCTCGGAGGCGGCCTGGAGACACCTCAGGCCCTCGGGGACGACCTCTCGGCCGATCCCATCGCCCGGGATCGCCGCGATGCGATAAGTCTTCGGCACGAAACAACTCCTCAGCCTGCGTGGTCGATGCGCTCGTTCGGTGGGGAACGCCTGTGGGGGACGCCCGGTCCGGTGCGTCGCGGCCACCTCGTGGCGTGAGCCCACCTTGGCCAGCGGCGACGGGCGTTACAAGCCCGTAACCGGCAAGGTGGGTTTTCCCTTCTGGAAAGCCTGTGCCGTTCCGGTCGCTGCGCGGCCAAAGCCCGTGCACCGGCCTGCTGTGAGCGCTCGGCTGCTCTGTCACATCACCCTGATCGCCCCAGACGCGCAGGCAGGCGGGCCGCGAAATGATCGATCAGCTCCGTCACCCGGCGGGGAACGTGTCCGTCGTCCTCGAGCAAGGCGTAGATGTCGGCCGCGGGCGTCGGCACGTGAGGGAGGACGCGAACGAGCTCACCTCTCTCGATATGGGGACCGACATGCCATTCGGAACGCATGATCACGCCGCGGCCCTCAAGGGCCCAGTTGGTCACTACGTCCCCGTCGTTGCTCGACAGGGAGCCGCGCACCCGCACATGTCGCGGATCAGTGACATCACCGAACCGCCAGAGCGCGAAGTCGCTCTCGTTCTCGCGCAGCACGATGCAGTCATGCTGCGCGAGATCCTCTACCCGGGTGGGAGTTCCGCGCCGGTCCAGATAGGACGGTGCCGCGCACGGCACGCGACGGTTCTCCGCCAGCCGGCGCATCCGCATCGAGGAGTCGGGCGGGCTGCCGACGTGAACGGCCACGTCGAACTCGCGCCGATGAGGCCGCAGAGGCAGCGCCGACGTGTCGAGTCGCACCTGCAGCTGGGCGTGCAGGGCTGCGAACTCCGCCAGCAGCGGAGCCACGTGCGCTCGGCCCAGACCGAGGGTCGCCCGGACGACAAGGGAGCCGCGCAGTTCCCCGGAGCTGTCGGTCACAAGCTCTTCCAGTTCCCGGAGTTGATCGAGGATCGAGTCGAGTCTGCTCGCATACAGGGCGCCCTCCGAGGTCAGGACCAGGCGGCGGGTGCCTCGCTGGGCCAGCCGGACGTCGAGGCGTTCCTCGAGTGCCCTCAGGCGCTTGCTGATGACGGAAACCGAACATCCGAGTTGATGCGATGCCGCCGTGAGTGTCTCGCTGGCAGCGACGACTTGGAAGAACCGCAAGTCGTCGATCGACATCTTCATGCGATCCCCCATCGACAGCCACCGCGTCCGCTGCGGTTGACCGAACACGCTACAGCAAATAACATCCCGCCTATGGGAGAGCTGCCGCAACTCATGGCGCCCGAGACCTTGGGGGACCAGGCCTACCGAGCGATCCGCGAAGGAATCATCTCAGGCTCGCTCAAGCGCGGCGAGAAGGTGACCGAGCGGGGACTGGCCGAATCGCTGGACATCAGCGCCACTCCTGTCCGGGAAGCACTGCGGCGCCTCGAACAGGACCGACTCGTTGAAAGGGTCGGTCCCCGCTCCGTGCGGATCGCCAAGTTCGACGAGAGCGAACTGCGCGAGTTCACCATGATCGAGGACTCACTGCGCGCACTGTCCGCGCGGCTCGCCGCGCAGAAGTCGACCGTGGCACAGCGGCGGACCATGTGTGAACTGCTCGACAGGGCCGACGAGTTGCTCATCGAGGCCGACGGAGTCGGTGCGGGCAGCGAACGCGAACGCGAGCTGGTCGTCGAGATCCTGGACTGCATGCGTCAGTTCCATACGGTGATCGACCAGGCAAGTGGTAACTCCACGTTGCTTCAGATGCTGCACATGGTCGACGCGTTCGGCGCGGACGAACGGCGCGGCAGTGTCCTGCACGAGGTCAACAGCGACCGGCGCAGCGCTGTGCGGGACCGCTACCGCCAGCACCGCGCCATCTACGATGCCATCGCGGCGGGAGACGGCGAGCGCGCGGAGCAGTTGATGCGCGTGCACAGCCGAACCTCCAACACGTCCCGCCTCGCCGCACGCTTCTCCGGCTGACAAGCGGGAGCTCGGGTCCGCGACGTCGCCGATGCGGGATTCCTCGTCGCCACTCAAGGTGACGGGCTGCCAGCCGTCAGCTCCTACGCTGCCTGTGAGGAAGCCGGATGGTGACGGTGGTCCCGACTCCCACCGCCGACTCCACGTTCACCTGGCCGTGGTGGGCGTGCACGATGGCTTCCACGATGGCCAGGCCGAGACCCGAGCCGCCGTAGGCGCGGCTGCGGCTGGCCTCGGCGCGCCAGAATCGCTCGAAGACACGCGGCAGATCCTGAGGCGAGATGCCCGGGCCGTCGTCGATGACGGAGAGCTGCACGTCATCACGGTGGTGACTGATCTCGACCAGTACGGCGGTCCGGGCGGGAGTGTGCTGGACGGCGTTGCCCACGAGATTGCGCAGAACCTGTTGCAGACGGTTGGCATCGCCGAGGACGGGAGCAGGCGGTGCCGATGTCATGCTGATGCTGCGTAGCGGGTAAATGATCTGCGCGTCCTCGATGACGCCGGCGGCCAGCGCGGTGAGATCGACGTCGCCCTGCTCGACGGGGCGGCCCGCATCCAGGCGAGCGAGCAGAGCGAGGTCTTCCACGAGCAGGCGCATCCGTCCGACTTCGTTCTCGATGTGATCCAGGGCTGTTTCCAGGCCGGGTCCTGAGACACCGCCTTGGCGGTGCAGGTCGAGCCAGCCGGAGATGGTGGAGAGCGGGGTGCGCAGTTCGTGAGAGGTGTCGGCGGCCAGGGAGCGCACCGTCGCCTCTGCTCGGGCCTGTGCGTCGAAGGCTCGGTTGACGGCTTCGGCGAGTCGGTCGACTTCGCTGCCGTTCCGTTTGGCCGGCAGGCGTTCCGTGAGGTGGCCCTCGGCAATGGCATCGGCACTGCGGGCCATTCGGGCCAAGGGCCTCATGCCAAGGCGCAGAACGACGACGGCGAGTCCCAGCAGGACCAGCAGAGCGGCACCGACCAGGGCGAGTTGGCGCTTGATCAGAGAGCCGATGGTGCTGTCGTCGACGGAGGTGTCGATGGTGAGGACGAGGGCGGCCGGCTTGACGACGTCGTCGGCGCCTCCGCGGTCGACGATGAGTCCGGGACTGGGGATGCGGATCGCTGCGAGGCCGTGCTGCCCTTCGTCCCCTTCGTAGGTGACGATGCTGCCGACCGGTGCCGTCGCGCAGAGCTCGACGATCTTGTCGGCTGCCCGGGTCGCGGATCCGGTGCTTTCCAGGACGTTGTCATCCGGATCGACGGCGACGATGCCGAGGGGGGTTCCGAGCAGGGCGGCGAGTTGGTCTGCGTCAGCGGTCTGGGGTCCCTGTGCGATCACTTCGGTGAGGCGGTCGGCACTGTGCCGGAGGGTCCTCTCGTAGCGCTTGTCGATGAACTCCTCCAGAAGGAAGGCACTGATGGCCGCGCTGGCTGTGAGGCCGCACACGAGGAGGACGGCGAGGCCGGCCAGCAAGCGCAGACGGACGCTGGAGCGGGACCACGTGAGGCGACTGCGGAGGTTCACTTCTGGGCCTGTTCCCGGAGGGTGTAGCCGATGCCTCGGACGGTGTGCAGCAGCGGAGCATGGCCCTGGTCGATCTTGCGGCGGAGGTTGGAGATGAAGCGTTCCACGACGACGGTGTCGCCGCCGAAGTCGTACTGCCAGACGGCTTCGAGGATCTGGGCGCGGGAGAGAACCTGGCCCTGGTGGCTCAGAAGGTAGTTCAGGAGGCGGTATTCGGTGGGTGAGAGTTCGACGGCCTGACCTGCGCGGTGGACCTCGTGACGGCGATCGTCCATGGTGAGGTCCGCGCAGCACAGCGGTGTGTCCTCAGGGGCGGGGGATTCACTGCGTGTGCGGCGCAGGAGGGCCTGAAGACGAGCGCCGACTTCGACGACGCTGAAAGGCTTGGTGACGTAGTCGTCCCCGCCCAGGCGCAACCCGCGTACCCGGTCCTCAACCGCGTCACGGGCAGTGAGGAAGAGGACCGGTACGTCCACGGAACGGGCCCTGAGCAGCTGGAGGATCTCGAACCCGTCGGCCCTCGGGAGCATGACGTCGAGAACGATGACGTCGGGGGGCCGGCGCTCGATCTGCTGAAGGGCTTCCGTCAGGTCAGCTGCCACGTCGACCTCGAAACCGGCGAAGCCTAGGGCCGATATCAACAGGCGCCGGATACCGGGATCGTCATCGATCACGAGCACGCGGTCGGTGGTGCCTGGTGTGTCGACGGCGTTCATACGTGCTCCTTGTGCGGGCGGAGTGCGTGTTGCCCGACGTCTGCCACTGCTTCTGCCGTCATGGCGGAAGCGATGTACGTCCCGGTATCGGCCTGCTGTCTCATGGCGTCACATGGTCACTGGGGTGGAGGGCTGGAGGGGAACCTGAGGCACCGTGCCGGGGGCCTGGACGTCCCCGCCTTCGACGTCGAAGTGCGGCAGGACGCGGTCCAGTCGGCGGGGCAGCCACCAGGACCGGTCGCCGAGGAGAGCCATGACCGCGGGTACGAGGGTCATGCGGACCAGGAAGGCATCCACCAGGACTCCGAAGGCCAGGGCGAACGCGATCGGCATGATGTCGGCGTCGTGGGAGAAGAGGAAGCTGATGAACACCGAGATCATGATGAGGGCGGCCGCGGTGACCACGCGGGCGGCGTTGCGGGCTCCGGTGACGATGGCGAGGCGTGCGTTGCGGTGGTGGACGTAGTCCTCCCTCATGGCGGATACGAGGAACACCTCGTAGTCCATGGCGAGTCCGAACAGGACGGCCATGACGATGATGGGCATGAAGCCGGCCACGGGGCCCTGGCTGCTCACCCCCAGCGGGCCGGCCAGCCAGCCCCACTGGAAGACCGCGACGGTGGCTCCGAACGCGGCACCGACGGAAAGCAGGAATCCGATGGTGGCCTTGACGGGGATGGCGACAGACCGGAAGGCGATCATCAGAAGGAGCAGCGAGAAGCCGACGACGACGATCGCGAAGGGGGCCAGAGCGCCGCTGAGTTTGTCGGCGACGTCGATGCTGACCGCGGTCATGCCGGTGACGGCGACGTAGCTGCCGCTCGACTGGGCGAGAGGCCGCATCTCGGTACGCAGGAGTGAGACGAGCTTGCTGGTCTCCTCGGTCCGCGGCCCTGTGTCGGGGACCACCTGGATGCGGGCGGCTGTCTGGTCCTCGGCCACGTCGACGCCACTGACATCCGCGATGCCGTCGATGTCACCCAGCGCGTCCTCGACGGCGGTGGCTGTGGACTTGATGACGGTCGGGTCGTCGTCTTCGACGAGGATGACGAGAGGACCGTTCGCTCCGGGGCCGAAAGCATCACTGACCGCGTCGTAGGCCTGACGGCTCGCCGACGTTGTGGGGCCGTTGCCTTCGTCAGTGACCGCGACCTTCAGCTGCATCGCCGGAAGGGCGAGAGCGATGATGCTGACGGATCCGATGATCAGGGTACGCACCGGACGACGCAGCACGCCCTCGGTCCAGCGCACGCCCAGCGGGGTCCGGCCGGCCCGTGCCGCCCTGCGACTCGAGCGAGTCCTGGGCTTGGGGATGAGCCTGCGGCCGAGCATTCCCAGCAGTGGGGGAAGCAGGCCCAGGGCCAGGATGACGGCGGCGGCGACGGCTCCCGCGGAGGCAAGGCCCATGGAGGTGAGCATGGGGACGCCGGCGACCGAGAGGCCTGCGAGGGCGATGATCACAGTGGCGCCCGCGAACACGACGGCACTGCCTGCGGTTGCGTTGGCCTTGGCGATGGACTCCGCTACAGGCATGCCGGAGGCGAGCTGGGCGCGGTGCCGCGAGACGATGAACAGGGAGTAGTCGATGCCGACGGCCAGACCCAGCATGATGGCCAGGGTGGGTGCGTTGTCGCTCACGCCGAACACCGTCGCCAGGCCCATCATCGCGGCCATGGCGCCGACAACGCCGAGGATGGCGGTGAGCAGCGGCAGTCCGGCGGCGGCCAGCGATCCGAAGGTGATGACGAGGATGACCAGTGCCACTCCCATCCCCATCAACTCGGTGGGCCCGACGGGCGGATGTGACTCTTCGTAGGCGTCACCTCCGTAGATGGTCTTCAGACCGGCCTGTTCGGCTTGGCTGCCCGCGGCCTTCACCGCGTCGAGCGTGCCGGCGGGTACGTCCTCATCCGCCTTGGTGGTGAAGCTGACTTCCGCGACCGCGGTGCGTCCGTCCCGGGAAACGGTGCCGTCCTCGGCCGGATCGCCGACTTCGGTCACGCCGCTCACGTCGCTCGTCGCCGCGAGGGTGGATGCCAGCGCCTTCCGCAGATCCGGATCGGTCACCTTGTGCCCGGAGGGGGCCTGGAAGACGATCTGGGCGGACTGCACGTCCGGGGAGGGGAAGTGGCGGTCCATTTTGGTCAGAGCCGTCTGTGCCGGTGACCCGGGGATGGAGCTGCTGTCCTGAAAGGAGCCTGCGAACGCGAACCCCAGGCCGATCAGCGCTCCGAGAGCCAGGAGCCATGCGACCAACATCGTTCGCCACCGTCGAGCGCCGAGCGCGCCCAGCCGGTACAAGAGCGTAGCCATGCCTGCATCCCTCATCGGTAGTGGATTGAGGCTCCGATCCTCGTCGGCGAATTTGACGGGTGCCCCGCGATGTACCTGAGGGTTTGTTGACGGTCGCACCGCACCACCGTCAAGGCGCTGCCGGTACGCCACTGGTCGCCTTCCTTGACAGTAGATTATTCACTGCATGCTATAGCAGAGTCGGAGAGCGTGAGCGGTCGGCTCGTGGCAGCACGTCCCAGCCAACTGCCCCGTCGCCGCACGGACCTCAAGCCCCGGCACGAGAATCTGTATCCGGAGCGTCGAAGGAAGGGAACCCAACGGCCGTGCAGCCCACACCCACCACACTCAACCTCTGGCGCCACCGGCTCGGGAAAGTGCCCGAGCCGGTCTGGCGACGAACCGAGCTGGAGGTGCTGATCCTGGCGGACAACGGGCTTACGGACCTCCCCTCCAGGATCGGACAACTGCACCGGCTCACGACCTTGGATCTCGGCCACAACGAGCTCACGTCGCTTCCCGACTCTCTGGGTGACCTGGCCGAACTCAGCGGCTGCCTCTACCTGCACGACAACAACCTGTCCCGGCTCCCGGACTCGCTGGGAAACCTGGTGCGGCTGCGCTATCTCAACGTCGGTGAAAACCCTCTCACCGCCCTGCCCGAAACCATCGGCCGGATGACCGAGCTGATCGAACTTCGCGCCCAATACAGCCGGCTGACCACGCTGCCCGTCGGCATCGGCTGTCTCCGCAAGCTGCGCGAACTCTGGCTCCGGGCGAACAAGCTCACACGTCTGCCGGCCTCGATCGCTGAACTGGACGAGCTACGGCACCTTGACCTGCGGGAGAACGCACTCGACGAGTTGCCGGAGCCCGTGATGTGCCTTCCACGGCTTCGCCAGCTCGACCTGCGAAGCAACCGCATCGTCCAATTGCCGGGCTGGGTCGTACGGATGCCTGCGCTGGAGAAGCTGGATCTGCGCTGGAACCCCTGTACTCCCTCCCCGCAACTGCTCTGCGAGCTGGAACAGCGGGGCTGCGTGGTCCTGCTGTGAACTGCCTCGGTCATGGCGGGGATCGTGGAGTGGTCGGTGCCGCACGCCCTTTGTCGCGTGGTCGGCCGCTGGGGTGCCGGCGATCTGAGTGACGAGGAATTCGAGCGGTTCCTCCCCGGTTGGCTTCGGCATCCCCGGCACGCCGAAACCGAGGACGCTGATCGTGCTGCGCAGCAATGGGCCCAAGGCGGCCGTTTACGGCATCCACGGCGCCAGCGTCGTGGTGATGCCGGCGATCAGCGTCCTCCTGTTCGTCGCGTAATCGCTTGTCACGCCGCTCTGGCCGGAGTCAGTACGCGGTTGAGCGCGCCGTCGGGGCGGGCTGTGAGGTCGTCCCAGGTGCCGTGTTCGGCGATGCGGCCGGCTTCGAGTACGGCGATGCGGTCGGCGCGGCGAATGGTGGTGGGGCGGTGGGCAATGACGATGGTGGTGCGATCGCCCTGGGCGAGCGCGGTGGCGAGTTGAGCGTCACCGGTGTTGTCCAGGTGGGCGGTGGTCTCGTCCAGCACGAGGATCCTGGGGTCGGCCAGCAGGGCGCGGGCGAGGGCGATCCGGGCGCGCTGACCGCCGGAGAGGGAGGCGCCGCGTTCGGAGACGGGGGTGTCCATGGGGGCGATCCGGTCGACGCCGCACAACCGGGCCGTCTCGGCGAGGAGGTCGTCGTCCGCGTCCGGTGCGGCCAGGCGCAGGTTGTCGGCGAGGGTGCCGTGGAAGAGAGGCGTGTCCTGGCCCACGACGGCGACGGCACGGCGGAGTTCGGCGTCGGCCAGGTCGCGAAGATCGACGGCGGCGCCGTCGCCGGGCACCAACTGGACTGCTCCCTCGGACGGGTCCCAGAAACGGGCCAGCAGATGGGCGCACGTGGACTTCCCAGCTCCGGAAACACCGACCAGGGCGAGGGTCTGCCCCGCGGGGACCGTCAACTCGACCCCGTCCAGCACCGGCCGGCCCCCGTAGTCGAAACTCACCCGATGCAGCCGGACGCCCAGCGGGCCGGGGGGAAGCGGGCGCGGTGAGGTGGGCGGCGGAGCGAGAGCGGGCGCTTTCACAGCCGCGTCGACGCGGGCGGCCGCGGCACGCAGCCCCACGGCCTGGCTCAGCGCCCTGGCCGACTCGGCTACCGGGCCCAGCACCGACAGGGCGAGCGCCATCGCCGCCGGGGCCCACGCTCCGTCCAGCCGTCCGGAGGCCACGGACTGCGCGGCGGCGGCGACCACGCCGAGGACCGCGAGCACGATGAGCAGATCGCGTACGGCGGCGGCCATGGCTTCCCAGGTGGCCTCCGCACGCTGGGCCTTGCCCACCTTCCGGCCCTGTTCGGCGAGACGGCCGCGCCGCTGGGACAGCCCGCCGAAGGCGAGCAGTTCACGCAGCCCGTCGACGGCCTCCACGGTGTCGGCCGACAGCTTCGCGGCGGCCGCCCGGGTACGGGCCCCGCGTGCGGCGCGTCCGCGTGCGTCGGCGAAGGGTGCCACGGCGAGCAGCGCGGCGACCGGCAGCACCGCTGCCAGCAGCCAGGGCTCCACCGTGGCCAGAGCGGTGGCTCCGCCGGTGAACACCACGCCGGAGGCGAGGAGTTGGGCCGTGGTGTGGGCGTAGAAGAACTCCAGCGCCTCCACGTCGGCCATCGCCGTCGCGGCCAGGTCCCCGCTGCGCCGGCCGGCCACGCGGGCGGGTGCGCTGCGGGCGAGCCCGTCGAAGACCCGCACTCGCAGCTCGGCCAGCACCCGATAGGCCAGGTCGTGGGAGAGGTCCATCTCGCGCCAGGTCATCAGGGGGCGTACGAGGACGAGGAGGACCAGAGCCGTGACCGTACCGGGCGAGGGGGCGTGGCCGGCGATGACGGCGGTACCGACGGTGTGCGCGGCCAGTGTCAGCAGCGCGACCAGCGAGCCCTGTTCCATGAGCGCCGCGGCGCAGGTGCGGGCCATCATCGCCCGGTGTCCGCCGAGGGCCGGCAACAGGGCACGCAGTGAGCCGCGTGCGGGCACGGACGCGTCGGTGGTGCTGCTGTGCGAGACGCCGACGTCGGCGTCGGTGGTGCTGCTCATGCGACGAGTCCTCCTTCATACGTGTGGCCCGCCTTGACCAGCTCGGCGTAGACGCCCCCGGCCTCGACGAGGGCGGCATGCGCACCGACGGCGTCCACGCGTCCCCCGTCGAGCACCACGATGCGGTCCGCGTGCCGGACGGCGGCGAGCCGGTGCGCGACCACCAGGACGGTCCGGCCTCCCGCGGCGGCGAGCAGTGCGCGGACGATGTCCGCCTCGCGGCGTTCGTCGACCGCGCTCGTCGCCTCGTCGAGCACGAGCACCGGAGCGTCGGCCAGCAGGGCCCGGGCGAGGGCGAGGCGCTGGCGCTGGCCGCCGGAGAGGGTGGCGCCCCGTTCGCCGAGGACCGTTCCATAGCCGTCGGGGAGGGCGGCGATCTCGTCGTGGATGCCCGCGGTGCGTGCGGCGCGTATCAGGTCGTCGTCCGGGGCGCCGGGCCGGGCCAGGCGCAGGTTGTCGGCGATCGTGGCGTGGAAGAGGTAGGTCTCCTGGGAGACCACGGCGATGCCCTGCCGCAGTGAGTCGAGCGTGTACGCGGTGACGTCCTGGCCGTCGACGGTGATCCGGCCCCGCTGTGGGTCGCGATGGCGCAGGAGCAGGGCGAGCAGCGTGGACTTGCCCGCGCCGGACGGGCCGACGACGGCGGTGATCCGTCCCGCTTCCGCCGTGAAGGTGACGTCCCGCAGCGCCGGCGCGTCGGCGCCGTCGTAGGCGAACTCCACGTTCTCGAAGCGCAGCTGGGGCGGGCCCGGCCAGTGTGCCCGTGCCGTTCCGGTGTCGGGCACGGCGGGTCGGGCGGTGCGCAGCGCCGCGAGGCCGTCGGCGGCCGACACGCCCAGGTAGCCGGCGTGCCACTCGCGGGACAGGTCGCGCACGGGCCGGAAGCACTCGGAGGCCAGGAGCAGCACCAGATAGGTGCCGGTCGCCGTGGTGGACCCGGTGACGGCCGACCAGCAGGCGAGCAGCGCGGCCGCCGCGGTGCCGCCCTGGATGGCCAGGTCGGTGAGCCCGGTGTCGACGAGCGACACGCGGAGCTTGGCGACGGTGGCCCGGTGCAGTGCCGCCGAGCGTTCCTCCAGTCGCTCCCGGGTGCGGCCGACGGCGCCCGCGGCCCGCAGGGCGGGCATGCCCTGGAGTGCTTCGAGGTAGTCGGCGCCCAGTTGCTCGTAGGTGTCCCAGTGTTCCCTGCCGCGCCTGGCGAGGAGCCGGTCCCAGGCGCGCGGCCCGAACAGGGCGAGCAGCAGGGCGGGGACGAGGCCGAGGAGGGCGGCCGGTTCGACCGCGGCCAGGGCGGCGAGCAGCAGGGGCGGCACGAGGAGGGTGATGAGGAGCTGGGGCAGGTAGCGGGAGACATAGGCGTCGACGCCCTCGACCCCGTCGACCAGGGTGGTGCGGACGGCGCCGGCACGCGCCGTGGTCAGGTGCGCGGGTCCCAGCCGTCCGAGGTGGTCGAGGAGTTCGTCCCGCAGACGGACCCTGACCTGCGCTCCGGCTCGGGTGGCGGAGCGCCGCTGCCCGTAGCCGAGCCCGGCACGTGCGACGACGACGCCGAGCACCGCCCCGACGAGCAGCGGGAGCCGGTCGGTGTCGCCCGTGGCCACGTCGGCGAGGGCGACGGCCAGCAGCACGGCCTGCGCGAGGTGGGTGAGGGTGACGGCCCCCTGGAGGAGGGTGGCCGCGAGCAGGGGGCGCCGTGCGTGCCGTGCGGCGCGACGCAGTTCGGGGTGGACGATCACGAGGCCCCCTCATACGCGTCCCCGGGGAGGGGGTGATCCGGGTAGCACACCGGCCAGCCTCCCTCGGGGTCCCGGCCGACCCGCCCCGCCACCTTGAGGACATCGGCGAGCAGGCCCGGAGTGACGACCTCCTTCGGCGGCCCGTCGGCCACCACGCGGCCGTCCCGCAGCGCCACGATCCGCTCCGCGAACCGGGCGGCGTGGGCCAGGTCGTGCAGCACCATCACAACGGTGAGGCCCCGCTCCTCACGCAGCCGCACCACGGTCTGCAGCACGTCGAGTTGGTGGTGCAGGTCCAGGTACGTGGTCGGCTCGTCGAGCAGGAGGACCCGGGTGTCCTGCGCGAGCGCCATCGCGAGCCGGACCCGCTGCCGCTCACCCCCGGACAGCGCGTCGACGTCCCGCTCGGCCCACTGCTCCACGCCGACATCGCGCAGCGCACGCCGTACGACGGGGTCGTCGCTCTCGCGCAGCATGCCGAGCGGGCCGCGCGCCGCGTACCGGCCCTGACGTACGAGTTGGCGCACTGTCATGCCGGGGACGGCCGGGGCCGACTGGTGCAGCAGCGCGACGTGCCGGGCGGTGGCGCGGCGGGAGAGCCGGGCGAGGTCGTTCCCGCCGAGCAGCACGCGCCCCCGGTCGGGCCGCAGCAGCCCGGCGGCGAGCCGCAACAGGGTTGATTTGCCGCAGCCGTTGAGGCCGATGAGCGCGGTCAGCTCGCCTGGTTCGACGGTCACGTCGACGCCGCGCAGCACGGGGCGTCCGGGGTAGCCGAAGTGGACTCCCTCGGCGCGGATTCCCACGGGTTCGGTCATTCTGTCCTTCGTCGGCATCAGAACGTTCGGCTCGGGGAGCGGCGTACGACGGCCAGCAGCAGCGCGGCTCCGACGCAGGTGGTGAGGGCCCCGACCGGCAGCGTGAGCCGCCCGGAGTCCAGCGCGAGGGCCAGCAGCCGCGACAGCAGTTGCGCGGCGGCGTCCGACCCGCACACCACGGCCGCGCCCACCAGGGCGGCGCCGGGCAGCGTCATCCGCAGGTCCGCACCGAACACGGCCAGCGCGAGGTGCGGCACGAGCAGTCCGACGAAGCCCAGCGCTCCCACGGCGGCCACCGCTCCGGCCGTCAGCGCCACCGCGCACAGCAGCGCGAGGGTCCGGGCCCGCGCGGCGGACAGCCCGGCGGCACCGGCGATGTCGTCGCCGCACCGCAGCAGGGTCAGCGGCCCGGCCAGCAGCCACGCCACGGCACCCCACGCGAGCGCCCACGGCCAGAGCAGGTGCCAGTGCTGCCACACGCGGCCCTCGGTCGTGCCGACGAGCCACTGGACGACGCTGCCGAGCTCACCCGGCGCGACCAGCAGCACCATGGCGGTGAGCCCGCCGAGCACCGCCGAGACGAGCACCCCGTGCAAGGCGATCTGCGCGGGGTCGCCCCGGCCACGCCCCGCGAGCAGCCACAGCAGCGCGGCTCCGGTGCACCCGCCCACGCAGGCGGCCACGACCACGGCGAGGGGTGATTCCCACCCCGCGAGCCCGAGAGCGGTCGCGGTGACGGCCCCGAGCACCGCGCCCGGCGTCACACCCGTGACCTCCGGGCCGGCGAGCGGATTGCGCAGGGCGGACTGCAGAACCAGGCCCGCCACGCCCAGGCAGGCCCCCGCGGCGAGGGCCACCAGCATCCGGGGCAGGCGGAGCTGGAGCAGAATGTGCCGTTCGGTCGCGTCTCCRCCCCCGCCGAGGACGTCCCGGACCACCGCCGGGGACATCCCCCTCCCAGCCAGCAGTTCCGCGCAGGCGCACACGACGGCGAGTGCGGCGAACACCGCGAAGCGCCGCTTCACCGGGTCTCCTTCGCGGCGGCCGGAACGGCTTCGGGACCCGTCCCCCGCGGCTCCGGGCGAGCGGCGTCGGGCCGGGTCGCTCCTCGCCGAGCCGTCGGCTTCCGAGGGCCTGACCGAAGCAGGGCGACGCCGACGGGCACACCGAGGAGGGCGGTCCAGGCGCCGACCGGTGTCTCCACGGGCGCCAGCGCGAGCCGCGCCGGGACGTCGGCGACGGCCACCACGACCGCGCCCCACGCCGCCGACCAGGGCAGCCAGCGCACCGCGTCGGCCGCAGGGTCGAGCCATCGGGCGAGGTGCGGGGCGAGAAACCCCACCCACGCCACCGGCCCGCACACGGCCGTCACAGGCGCGATCAGCACGATGGCGATGGCCAGCGCGCCGAACCGGGCCCGCTGCGCGCGCACCCCCAGCGCCTCGGCGTCCTCGTCCCCCAGTCGCAGCACCGACAGCACCGGCGCGCACAGCACGAGCGCGGGCAACGCGACGAGCAGCCAGGGCCACAGCCCGGTGACGTCGTCCCAGGTACGAGCGGAGAGCGAGCCGAGGAGATACCGGTAGATCAACTGGAGATCGAACTGGTCGGCCATCACCATGAGCACGAGCAGCGCGGCCTGCAGCGCGGCGGCGACCGCGGCCCCGGTGAGCAGGACGGCGGACGGGCTGCGCCCCCACCCGGCGGCGAGCAGCGTGAGCCCGCCTCCGAGCACGGCCCCGCCGATGGCCAGCAGGGGCTCGACGGCGGCGGGGATGGACACCGCCAGCACCAGCGGTGCGGCGACCCCGAGCGCGGCCCCGGACGACACGCCCAGCATCTCGGGTACGGCCAGGGCGTTGCGCAGCGCCTCCTGCAGTACGAGCCCCGCCGCGCCCAGGCAGAGCCCGGCGACCAGCGCCAGCACCAGCCGGGGCACGCGGAGTTCCGTGACGACGATCCCGGCGAGCGTGCTGTCGGCGTCCAGCAGCGCACCGGGCAGCCGGTACAGCGGGACATAGGGCGTGCCCAGGCTCAGTGCGCAGGCGGACGCCGCAAGCAACAGGCCGATGAGCACCGCGAGTTGCCTGCCCCCGCGATGTCGCCGGTACCGCCCGCCCGACGCCACCCCGCCCACCGCGCTGTCAGTGGCGGTCGGTGCGCTCACCGCAGTGCGGCCGTGGCCTCGTCGAGGACGATGCCCAGTGAGCGGGTGCCGCGGCCCTTGGCCCACACCTCGGAGTCGACCTCGTGGACGTCCCCGTTCCGCACGGCGGGGATCTTCTCCCAGAGCGGGTTCTTCGCCAGCTTCTCCGACAGCTTGCCGTCCGCGTCGCCGAAGGCGATCGTCTCGACGAACAGCACGTCCACGTCACGCGCGAGGATCTCTTCGAGGCTGTAGCTCCCCTCCACGCCACGGGACTTCCAGGGATAGTTCGCCAGCTTGGGGAACAGCCCGCCGGCCACGTCCGTCCCCGGCGTGGCGACACCGAAGTTCTCGTCGCTGCCGTAGATGACGAGCGCGGTCTTGTCGCTCTTGGTCCGCTCGGCCTCGGCGAGCTTGGTGCGGAAGGTCTTCTCGGCCTTCTCACCCTCGGCGGTGCGGCCGGTGAGCGCGGCGACATCGCGCAGGTATCCCACACTGTCCTGCCATGTCTCGGGCTGCATGGGCCAGAACGTGGTGGCGTCCTTCAGGGCCGGGGCGAGCTTGCCGTGGGTGTCCTCCAGGCCGATGACGAGATCGGGCTTGTGGGAGAGGATCGCCTCCACCTCGGGAGCGATGAACCCGCCGGGAATGACGTCGACCTCCTTCGCCTTCTTCTCCCCCAGGAAGTCGGGGTGGGCGAGGAGTTCGCTGTTCGTGGCCGTGGGGACGATGCCCAGCTCGGTCAGGATGTCGTCGCAGAGCGCGAACAGGCAGACGATGCGCTGCGGTTCCTTGTCCAGGGAGACCTTGACGCCATTCGCGTCGGTCAACTCCCGTGCCGCCTTGATGGGTTTCACCGTGACGTCGGTCCTGGTACCGGCCGCGGGGGCTTCTTCGCCCGCCGGCTCGGTGGACGCGCCGCATCCGACCAGTACGGACCCCACTATCGCTGCGGTGATCCAGCCTCGGACGTGTCTCGACGGTGGGCGCAGCATCGATGCCCTCGCTTCTTCTCTCGGGATCCGGAACGCACTGAAGATACATGATAATCGTTTTCATCAGATTCTTCCCGGTGTCCGCCTGCGCGATGAAGCCACGGCCCGGGCGAGCGGGCGGGTGCACGGAGTCAGGCGACGCCGTCCAGCCCATCCGGCGCCCTCTGGATCCCGGCAGCCAGACAACGCAAGGCGTCCTGAGTCCGGCTACCGGGTTCGGCGGTCCACACGACGAGCTGCTGTTCGGGATCCTTCGATGACGAAACCCGCCGTCAGAGTGAAGCCGTTGAGCAGGTACAGCATCTGCGGCTCGACTTCTTGCCGAGCGCCCCTGCCGACCGCGGGCAAGGCGGTCTTCCCCGCGAGGGTCAGGATGTACTCACGTTGATCGCCGTCGAGGCGGAGCACCTGCGAGAGGGCGTCGAGGACGGCCGCGGACGCCTGGACGCGGCCCTGTTCGAGCCGCGTGTAGTAATCGGTGCTGATCACGGCGAGCCGAGCGACTTCCTCACGGCGCAGACCGAGGACACGCCGGGGCTCTCCCCTGCTGGCCAGCCCGACCTCGCCGGGGCTCAACTGCGCACGGCGTGCCTTGAGGAAGGCCCCCAGTTCGTCCAGGCGCGGCTCGGGAGTACAGGGGGACCGCTACAACGCGCACCACATGTCGCTGGTCGAGAAGTAGCAGACAGACCAGAGCGGATGGGATGGCTTCCACTGACAGAAGCCATCCCCTACCGCGTCGTCGAGTTACAGGCCCTTTTCGACCTGCCGAGCCTTCTCGCTCGCGGTCCACGCGCCCGGAGCGTCCAGGCCCGACACCAGGTCACGCAGTTCTCCCGCGGCGTCTTCGGCCTCGCCGAGGCCGCCGAAGGCGGTGTCGACGCCGAAGCTGTAGGACCCGGACCCGACCTCGAACACGGCGGCCCCGTCTTCCATCCGGAGGAACCGGACTCCCTTGGCGGCGTCGGCCGGCCGGCCGCCCTCGGTGACCGCCGAACGGGTCCGCGCCGGCACGTGGACTTCGGCGACGGTGTTGACCGGGACCGTCACCTTCAGGTCGATTGCGCCGTTGCCGGTGCTCCACTTAGACGACAGGAGGCCGTAGACGGTCTTGAGGGTTCCGGAGCCCTCCGTCAGGTTTCCTCCAAGTGCCGGCGCGATGCGTGAGCGCTTGTAGCCGGGTTCGATCGCCGAGAGGCCGCCGATGTTCTGGAACATCCAGTCGCCCACGGCACCGTAGGCGTAGTGGTTGAAGGAGTTCATGTCGACCGGGCCGAAGCTGCCGTCGGGCATGATCGAATTCCAGCGCTCCCACATGGTGGTGGCGCCGCCCGCGACCTCGTAGCCCCAGGACGGGTAGTCCTTGTGCAGCAGCATCTTGTAGGCCAGGTCGTCCCGGCCGATCTTGCTCAGCGCGGGCAGCAGCAGCGGTGTGCCGATGAAGCCGGTCCGCAGGTGGTAGTCGGTGAGCGCCAGCTTGGCCACGAACTTGCTCCCGGCCTTCTCGACCAGTGCCGGATCCGGGATCAGGTCCATGCCGAGGGCCAGCGCGTATCCGGTCTGCGAGTTGTTCTTGACCGTGCCGTCGGCCGCGACGTAGGCCTGGGTGAAGGCGTCGCGGATGTCGGCGGAGAGCTTGCTGTAGTCGGACGCCGCCGTTTCGTCGCCCAGGGCCTTGGCCACCTCGGCCATCATGCGGGCGTTCTCGGCGTAGTAGGCCGTGCCCAGGATGCCCTGCTCGGTGGGGTCGTCCAGGTGCAGCCAGTCGTTGGTGAAGAAGGTGGTGCGGCCGGGCTCGAGCAGGTCCGGTCCGGCGCTGTCGCGCACGAACTGGAAGAACTTCCGCATGGCGGGGTAGTTCTCCCGCAGGATCCGGGTGTCGCCGTAGGAGCGCCACACGGAGTACGGCACGGTGATCATCACGTCGGACCAGCCCACACCGCTCTCGCCGAACTGGCCCTGAGGGGTGGGTACGACCGCCGGCAGGTCTCCGTTGGCGTACTGGGAGTTGCGGACGTCCGCCATCCAGTGGGACAGGAACGCGCGGGTGTCGACGAGGTAGTTGGCCGTCGGCGCGAACAGGCTGATGTCTCCCGTCCAGCCCAGGCGTTCGTCGCGGGCCGGGGTGTCGGTGGGGATGGACAGGAAGTTGCCGCGCTGGCTCCAGGAGATGTTGCTCACCAGCTGGTTGAGCATGCCGTCCGAGGTCTTCAGCGTGCCGGTGGACGGGAGGTCGGATCCCCATACGACGCCCTTGACGTCCGAGAGGGCCGGCGGCTCGTCCACCCCGGTGATCTCGATGTAGCGGAAGCCGTGCTGGGTGAAGGTGGGCTCGTAGGTGACCGTGCCTGTCTCGGCAAACGTGTAGCGGTCGGTGACCTTGGCACTGCGGAAGTTGTCGGTGTAGAGGGTGCCGTTCTTGTTGAGCACCTCGGCGTAGCGGATCTTGACGGTTTGTCCGGCGGAACCGGTGAGGGTCAGCCGTGACACGCCGACCATGTTCTGGCCGAGGTCGTAGACGTAGGTCCCGGTGGTGGGCTCGGTCATCTTCCTGGCCTGGAGCACCTGGGTCCGGCGTACCGGCTCGTCGCTCTGCGGGACCAGCAGGGCGGTGCGGGACTCAAGGCTCGCGGCGGGCTCCCACGTCGCGTCGTCGAATCCCGGCCGGCTCCAGCCCGACGGCTCCAGACGGGCGTCATAGGTCTCGCCGTCCTGCAAATCAGCCTTGGCGTAGGGGCCCTCCGACGCCTTCCACGAACCGTCCGTGGCGATCCACTGGACCGAGCCATCGGTGTAGGTGATGCGCATCTTCGCCACCAGGGCGGGGGTGTCCCCGTACTGGCGGCTCCAGCCGAGCCCGACCTTGCCGGCCCACCAGCCCTCCGCCAAAGACGCGCCGAGTACGTTGTCGCCGCCGTCGAGCAGCTTCGTTACGTCGTAGGTCTGGGACTGGATGCGCTTGTGGTAGTTCGTCCAGCCCGGGGCGAGGACCTGGTCGCCGACCCGCTTGCCGTTGATTTCCAGTTCGTAGAGGCCGAGTGCCGACGCGTAGACGCGTGCGGAGGCGACCTTCTTGCCGGGCTCGGTCGCGAAGTCCTTGCGCAGCAGCGGCAGCGGCCGGGCCGCGGGTCCGTAGAGGGCGTCCGTGGTGCCGGACACGACGAGGGCGGAGTCGGCGATGTCACCGCCGGTGAACGGGTTCCGGGCGGAGGCGAAGTCGGTGTCGAGCAGCGTGCCGCCGTCGGCGCCGGTCACGACGGCGTCGTAGACCGTTCCCCGTTCGCCGCAACAGGCGTGTGTGCGGAAGCCGATGTAGCCCTTGGTGAACGTGGAGTCGATGAGGGTGCTGACCGGCTTGCCGTCGAGGGTCGTCTTGATCGTGGTGCCCGCCACGTCGTAGCGGACGGTGTGCCGGCCGTCGAGGAGACCGGCGTTGGTGAAGCCGTAGGGCGCGAGATCCACCTGCTGGACCACGGTGTAGGTGCCCTTGACCTGCTTGTGCAGTCGCAGCATCGGGGTGGAGCCCGTCACGTTGAACTGCCACATGTAACCGTTGCTCGCGTCCGGGGCACGCAGGAACATCCCGAACGCGGCACTGTCGAGCTTGAAGTCGACCGTGGCGGTGTAGTCGGTCCACTTGTCCAGCTCACCGGGGGCCGCAGGGCGAGTGATCCACTGGGCGCCGTCCCAGTCGCCGGAGTTCAGCAAGCCGGTCTCGAAGTACGCGGTCGCGCTCCACGGACTGGCGGCTCCCTTGTCGTCCCAGGCCCGGACGCGCCAGAAGTACCGGGTGCCCGCCTCCAGGCCGGGACCTTCGTACCGCACGCCGACCTGACGGCCGGACTCCACCTTGCCCGACGACCAGACGTCGGCGGACCCCGGCCTGCGCCCGACCTGGATCTCGTAGGCCTTCTGCGACGTCGCCCGCCGGGCCGACGCCAACTGCCAGCCGAGGACCGGGTCCTCACCGCCTATGCCCAAAGGGTTCACGCGGCCATTGGTGGTCAGGGCCTTCACGGTGAACGGAGCGTCGGACCCTGACGCGGCGGAGGACACGGACGCCGGCAGCATCGCCACGCTTCCGACCACGGCGAGCACTGCGAAGCCTCTGAGGAGTTCGAGCAGGACTGAGCGCTTTCCGCCCATGGCAACTCCGTATTGAATCGTTTCAAACATGCAGGTTGCCGGGACGGTACTGGTGTGACGCGTAACACGTCAAGAGGAAGTGGGCAGGTGGATTTCCCTTCGGGGGGTTCGGTCGGCCGGGACCTGGGCGTTGCGGCTCCCGCTGCATACCCGCATGACCCTCAGCTCACGGCCCTGCGGAGGCGGCGCTCAGCCCCGTTCGACCACGCCGGGTGACCACGGGCGTCACCCCAGGGTCGTTGCCGTCGGCAGCGGCGTACTCCGGTCGTGGTATGCGCAGTGACCGCCGTGGGGCGACGCGGGAACCGACCGCCTTGCAAGAACCTTGAGGCCTCGGACAACCCGGAGGTGGATCGTGATCGAAGTGAACGACCTCAGTAAGAGGTACGGAGACAAGCTGGCGGTGGACACGCTGAGCTTCACCGTGCGTCCCGGTGTGGTGACGGGCTTCCTCGGGCCCAACGGCGCGGGCAAGTCGACGACGATGCGGATGATCATGGGGCTGGACCGGCCGTCGTCCGGGAAGGTCCGCGTCAGCGGCCGCCCGTACGAGCAGCACGAGGCGCCCCTGGAGACGATCGGGGCGCTGCTGGAGGCGAAGGCGATCCACCCGGGACGCTCGGCGTATCACCACCTGCTGGCCCTGGCGGCGAGCAACGGCATCGGCAGGCAGCGGGTGCTGGAAGTGATCGACATGGTCGGCCTGACCGAGGTGGCCCGCAAGCGGGCGGGTGGGTTCTCGCTGGGCATGGGGCAGCGGCTGGGCATCGCCTCGGCGCTGCTCGGCGACCCGCGGATCGTCATGCTGGACGAGCCGGTCAACGGACTCGACCCCGAGGGCGTGCTGTGGATCCGCAACCTGCTGAAGGATCTCGCGGACCAGGGGCGGACCGTCTTCGTCTCCTCCCACCTGATGAGCGAGATGGCACTGATCGCCGAGGACCTCATCGTCATCGGGCGGGGCCGGCTGCTGTCCGCGGGCCCGCTCGCCGACTTCGTCGCCCAGTCCTCCAGCCGGAGCGTACGGGTGCAGTCGCCGCAGGCCGGGGCCCTGCGGGACCTGCTGGTGGGTGACGGCGTCTCGGTCACCGGCAGCCGGCCCGGCGTCCTGGACGTCCAGGGGCTGGAGGCCGCCGAGATCGGTGAACGCGCCGCTGCCGCCGGGCTGGTGCTGCACGAGTTGTTCGTCCAGGAGGCGTCGCTGGAAGAGGCGTTCATGGAGCTGACCCGCGATGCCGTCGAGTACCACGCCACGACCACCGAGTTCGCCACCACTGGAGGGACGTACCGATGAGCACGACTGCCCTCGGCACACAGGACGCGCAGGACACACAGAAGACGACCGGGACCGCCGGCCGGCCTTCGGGCGGTCTGCGGGTGACCTTTCCGCGTGTCGTCCACATGGAATGGATCAAGCTGCGGTCACTGCGCTCGACGCTCTACACGCTGACGATCACCGTGGTCCTGGTCATCGGCCTCGGAGTGCTGTTCAGCAGCCTGGTGGGCTCGGGACAGGGCCCCGGAGAGGACGACTTCAGTGACCCGACCTCGATCAGCCTGGGCGGGGTGATGCTCGCCTCGCTGGCCGTCGCGGTGCTCGGGGTGCTGATGAGTGCCGGCGAGTACGCCACCGGGTCCATCCGCGCCACGCTGGCCGCGGTCCCGTCACGCCTGCCGGTGCTGTGGGGCAAGGTGATCGTCTTCGCCGTGGTCGGCTTCGTGCTCATGTTGGTCGCGGCCCTGGGGGCCTTCCTGGCCGGTCAGTCGGTCCTGTCCTCCCGCGACATGACCACCGCCGCGCTCTCCGATCCAGGTGTGTTCCGTGCTCTGATCGGCGCCGCGGTCTACCTCACCGGTGCCGGGCTGATCGGCCTGGCGGTCGGCGTCCTGCTGCGCAACACGGCCGGGGCGATCACCACGGTGGTGGGCGCGCTGTTCGTGCTGCCGGGTGTGATCCAGCTCCTGCCGAGCAGCTGGAACGACGCCATCGGACCGTACCTGCCGTCCAACGCGGCGAACGCGTTCATGTCCGTGCAGACGAGCGGTGACTCGCTGTCGTCCGGATCCGGGCTGGCGGTGTTCGCCGTGTACCTCGTCGTGCTCCTGGCCGGCGCGGCCGTCCTGCTCAAGCGGCGCGACGCGTGAGTCCGGCTGCCGCGGGCACCCCGCCGGCCGCCTCGTACGCCTTCGGGCGTGGGGGCGGGCAGCCGCGTCCGTGCGGATCGAGGTCCCGTACGAAGGAACGGTGAAGCCGTGCTCGGACCGGCGTCGCTGCGACGGGTGACCAGCGCCCACCCGCGCCTGCTGGATGCCGCCCTCGCGGCCCTCGTGGGCAGTGCGGGCATGCTGCCCGTGCTGTTCGGGCGATGGCCCGACGGCGACCGGGCGTCGGGCGCCGACGCCGTCGCCGCCGTGGCCGCGTTCCTGCTGCTGCTGGCGCGCCGCCGGGCACCGCTGCCCGTCCTGGCGCTGACCGTGCTCGGCGAGGTGGCCTTCACCGTCCTCGCGTCACAGCCGTCGCGGGCGCTCAAGATCACCGTGTTGCTCGTCATCTACACGGTGGCCCGTACGGTCCCCCGGCGGACCGCGCTGATCGCCGCGGGGGGCACGTCCCTCGTCCTGTACGCCGTCATCACGTATGCGATGGGTTCGGCCTACAGCCCGGAGGCCGGCGCCGTGTTCGCCTGGACCGGGATGTTCGCCGCTGTCGGGGGCACCGTGCGCACCTGGCGCGACTACGTCGCCGCGGTGGAGGAGCGAGCGCTGCGGGCGGAGGCGAGCAAGGAGGCGGAGGCCCGCCGTCGCGTCGCCGAGGAACGGCTGCGCATCGCCCGGGAGCTGCACGACGTGATCGCCCATCACATCGCCCTGATCACCATTCAGGCGGGCGTCGCCGGGCACTTCCTGCGTGACCGGCCGGACCAGGCCGACGTGGCGCTCGGCCACATCCGCGACGGCGGTCGTACCGTTCTGGACGAACTGGGCTCGCTGCTGCACGTACTACGGCAGTCCGGCGACGCGTCGGACGAGACGCAGCCGACCGAACCCGTGCCCGGCCTGTCCCGACTCGGTGGGCTCCTCGAATCGCTGACCGCCGCCGGGCTGAGCGTCCGCCACCGGCAGGCCGGCCGCGCCCCCTGCCGACCGCCGTCGACCTGGCCGCCTACCGCGTCATCCAGGAGGGGCTGACCAACGTGCACAAGCACGGTGCCACCGCCGAGGCGGACCTGCTCGTCGACTACGCGCCCGACGCACTGCGCATCCGGATCACCAACCTGCTGCACACCGGTCCGTCCCCGGTCCCGGCCGCGGCGGGCACCGGACACGGGCTGACGGGCATGCGCGAGCGCGCCCACGCGGTCGGCGGCAGCTTCCGTGCCGGAGCGGACCCCGACAGTCGTTTCCGCCTCGATGTGCGTCTGCCGCTGCCCGAAGCGGCGTCGCCGACCGAGACTCACACAGCGGGTCGGTCCGGCACGACCCTGCCCGCGACCGCGGTTCCGGGGAGGCCGGGATGACCATTCGCGTTCTGCTCGCCGACGACCAGGCCCTCGTCCGCGCCAGCTTCCGCATGCTCATCGATTCGGAACCGGACCTGGAGGTCGTGGGAGAAGCGGCGACGGGCGACGAGGCGGTCGGACTGGCCCGCAGCACCCGTGCCGATGTCGTGCTGATGGACATCCGGATGCCCGTCATGGACGGCCTGGCCGCAACGCGCGCCATCTCGGCGGACGAAGACCTCGCGGGCGTACGGGTGGTGATCCTGACGACGTTCGAAGCCGACGCGTACGTCTTCCAGGCGCTGCGTGCCGGAGCCAGCGGGTTCCTCGGAAAGGGCGTGGAACTGTCCGACCTCCTCGACGCCGTCCGGCTGGTGGCCCGCGGAGAGGCGCTGCTGTCACCCAGGGCGACCCGGGCACTCATCGCCCAGTACCTGACCACACCCGACCTGACGAACGCTCCCGGCCCGGAGCTGACGAGCCTGACCGAACGCGAGCGCCAAGTGCTCGTCCTCGTGGCCGCCGGCCTCTCCAACGACGCCATCGCCGAAAAACTGAACGTCTCACCCTGGACCGCCAAGACCCACGTGAACCGCGCCATGACGAAGCTCGGCGTCCGCGACCGCGCCCAACTCGTGGTGATCGCCTACCAGACCGGCTTCGCCCACCCCGGCGCCTGACCGGCCCCGGAGGAGCAGTCGTCGAAGACCGGCCGGGCGTTTCCGCCGGCCGCGCCGGGGGACTCGCCGTGTGTGGTCGCGTATGGAGCAGAGCAGCGCGTGCGCGTTCCCGCGCTTCGGGCCGGCTGGCTGAGGCAGACGTTCGTCCACTGGGCGTTCCCGCCGGACGCGGTCCAGGCGCTGCTGCCCGAGGAACTGGTGGTGGACGAGTACGAGGGGTCCGCCTGGGTGGGGTTCACGCCCTTCCTGATGGCGGATGTGCGCCCTCCCGCGGTGCCCGCCCAGGTGCCCGGGCTCCCGACGTTCGCGGAGACCAACCTGCGGACCTACGTCCGGCACCGGGATGGGACGGACGGGCTGTGGTTCCTGTCCATCGAGGTGGCCTGCCCGCTGATGCTGGCGGCCCGGGCGGTCGGCGCGCCGTACAACCCGGGCACGCTGAGCGTCTCCCTGAAGGGGGACGCCGTTTCGTACGCGGGGTCCAGGTGGTTCGGCGAGGCCTCCTACCGCCTGATGGTCCGGCCCGGCGACCCGATCACGCCCACGGAGCGGGACGTGTGGCTGACCTCGCGCTGGCGGGCGTACACCCGTCGGCTCGGCGTGCTTTGGGAGACGCCGGTCGAACACGAGCCCTGGCCGCTGGCGTACGCCGCCGTCGACGTGCTCGAGGAGACGCTGACCACCGCGGCAGGCCTTCCCGCGCCCGCCTCCGAGCCCCTGGTGCACTTCTCGGAAGGAGTGCGGCACGTGCGGCTCGGGGCGTCGAGGCCGCGTGTCCCGGCGCCGGGTCCGTCCGGGGAGTAGCACCGTGAGCCGCACGCGCGGCATCCGCGGCCGGCGCCCGCGGCTGCGCTTCGACGGCTGGATCGCGGGCGTGGGCACCTCCTCCGGGACGCGCGTCGTGCTGGGGCACTGGCAGCGGTCGCCGTTCGGGCCGTTCAGCGACGTGATGATCGAGCGGGCCGACGGGGAACGGCTGCTGCTCGCCCCCTCGCCCCGGACGGCGGACTTCATCAGTGGGACCTACGGCTTCGACACGGTGCGCGTCGTGCCGGTCGGCGTGAGCGTCGCGGACGACACCTGGACGGTCACCGCCGGGCCGCTGGAGCTGCGCTTCACCGTCGGCCGGCGAGGGCCGGCGGGCGTCCTCCTGCGGGCCGTACCCGGCGCACTCGCCGCCCGCCCGGCATGGGCTGCTCTGACAAACGGGCCCGCCCACCTGCTGCCGGCCCACGTACGGACCCGCGGCCGTACGGGCGCGCGACGCCGCGAGTGGTACGGCGTACGGGACATGCGGCCCGTTGGCGCGGTGTCCGCGGTCTTCGAGGGCCTCGACCTCGGTGTCATGGCGCCGGTCGAACCTCCCGTGCGCTTCGGGTTCGGTTCGGTGCCCCGGAAACCCACCCTCACACGGGTCACGACGACGGTGGAGCTGGGTCAGTGACCTTCGTTTCCCTGCCCGATCGGCCGGCCACCCGGCCGACCAGGAGCGACACGATGAGCAACGCTCGGATCAATACCCCTGGCTGCGTCTTGGCTCGACGCCGTCAGATCAGCCGTCGGCGCGGCACCCGTGCGCGGCTGCCGGTATGGACGCACCGCGCGGCGCGCTATGGCGAAACGGTGCGTCTCCGACGGGCCGTCGTAGATGCGGAACGGCCGCACCTCCCTGAAGAGGCGGGCCAGCGTCGGGCGCGTTGTCCGAGGAGATCACCCCCGTCACCGTGGCGGGACGCCGGGGCGAGACGGTGGTGGACACCGACGAGGGCGTACGGCCGGGAAGCACCGCCGAGAGCCTGGGGCGCCTGAGGCCGGCCTTCTCGGGCGCCGGCACCATCACCGCGGGCAACTCCTCACAGCTCTCCGACGGCGCCGCGGCCGTCGTCGTGATGAGCGCGGAACGCGCCCGGCGCGAGGGCCTGACCCCGCTCGCCGAGATCGGCGCCTACGGCACGGTCGCCGGCCCCGACCCCTCACTGCTGGTCCAGCCGGCCGGCGCGGTCCGCGACGCCCTGTCCCGGGACGGCCGGCTGAAGACCGCCGACCTGGACCTGTTCGAGATCAACGAGGCGTTCGCCGGGGTGGCCCTGGCTTCCGTACGGGAGCTGGACATCCCTCTCGACAAGGTGAACGTCAACGGCGGAGCGATCGCGCTCGGGCACCCGGTCGGCATGACCGGAGCCCGGCTGGTGCTGACTCTCGCGGCCGAACTGCGGCGGCGCGGAGGCGGCAGCGGAGCGGCGGCCCTGTGCGGGGGCGGCGGCCAGGGCGACGCGCTGTTGCTGCATGTGCCGACCCAGGACTGACCCCCGGAGCCGAACATCATGAACGTCCAACTGACCTCGATCGACACGACCCTTGTCGTGGCGGCCCGTACCCTCGCCGCCGACGGCGTCGTCTCCCTCACCCTGCGCCGCCCGGACGGCGGGATGCTCCCCGCCTGGACGCCGGGCGCCCACATCGACGTACTGCTGGACGGAGAAGCCGGCGACGACGGCGAAGACGGCGGTCTGATCCGTCAGTACTCCCTGTGCGGAGAACCGGCCGCACGCGACTCCTGGCAGATCGCCGTGCTGCGCGAGCCGCAGGGCCGCGGCGGCTCCGCGTACGTCCACGACCACCTGCGCGAAGGCGCCGCCGTGCGGGTCCGCGGGCCGCGGAACAACTTCCCGCTGCGGCCCGCCGCGCGCCATCTGTTCATCGCCGGCGGCGTCGGTATCACGCCCATCCTTCCCATGGTGGAGGCCGCCGAGGCCGCGGGGTGTGACTGGCGTCTGCTGTACGGCGGCCGCACCCGTACCTCCATGGCATTCCTGGACCGCCTCGCCCGGCACGGGGACCGGGTACTCGTCCGTCCGCAGGACGAGTACGGCCTGCTGGACCTCGCGGCCCACCTCGGCGTACCCGAGGAGGGCACGCTGGTGCACGCCTGCGGTCCCGAGCCCCTGCTTCAGGCGGTGCAGGAACACTGCGGGAGCTGGCCTCCCGGCACGCTGGGCGTCGAACGGTTCGCCCCGGTACGGACGGCCGCGACCGGCGCGGCGGAGGCCTTCGAGGTGGAGCTCGCCCGGTCCGGGCTCACCCTCACGGTGCCGCCGGGCCGCTCGATCCTAGAAACCGTGGAACTGGCCGGTGTCGCGGTCGACTTCTCCTGTCGGGAAGGCACGTGCGGCACCTGTGAGACCGGCGTACTCGACGGCAAGCCCGACCACCGCGACTCGCTGCTGACCGAGGACGAGCGGGCCGCCGGCGACACCATGCTCATCTGCGTCTCCCGCTCGTGCGGGACTCGTCTCGTCCTCGACCTGTGACGGCGATCACCCCCAGCAATTTACTAGGACGTCCTAGTATCTATTGCGTCAGCAGCACCCCCACCGCCCTGTCCGGGAAGGCCCCCATGAGTGATCTGCACCGACCCGTGCACCCTGTCCGCCTGGTCACGGCTTCGGCTCTGTTCGACGGGCATGACGCGTCGATCAACATCATGCGGCGCATCTTCCAGTCGCAGGGCGCCGAGGTGATCCACCTCGGACACAACCGGTCGGTGCGGGAGGTCGTGGACGCCGCTCTGGAGGAGGACGCCCACGGCGTCGCCGTCTCGTCCTACCAGGGCGGACACGTCGAATACTTCGAGTACCTGGTCGAGTCGCTGCGCGCGGCGGGAGCCGAGCACATCCGTGTGGTGGGCGGTGGAGGCGGCGTCATCGTGCCCGAGGAGATCGCCCGGCTGCGCGGCAGCGGGGTGACCATCTTCTCCCCCGAGGACGGGCAGCGAATGGGCCTGGCCGGCATGGTCAACTCGGTGGTGAAGGACTGCGACTTCGACCTCTGGGACGGCCAGCCGGCCGACGCGGCCGCCGTGCTGGCGGGCGACCGGTTCGCGATCGCCCGCGCCGTCACCGGCGCGGAATTGGGCAAGCTGCCCTCCGATCTCCTGGAGCAACTGCGGGCCGCCGCCGCGGCACGGGTCATGCCGGTGCTCGGCATCACCGGCACGGGCGGCTCGGGCAAGTCGTCACTGACGGACGAGCTGGTGCGCCGCTTCCGACTCGACCAGCAGGACAAGCTGCGGATCGCGGTGATCGCGGTCGACCCGACCCGCCGCCGCGGCGGCGGGGCACTGCTCGGTGACCGGATCCGCATGAACTCCCTGGACGGGAACCGGGTCTTCTTCCGCAGCCTGGCCACCCGTGGCAGTCGCGAGCTGCCCGAGCACCTGTCCGACGTGATCGACGTGGTCAAGGCCGCCGGGTTCGACCTGGTGATCGTGGAGACGCCGGGCATCGGCCAGGGAGACGCGGCGATCGTGCCGTTCGTCGACACCTCGCTGTATGTGATGACACCGGAGTTCGGTGCCGCCTCGCAGCTGGAGAAGATCGACATGCTCGACTTCGCCGACGTCGTGGCGATCAACAAGTTCGAGCGGCGCGGCGCGCAGGACGCGTTGCGCGACGTGGGCCGTCAACTGGTCCGCAACCGCGAGGCGTTCGGCATGCGGCCCGAGGACATGCCGGTGTACGGCACGTCGGCGGCGACGTTCAACGACGACGGGGTCACCGCGCTCTACCAGCACCTGAAGACGTGCCTCGCCGAGAAGGGACTGCCGCTGTCCGAGGGCGCGCTGGCACCGGCCGGGGTACGCCACTCCTCCGGCATCCGGCAGGTGGTCCCCGCAGGCCGGGTGCGCTACCTCGCCGAGATCACCGACACGGTCCGCGCGTACCACGCCGAGACCGCGCGCCTGGCCGAGGCGGCCAGGCGGGTGCAGTACCTGGAGGCGGTCAGAGACGAACTCGCCGAGGCCGGCTCCGACGCGGCGAACGTGCAGTCGCTCCTCGACGACGCCCGCAAGCAGCTCCCGCACCAGATCACGGAGCAGATCGGGAACTGGCCCGCCGTCATCGCCTCCTACTCCGGTGACGAGCAGGCGGTGACGGTCCGGGACAAGGAGATCCGCACCAAGCTGACCCGCGAGTCCCTGTCCGGCAACAAGGTCCCGCGCGTCGCCCTGCCCCGCTTCACCGACCACGGGGAGCTGGTGCGGTTCTGGCGCGGGGAGAACCTGCCCGGCTACTTCCCCTTCACCGCCGGGGTGTTCCCCTTCAAGCGCGACGGCGAGGACCCGGCGCGGATGTTCGCCGGCGAGGGCGATCCGTTCCGTACGAACCGGCGCTTCAAGCTGCTCTCCGAGGGCCAGCCGGCCACCCGCCTGTCCACCGCCTTCGACTCGGTCACGCTCTACGGCCGGGACCCGGACGAACGCCCCGACATCTACGGCAAGGTCGGCACGTCCGGGGTGTCGGTGGCAACGCTCGCGGACATGAAGGCCCTCTACGACGGCTTCGACCTGACCTCACCCACGACCTCGGTCTCCATGACCATCAACGGACCCGCGCCGACGATCCTGGCGTTCTTCCTCAACACCGCCATCGACCAGCAGATGGAGAAGTTCCGAGCCGCCGAGGGCCGTGACCCGTCGCCCGAGGAGGCGGCCGAGCTGCGGGCCCAGGCGCTCGCGAGCGTGCGCGGCACCGTGCAGGCCGACATCCTCAAGGAGGACCAGGGCCAGAACACCTGCCTGTTCTCCACCGAGTTCTCCCTGCGGATGATGGCCGACATCCAGGAGTGGTTCATCGCCCACAAGGTCCGCAACTTCTACTCCGTGTCCATCTCCGGCTACCACATCGCGGAAGCCGGGGCGAACCCCATCAGCCAGCTCGCCTTCACCCTCGCCAACGGCTTCACCTACGTCGAGGCGTACCTCGCCCGGGGCATGCACATAGACGACTTCGCCCCGAACCTCTCCTTCTTTTTCTCCAACGGCATGGACCCCGAGTACTCCGTCCTCGGCCGGGTCGCCCGCCGTGTCTGGGCCGTCGCGATGAAGGAGAAGTACGGGGCGGGCGAACGCAGTCAGAAGCTGAAGTACCACGTCCAGACCTCCGGACGCTCCCTGCACGCCCAGGAGATGGACTTCAACGACATCCGCACCACCCTCCAGGCCCTCACGGCCATCTACGACAACGCGAACTCGCTGCACACCAACGCCTACGACGAGGCCGTCACCACCCCGTCCGAGGAGTCGGTGCGGCGGGCGCTGGCGATCCAGCTCGTCATCAACCGCGAGTGGGGCCTGGCGATGAACGAGAACCCCCTCCAGGGATCGTTCATCATCGACGAACTCACGGACCTGGTGGAGGAGGCCGTACTCCAGGAGTTCGAGCGGATCAGCGAGCGCGGTGGCGTGCTGGGCGCGATGGAGACCGGCTACCAGCGGGGCCGCATCCAGGACGAGTCGATGCTGTACGAGCAGCGCAAGCACGACGGCACCCTGCCCATCATCGGCGTCAACACCTTCCTCCGCCCCGGCGGCGACAGCCGGCCTCAGGAGCTGGAACTCGCCCGGGCCACCGAGGAGGAGAAGCAGTCCCAGCTGGAGCGCGTGCGGGACTTCCACACCGGCCACCGCGACCGGGCCCACGACGCCCTGGCCGCTCTCAAGAACGCGGCGACGAACGGCGACAACGTCTTCGCCGTCCTCATGGACGCCACCCGGGTCTGCTCCCTCCAGCAGATCACCGAGGCCTTCTTCGAGGTGGGCGGCCAATACCGCCGCAACGTCTGACCGAGCCCCGTAGTCCCGGAAGCCACCCCGCAGCGACTCACCGGATAGGACCTCAGATGGATCCCGTTGCCCGCCTCGGCGTTGTCGGATGCGGCCTCATGGGCTCCGGCATCGCGGAAGTCGCGGCCCGCAGCGGCATCGACGTCCGCGTCGCCGAGGCCACGCCGGACGCACTGGAGGCAGGCCGCCGCCGGCTCACCACCTCACTCGACCGGGGCGTACGGCGTGGCAAGCTCGGCGAGGAACAGCGGGACCAGGCCCTCGCCAGGCTCTCCTTCACCCACGACCTCAGCGACATGGCAGACCGCCAGTTCGTCGTCGAGGCGGTCGCCGAGAACCGCGACATCAAGACGGATGTCCTGCGCACCCTGGACAAGGCGGTCGAAGACCCCGCGGCGGTCCTGGCCACCAACACCTCCTCGATCCCCATCGTCGATCTCGCCGTCGTCACCGAGCGGCCCGCGCAGGTCATCGGCATGCACTTCTTCAACCCCGTGCCCGTGCAGCAACTGGTGGAGCTCATCCCCGCCCTCACCACCAGCGCGGACACCGTGCGGCGCACCCGCGGCTTCGCCGAGCAGTTGGGCAAACAGGCCATCCAGGCGCCCGACCGCTCCGGCTTCGTCGTCAACGCCCTCCTCGTGCCCTACCTGCTCAGCGCGGTCCGGATGGTGGAGTCGGGCTCCGCACAGCCGGAGGACATCGACCGGGGCATGGAACTCGGATGCGCCCACCCCATGGGTCCGTTGCGGCTGCTCGACCTCATCGGCCTCGACACCGCCCAGGCCGTGGCCGAGTCGATGTACGAGGAGTTCAAGGAGCCGCTGTACGCACCGCCCGCCCTCCTGCGCCGCATGGTCGCCGCGGGCCACCTCGGCCGCAAGAGCGGCCGGGGCTTCCACATCTACGACGCCTGAGCACGCGTTCCCTCCTGGGGCGCAGCTCCAGGTCGCGTGCTGTTCCTGCTGCGGCCGATGCCTCCAGGAACCGTCCGGGCGCTCATCGCCTCGCGCACCAGCGCGGTGTCGACGAACTGCTCGAAGCGGACGATGAGCCCGCCGCGTACGACGAAGTGATGGGCGACGCGGACGGCGAGCGGCTTGCCGGGAGCGCCTCGGTGAGCGCGGAGGCCGGTGGTTCACGGAAAACTGACGGAGGAGCCCTCAAGCTCCCTCGGACGACCTCATACGAAAGGCTGGGCCGGGGACGCTCTCGATGTCCTTCGCTTCAACCGGGTGGCCCAGTTCGCAGCGGATCTGGACGTCGACGTGCGCGCCGCACTCGCGGTGTCGCGCCAGTACCGCCGGCCCCTCCGGGTCGGCGCGGTAACGGTCGCCCCACTGCAGCAGCCCCATCACGGCCGGCACCAGATCCATACCCTTGGGGGTGATCACATACTTCGGCCGACTCCGCGAACCGGGCTCCTTGTATGTCTCGGTCGCCAGGATCCCTTCCTCCACCAGCATCCGGAGCCGCGTCGCCAGAAGGTTACGAGGACAGCCCAGGACACGTTCGAAGTCACTGAACCGGGACGAGCCGTACCACACCTCACGCAAGATCAGGATCGTCCACTTCTCGCCCACGATCTCAAGAGTCCGCGCGATCGAGCAGTTGGACGTGTCCCGGTCGAGTCGGGGGTCCATGCCGGGGTCCAGAAGAACTTCGGTCCACGCATCCATGGGAGCGATCCTAACCGAATTGAGTTTATTTTCACATACTCAGCCATCGACGCCATGGCCGACCACTCGACCTCGCCACACAGGAGAAGCCAGAAGGCCGGCCGCCGCTTCAAGCGCAACCGTCCCGCGCCCTCACCGACCGCAAGTTCGCCGACGAGGTCCTTGAGCAGGGAAGAGAACGCCGGATCGAGGGACCTGCCCGCCGAGTCACACCCGAGGGGCAGGCACCGGGAAGAGCATGCAGCTGCTGGTGGCGTGGGCCAGGAGACGGTCGTTCGCGTCGACCAACTGGGCCTGGGCGAGAGCGGTTTGGCGGCCCTTGTTGAGCACCGTGCCAATGGCGCGCACCGGGCCCGTGTCCACGGTGATCCGCCGCAGGAACTTCACCGTCAGGTCGAGCGAGGTGTACGCCACGCCCTGCGGGAGGGTGGACTGGACGGCGCAGCCCGCCGCCGAGTCGAGCAGAGTGGCGAAGACGCCGCCGTGGACGCTGCCGATCGGGTTGTAGTGCTCCTCGCCCGGTACCAGCGAGAAGACCGCCCTGCCGGGCTCCACCTCGTCCAGGGCGAAGTCGACGGTGTGGCTGATCGGCGCCCTCGGCAGCCGCCCCGCCTGCACCTCGCGCAGGAAGTCGATGCCGGCCATGCGCCCGGCGGCCTCCGCCGAGGTCGCGGGATCGTCCCACTGATACGTACGCGATCGCCCCACGATCCAGCGCCCTTCCCTCTGACTGTCAGCTGACTTTTCCAGATGAAGCTAGGCTTCTGTTCACCTGACTGTCAATAGCGAAGGCAGCTGGCTTACGATGGCGAGATGGAGTGGCTTGAGGCGAGCACCGAGAACTGCCCCGTCCAGCGCACGCTCGACGTGATCGGGGAGAAGTGGACGCTGCTGATCCTGCGTGATGCCGTCAACGGCGTGCGCCGCTTCGATGACTTCCACCGCCACATCGGCTTGTCGGAGGCCGTCCTCAGTGACCGCCTCCGCAAGCTCACTTCGGCCGGCATCCTGAAGACCGTCCCCTACCGGGAGCCCGGCAGCCGATCCCGCAACGAATACCGCCTGACCCGCAAGGGCTGGGATCTCTGGCCTGTTCTGATGGCACTGAGCCAGTGGGGCGAGGCATACGCCCTCGGCTCCGAGAGTCCTGTACTGGATGTCCGTCACACCGAGTGCGACGCCCCGGTCCGCGTCGTCGTCGAGTGCTCCGCGGAACACTCGCCCCTCACTCCCCGTGAAGTCACCGCCCGGCTGGGAACAGGCGCCCGCGCCCGCCTCCGGTCGTGAGCCATCGACCTCACGGTCGCCGCAGCTGAAAGACCAGAGACGGGAAGGCCGGCTGCCGGCTGCCGGCTGGTCACGATGTCGACGGGGAGGCTCGTCGACTGGACCGCGACCTTGGCTCCGACCGCCCGCGGCACGGTGAGTACGTCGTCGACGGCTACGGCGGAGCCGCTGTCGACCAGACGCGACAGAGCCTCGCCCGGACGGCGAAGCGAGAGTCGGCGAGCTTGGTCGCGCGCGGCGGTACGCACGCGTAGTAGCCGTCACGACGAACATCTGGAGCCCGCCGGCACCACGAGCATCCGACACCGATGCCGCAGCCGCGCCGGCACTGATCACCCAAGACACCGTCACTCTGCTCCTGTCCACCACGAGCGTCTGGCGCACACCGCTCACCTCACGCCGCATCCGCGGTGTCGCGCCAGTACGGCCGGGCCCTCCGGGCCGGCGCGGCAGCAGTTCCTCGCCCACGACCTCAAGGGTCCGGGGGTGACCCCAACCTCTCCTGAGTTTACTTTCCTATACTCAGGAAGTAGCGTGGTGACACCCACGCAGAAAGGCGGGCGGCATGAAGGCATTCGTCGTCGCGAAGTACGGCAAGGACGGCGCCCGCGCCGCAGAAGCACCCGAGCCCACGGTCGGAGACCGAGACGTCCTGGTCAGAGTGAGCGCCGCCAGTATCAACCCGCTGGACAAAATGGTCCGCAACGGGGAGTTCAAGCAGCTCCTGAAGTACAAGCTTCCGTTCGTGCTCGGCCACGACGTGGCCGGCGTCGTGACGCGGGTCGGCTCCGCCGTACGCGGCTTCGAAGTCGGCGACGAGGTCTACGCCCGTCCGCGCGACCTGCGGATCGGAACCTTCGCGGAGTTCATCGCGATCGACATGGACGATGTCGCGCCCAAGCCGGCATCCCTCACCCTCCACGAGGCAGCCGCGGTGCCACTGGTCGCCCTGGCCGCCTGGCAGATCCTCGTCGACCGTGCCCACCTGCAGCCGGGTCAGAAGGTACTCGTCCACGCCGGTGCCGGTGGTCTCGGCTCGACAGTCATCCAGCTCGCCAAGCACCTCGGCGCCACAGTGGCGACGACCGCAAACACCGGCACCGAGAAGCTGGTCAGGAGCCTCGGCGCCGACGTCGTGGTCGACTACACCAAGGAAGACTTCTCGAAGGTGCTGTCCGGCTACGACCTGGTGCTGGACTCCTTGGGCGGAGCGAACCTCGAGAAGTCGCTGACCGTGCTGGAGCCCGGCGGCCTGGCCGTCAGCGTCGTCGGCCCGCCGGACGCCGGCTTCGCCAAGCAGCTCGGCGCCCCGTCATTCATGGGCTTGGTCATGAATACGCTCAGTCGCAGGATCCGCAAGCAGGCCAAGGCGCTGGGCGTGCGCTACCAGTTCTTCTTCATGCAGGCCAACGGCTCCCAGTTGCGCGAACTCGGCGCCCTCTACGACAGCGGGAAGCTCCGCCCGGTCATCGACCGCACCTTCCCGTTCGACCAGACGCTGGAGGCGATGGCACACGTCGAGCAGGGCCGCACCACGGCCGGCAAGGTCGTGGTCTCGATGGTGTCCGACAACGACTGAGACCGTGCCTGCCACCGATCCTCCGTCCGGCACGCCCAGGTCAGGCGAGACGCACCAACGGCTCGCAGCTCCCGACGCTCACGGCGGAGGTGCTCAGGACGGCAACGCCCGTCCGTCGAGCGACCCACGTTGCCAGTGGGGAGTGCGGTCCTTGTCGACCAGGGCCGCGCGCACGCCCTCCAGGAAGTCCGGAGTGCGGATGGTCGTGCGCGTGAGGGCGAGTTCGGCGCTGAGGCACTCGCGCAACGTGCGCTGCCTGCCCCGGGCCAGCAGGGCGTGAGTGATCTCCAGGCTGTGCGGCGAGGCGGACTCCAGGGCGGCCAGCGCCTCTGCCGACCAGGGGGTGTCGAGGTGGCGCAGGCGCTTCTCCATCTCGCTGAGAGTCGACGCACCGAACGTCCAGTCCACGTCCCCGCGTACCTCCGCCAGCCTGCTGCCCGCCACCGGGGAAGGGCCGGTGAGGCGGTTCAGGACCACGTCCACCGGGTCGCCGGCATGGTCGGCCAGGGCATCCCCGATCGCGTCGAGCCCGTCCGCGGGGACGAAGTGCGTCGCCAGCCCCGTGTACAGGGCGTCGGCCGCGTCGAGCCGGTGCCCGGTCAGTCCCAGGTACATGCCGATCGCGCCGGGCAGCCTCGGCAGGAAGTAGCTGGCTCCGACGTCCGGGAAGAACCCGATCCCGGTCTCGGGCATCGCCAGTGCCGCGCGCTCGGTGACGACGCGGAAGCTGCCGTGGACGGACAGGCCGAGGCCGCCGCCCATGCACAGGCCGTCGATGAGCGACACGACCGGCGCGGGATATTCGGCGATCCGGGCGTTGAGCCGGTACTCGGAGGCGAAGAACCGCTCACTGGCCTCGGCATCCCCGGCGAGGCTGTGCTCGCGGATCGTGCGGATGTCTCCACCGGCACAGAACGCCTTCGTACTGGTACTGGCGAGCACCACCGCGGACAGCGGTATGCGTTCCCACTCAGTGAGCACACGGTCGATGGCGACGACCATGTCTGTCGTCAGGGCGTTGAGCGCCTTGGGCCGGTTCAAAAGGATCCGGCCGACGCCCCGGTGGACGTCGGCGAGAATCTCGACGGCAGCGGTATCAGTCATCGGTCGTCATCTCGTCTCCGCACGGACCTGGCTGTCGTGGCCATCACGTTCCTCACTCGCCGGGTGTCAGGTATGGATCTGCGCGTAGAGAGCAGGGGTGGGCACCTCGAGTTCCTGACACATGGCCCGGAGCGCCTTCAGGAGCCTATTGGACCAAGGCGTGGACGCGGACGGCGTCCCCGGCCGGACCGCACCTCGGCGCGTGAGCAGCGACTGCACCTGACGGCCGGGCCGCCGCACCACCGCCATGCCGGTGACCGGTCCACCGGCCTCCGGCATCCTGCATGCCGACCGGCATACGGTATTTGTGTCCGACACCATTCCGCACGCAGCCCCACCACCGTCCCTCGATGCCACAAAGGAGTGCGCGATGGGAACGTACGAGGATGTCTTCCGCGCCAGTACCGATGACCCGGAGAGCTTCTGGCTGAAGGCGGCAGAGGCCATCGACTGGGACGTAGCTCCCCGACACGCCCTCGACTCCTCCGGCGCACCCTTCTACCGCTGGTTCCCCGACGGGCGGCTCAACGTCTGCTTCAACGCGCTCGACCGGCACGTCGACGCCGGCCGCGGCGACCAGCCCGCGCTCATCTACGACTCTCCGGTCACCGGCGCCCGGCGCACCTCCACCTACGCACAGCTCAGGGACGAGGTGGCGGCCTTCGCCGGAGCGCTCGCACAGCTCGGCGTGGGGCACGGCGACCGGGTGGTCATCTATATGCCGATGGTCCCCGAGGCCGCCGTCGCGATGCTGGCCTGTGCGCGCATCGGCGCGGTCCATTCGGTCGTCTTCGGCGGGTTCGCCCCGCGCGAACTCGCCCTCCGCATCGACGACGCGGCCCCCAAGGTGGTGGTCTCCGCATCCTGCGGCATCGAGGGCAAGCGTGTCATCGCGTACAAGCCCTTGCTCGACCGGGCGATCGAGCTCGCCGTCCACAAGCCGGAGAAGAGCGTGATCCTGCAACGCCCGCAGCAACCAGCCGAGTTGGGGCCGGACGATCTCGACTGGGCCGACCTGGTGGCCGCCGCGCCGCCGGCCGACTGCGTTCCCATCGCCGCCACCGATCCCCTCTACATCCTCTACACGTCCGGAACGACCGGAAAACCCAAGGGAGTCGTGCGTGACTGCGGCGGCTATGCGGTCGCCCTGCACTGGTCGATGGGCGCCGTGTACGACGTGGGATCTTGGAGTCATTCATCGGCCCGCTGGTCGACAACGCGGTCCCGGAATGGCAGACCACTCTGGACGCCCTCCTTTGCTGCCCGGGATCGGCGGCCCGGTCGGGTACTCCGGGGGGTGGACCGCCCTCGGCATTCGGCTGGCGGTGGTCGAGCCGCGCATCGTGAGCTGGAGGACGGGTGCCGGTTCTTGGACCGACACCTGAAGTGAGGCCGGCAGATGCACAACCGCCCCGATCGCGGCGGTACCGACTGGCCGGGGCGGCGCTCGGCCACCAGCGCCCGATCCGGGCCGGGGCAGGAAGAAGTCGGACTGCGTCTCCCACCCCTCAATCGTCGTTCTCCGCGCCGATGAGGACGAAGGCCATCGTGACCGGTTGGCCGCTGCGGTTGCGCCAGGCGTGCCGGGTTCCGTTCTGGATCAGGATGTCCCCTGCCGAGAGCGGAGTGCAGTGGCCGTCGTCGAGTTCGAGGATGATCTCGCCGTGCAGCACGATGCCGTAGTCCACGGTGGGGGTGGCATGCATGCCGTCGGGTTCGATGAGTTCGGCGATGCCCGGTGAGTCGGCGCGCTGCTCCCGGTCGTAGGCGACAGGGTCGAACGCCGGGTCGGCCATCGCGGATTCCGGCGGGAAGGTCAGCACGATGAACCGCGTGCCGCCGGGCGCCGGCAGCAGGCTGGTGACCTTCGGCGTGGGGTCCTCCCCTGTCCTGCTCGCCGGTTCGCCGGGCTCGGTGGCCCAGGGCAGGCGAGACACCCAGCCGGGCAGACTGGTGAACTCCCGGCTACGCGGTATGGGGCCATCGCTGACGACGATCGACTTGCCGTTCTCGTCATGCCCCGTGACGACTCTGCGCATTGGTCTCTCCTCGAGCAAGGGCGGTTTCCCAGGTGTCCACGACGTCCGCCACCGCGGCAGCGGGCGCCCGCAGCAGGGCCGCTGCCGCCGTGCGTACGAGCCACCGGTGCCGGTCGTCCGTGAGGTACTCCACCGGTGACTTGCCGTCCACGCGCGCGAGCAGCAGCGCCGGCAGCAGTGTCGCGGCCCGCTCGTCGAGGGCGGACCGAGGCTCCCAGTCGACGCATCGGACGTACTCTTCGGCCAGCGCCCGCGCGGAGCGCAGGAGTTCGGCGCGGCGTCCGGGAACCACCAGGCTCTTGAGCAGCAGATGGTTGACGCAGAAGGCCAGGTCGAAGGCCGGGTCCCCGTACCAGGCGCACTCGGCGTCCAGCAGCACGGGCCCCGACGGGCCGACGAGGATGTTCTTGGGGCTGACGTCGCCGTGCACCAGGGCCAGGTGCGTGGTGGCCGTGCGGTCGGCCAGGCCCTGGAGGATGTCGCGCAGGTCAGGATGTGCCGCGGCGGTCGCCGACAGGTACGGCTCGATGCGCAGTGCGTGGAAGTTGTCGTCGGTGGCGAACTCCGCGGCGAGGGCGGCGTCGCCCGCGCTCGCCGCGTGCAGGCTGCCGAGGAGTTCCCCGACGGCCGCCGCGGTCGCCACCCGCACCTCGCCGTCCAGTAGTTGCCCCTTCCACATCGGGTACCGCTCGGGGGGCAGGTAGGCCATCGCGAAGAGGCCGGCTTCGGGGTCGTGGGCCAGCAGGTCGGGCACGCTGTCCGGGCGGTGTCGGGACGCGAACCGCATCCATGCCCATTCGTAGGCGTTGCGTGACACCGGTGCCTGCCAGTCGGCCGCGACCTTCAGCTTGGCCAGGGCGCGTTTGACGCAGAGCGAGCGTCCCGGCAGGTCCACCCGCCACAGGTCGGACGAGACGCCGCCGGCCAGCGGCGTCCAGCGAGCGGGTGCGGCGGGCCCGGCGAGCTTGTGGGCGATCAGGAAGTCCGTCAGCGTGGTGCCCGGCTCGGGGCCCGGGCCCGCCTGCGCGGGGGTCGGGCTCATCGCTGGTCACGCGGCCCGGCGGTCAGTCCACGGGGGCTGTTGCAGGCGTGCGCCGGGGCCTCGCCGGCCAGGATCCGTACCACTTCCTCAGCGGCTCGGCGGCGCAGTTCTGTGACCGAGGCGTCGGAGGAGAACGCGACGTGCGGGGTGAGCAGTGCCCCTGGCTGGGCCGACAGCCCGGCGGGGACATGGGGCTCGGTCTCCAGGACGTCGAAGGCGGCACTGTCCAGGTGCCCGCTGTCGAGCGCCTTGATCACCGCGTCGGTGTCGACCAGGCCGCCCCGGCTGACGTTAACGAGCAGGCCGCCCGGCTGCATCAGCGCGAGCTGTTCGGTTCCGATGATGTGGTGTGTGCCGGGTGTCAGCGGCACGTGAAGGATCACCACGTCACTGCGGCGCAGGAGTTCCTCCAGGTCCACCATCTCCACTCCGGGGGTGTCCTTGGGTGCGTGCGGATCGTGGGCCAGGATCCGGCAGCCGAACGCGCCGAGCTTGCGCGCGGTGGCGCGCCCGATCCGACCGAAACCGACGACGCCACACGTCAGCGTCGACAGTCGGCGCAGCCGTGCGCTCGCGGGGTCCCAGCGGCCGGCGCGGACCTCTCGGTCGAACACGGCCAGGCCCCGCGTCCAGGCCAGCACCATGCCGACGGCGTGGTCGGAGACCTCCTCGACGCAGTAGTCCGGCACGTTCGTGACCCACACACCCCGCTCGGTGGCGGCGTCCACGGCGATGTTGTCCAGGCCCACCCCGAGCCTGGCCACGATGCGAAGATCCGGCGAGGTGTCGATCGCGGTGGCGGAGACCGGCGCCCAGCAGGTCAGGATCCCGGCGGGCCGGTGCTCGGCGACCAGTTCCTCGATCGCCTCGGCGTCGGCAGGCTCGGCGGGGCCGGTCACCAGGGTGTGGCCCGCCTGCTCGATGACCGATCGCTCGACGGAGTCGTCAGGCCAGGCGTAGTCGGTGAGCAGCACGGTGCCTGGGCGGCTCGGTGGGTTCATGGCAGGTCGTCCTCGCAGAATCGTGCGGCCGCGGCGGACGGCCGGGCGTCCCGCCCGGTCGTATCCGGTCAGCAGGTTTGATCGTCATCCAGAACGGCGGCCGAGTCACGTCCGATCAGGCCTTCGGGTCGCCATGGGTGGG
>NZ_NGFN01000199.1 GCF_002148965.1 Streptomyces swartbergensis | reverse complement strand
CCGCCGCACGGCGGCCCCCGCCCCGCCCGACCCCGAGCTCGCCGACGTGCCCCTCCAGATCACGGACCTGACCAAGCGGTACGCCAAGTCCTCCGACCGGTACGCCGTCAAGGACCTGTCCTTCCGCGTGGAGAAGGGCCAAGTCCTCGGCCTGCTCGGCCCGAACGGCGCCGGCAAGACCACGACCCTGCGCATGCTGATGGGCCTGATCAAGCCGGACGGCGGCGAGATCCGCGTCTTCGGCCACGCCATCAGCCCGGGCGCCCCGGTCCTCTCCCGGGTCGGCGCGTTCGTCGAGGGCGCGGGCTTCCTGCCGCACCTGTCCGGCCGCGAGAACCTGGACCTGTACTGGCGCGCCACCGGCCGCCAGCCCGAGGACGCGCACCTGGAGGAGGCCCTGGAGATCGCGGGCCTCGGCGACGCGCTCGCCCGCGCGGTGCGCACGTACTCCCAGGGCATGCGCCAGCGCCTCGCCATCGCCCAGGCCATGCTCGGGATGCCGGACCTGCTCATCCTCGACGAACCGACCAACGGCCTCGACCCGCCCCAGATCCGCGAGATGCGCGAGGTGATGATCCGCTACGCAGCCGCGGGGCGCACGGTCATCGTCTCCAGCCACCTCCTCGCGGAGGTCGAGCAGACCTGCACGCACCTGGTCGTGATGGACCACGGGCAGCTCG
Source organism: Streptomyces swartbergensis (assembly GCF_002148965.1). GTDB lineage: Bacteria > Actinomycetota > Actinomycetes > Streptomycetales > Streptomycetaceae > Streptomyces > Streptomyces swartbergensis. The sequence goes on along the minus strand of NZ_NGFN01000199.1, from coordinate 15,196 downwards.
TCCAGGCGGGCCCGGTCGAGGACATCGTCGGCTCGGGCGACACCCTCCTGGTGGGTACGGCCACGCCCGTGGACGAGCCCGTCGTCGAGAAGGTCGCCGCCCTGCCGGGTGTCGCCTCGGCCGTGCCCGTCGACGAGGGTCTCCTGGTCCAGCTCGACGCCGACGGCACCCCGCAGCGCCTGGTCGCCGAACTCGTGCGACTGGACGTGCCCGTGCGGTCGGTCGGCCCGCACCGCCGCCTGGAGGACGCCTTCCTCACCCTGATCGGAGCCGAAGCATGAGCAAGCTCGCCGACCGGGCCGAGCCCGTCGAGGTCGCCGACGGCTACCGCGCGGGCCGCACGCTGCCCTTCCGCGTCGAGCTGGTCCGGCAGCTGAAGCGGCGCCGCACGATGGTCATGGGCGGTGTCCTGTTCGCCCTGCCGATCATCCTGCTCATCGCCTTCCAGGTCGGCGGCGACCCGGGCGGCAACAACAACCGCGTGAACCTCATGGACACGGCGACGGCGTCCGGAGCGAACTTCGCCGCGGTCAACCTCTTCTCCGCCGCGGGCTTCCTCCTCGTCATCCCCGTCGCCCTGTTCTGCGGCGACACGGTCGCCTCCGAGGCCAGCTGGTCGTCCCTGCGCTACCTGCTCGCGGCCCCCGTGCCCCGGGCCCGGCTGCTGTGGTCCAAGCTCGCCGTCGGCCTCAGCCTGAGCCTGGCCGCGCTGGTCCTGCTCCCGATCGTCGCCCTCGTCGTCGGCACGGCCGCCTACGGCTGGGGCCCGCTCGAGCTGCCCACCGGCGGCACCCTGCCCACCGGCACCGCGGCCCAGCGCCTGCTGATCGTCGTCGTGTACATCATGGTGTCCCAACTGGTCACCGCGGCCCTCGCGTTCTGGCTGTCGACCCGGACGGACGCCCCGCTCGGCGCGGTCGGCGGCGCGGTGTTCCTGACCATCATCGGCAGCGTCCTCGACGAGGTGACGGCCCTCGGCGACTGGCGCCACTTCCTGCCCGCGCACTGGCAGTACGCCTGGCTCGACGCCGTCCAGCCGCAGTTGCAGTGGACGGACATGATCCAGGGCACGTCGATTTCCGTAACGTACGCGCTCGTGCTGTTCGCCCTGGCCTTCCGCGGTTTCGCCCGCAAGGACGTCGTCTCCTAGGTCAACGGAGGATCACCCACCGGTCTCGAAGGCCGGTCCCCGTGGCTGCTTCGAGACGCTTCCGCAACCCTCCGTACCGCACGTTCCGGCCCCCTGCGCCGTCACAGTCGCAAGAAGCCGACGAACTCAGGGGGTACGGATGATGGAGCGGTACCGGACACGCAAGCTGCTGCTGGCGCTCACAGCGGCGGGCGGGCTGCTGCTCACCGCGTGCAGCGGGAGCGGCGACAGCAGCGGGGGCAGCAATATCGCCGACCGCGACATCTCAGGTCTGCCCGCGCCCGCCCACGGAGACGAGGACGCCACCAGCGAGCAGGACGACCGCCGGGAAGATCCCGACCACCTCTCCACCTTCGCCCTCGACGTCGACACCGCCTCCTACGGCTACGCCCGCCGCGCCCTGGCCGACGGCCGGTTCCCCGACCCGTCGACGGTCCGCCCCGAGGAGTTCGTCAACAGCTTCCGCCAGGACTACGAACGCCCCGACGGCGACGGCTTCTCGGTCACCGTCGACGGCGCCCGCACCGGCGACGAGGACTGGTCCCTGGTCCGCGTGGGCCTGGCCACCCGCACCTCGGAACGCACCGGCGAACGCCCGCCCGCCGCCCTCACCTTCGTCATCGACGTCTCGGGCTCCATGGCCGAACCGGGCCGCCTGGACCTCGCCCAGGAGTCCCTGTCCGTGATGACGGACCGGCTGCGCGACGACGACTCGGTCGCCATCGTCACCTTCAGCGACGAGGCCGAGACCGTCCTTCCCATGACCCGCCTCGACGGCCACCGCGACGAGATCCACGACGTCATCTCCGAGCTGGACATCCGGGACTCCACCAACCTCGGTGCGGGCGTCGAGACCGGCTACGAGACGGCCGTCGAGGGCCTGCACAAGGGCGCGACCAACCGGGTCGTCCTCGTCTCCGACGCCCTCGCCAACACCGGCGACACCGACGCCGACACGATCCTGGAGCGCATCTCCGGCGAACGCCGCGAGCACGGCATCACCCTCTTCGGCGTCGGCGTCGGCAGCGACTACGGCGACGCCCTGATGGAACGCCTCGCCGACAAGGGCGACGGCCACACCGTCTACGTGTCCGACGAGGACGAGGCCCGGAAGGTCTTCTGCGAGGAACTCCCGCGCAACATCGACCTCACCGCCCGTGATGCCAAGGCGCAGGTCGCCTTCGACCCCGAGACCGTCGAGGAGTTCCGCCTGGTCGGCTACGACAACCGCCGGGTCGCCGACGAGGACTTCCGCGACGACCGCGTCGACGGCGGCGAGGTCGGCCCCGGCCACACCGTCACCGCCCTGTACGCCGTCCGCACCGAGCCGGGCGCCGAAGGCCACCTGGCCACCGCCACCGTCCGCTGGCTCGACCCCGACACCCGCGACCCTCACGAGGAGACCGGCGACCTCGAGACCGATGCCCTCCACGACTCCCTGCGTGCCGCCCCCAGCCGCTTCCAGGTCACCGCGGTGGCGGCCTACTTCGCCGACACCCTCCGCTCCGGCGACGACCGCTACGACCGCCTCCCCGGGGCCCCGGACTCCTTCGCTGAACTCGCCGGTCGCGCTCGCGCGTTGGCCGGAACCACGGAGGACAGGGCGGTGCGCGGACTCGCCGCGGCCATCGAACAGGCAGACCACCGCCGGGGTTGAACACGGTTGCGGTCTTTCGAAATGCGACGCGGGCCAACCGGGTGAACCTGCGGAACCAATTCTCCCGCACCGGGTTGATGAGGCAGTAGAGCATGCGGCGCTACGAGAAAGGAACGCGCAGTGCTCAAGGAGGCAATGATCGTTGCGGCCGCCGCCGCTTCTGCCATCGACATGCCGACGACGGCCGCTGCCCCGGCGCTTGCCGGCGGACCGGCCGTCGCGATGGGCCAGGGCGAGGAACGCTGAACCGGCTCCGCGGCCCCTTCGGCGCGAGCGAGCATCCCCTACGCCTCATTCCTGTTCAGCGCTGCGACTTTCCATGCCGCCACACCGCCGACCTTGGATGTGGATCTCCGTTCCGCGGCCGGCTGCCCCAATTCTTCAAGCAGGAGGACAACTGCAATGCGACAGACCCTGAGCAAGGGAGCGTTCGCGGCGGCCGCCGCCACGGGGATTCTGTCCCTGTATGGCAGCCCCGCCCTCGCTGACTCCGACGCGTCGGGAGTGGCGAAGGACTCTCCCGGTGCGTTGTCCGGGAACAACGTGCAGGTGCCGATCGACGTGCCGGTCAACCTGTGCGGCAACACCGTCGACGTGCTCGCGGCGCTCAACAAGTCGTTCGGCAACGTCTGCAGCAACAGCTCCCCCAAGTCGAAGGACTCCGGCGCGGACGCGTCGGCGGTCGCGAAGGGTTCCCCCGGCGTGGGATCCGGGAACGTCGTGCAGGTGCCGGTCGAGGTGCCGGTGAACGCGTGCGGCAACAACGTCGACGGACTCGGGTTGTTCAACGAGGCGTCCGAGAACTCCTGCGACAACGGCTCGTACGGCGGCGGCTACGGCGGCGAGGACGACACCTCGACGCCGGGTGAGAAGCAGGACCGGACGACCCCGGCCAAGAACCGCCCCGTTCCGCACGACGAGGAGACGCCGGAGTCCCCGTCGTCACCGGAGAAGGACAGCGAGACGCCGTCCACCCCGGAAGAGGAGACGGAGAGCGGCCCGCTGCCCCAGCTGGCCGAGACCGGAAGTGAGGCCCTGGTGGCCGCCTCGGTCGCCAGTGCCGCCCTGATGGCCGGCGGAGTGCTGCTGTACCGCCGCGGTCGCACCACCTGGTCCCGCTAGCGGTCACCGGGTGCCGGACGCGACCCGCCCGGCACCCGCACCCCACCCCGGACCGGAGGCCGCCACCACCCGAGGCAGGACCCAGCCGGTCCGGGGACCACACGCCGCACGGGCCGGACCGGCAGCGACTCTCCGCCGGAACCGCCCGCCAGGCCGGGGGCGAGCCGACGCCGGAGCCGTCCCGTCGCTTTCCTGGTCCCGGTGCGAGGCCCCTGGCTTCCCGGGACAAGCATCACCCGCACCCCCCGTCGACATGATCCGGGGGGTGTCGGCCGTCGCGTCACACCGCACCCTCTACCGCTGCCCCCGGCACAGGGGCGGGCCGCTGACGACTCCGTCGCCGTCAGCGGCCTCCGTGTCACCCGCGCGGTTCCCCGTCAGCGCCGTACCGGCGACGGCGACTCGCTCCGGCTGCCGTCCACCGGTGCGGGGACGGTGCCGCCCGCCGGTGTCGCCCCGAGCCGGCGGCGCACACCTCGGACGAGGGTCGCCGCCGTGAAGGACGCGCCCTGCACGAAGCGCATGGCCGGGCCGAAGCCCGAGGCCGTCACCAGGCCCGCGAGGAACAGGCCGGGGTGGGAGGACTCGAAGCTGCGCCCGACCTCCGGGGAGCCGTCCGGCAGTGCCGCAAGCGTTCCGCGCAACTCGGGGGAGAGCAGTCCGAGCCGGTCGCAACGCGCCCGGAACCCTGTCGCGGCGATGACGTGTTCGGTCTCCAGGCTGCGCAGGGCACCCGCGCGGCTCACCGTGTCCAGCCGTACCCCGCCCGGCACCGCACAGGCCGCGGTGACCTCATGGCCCGGCAGCAGCTCCACCACGCCCTCCACCCGGTCCCGCACCCACCACGCGCCCGCCGGCCCCAGCGCCGTGGTCGCGATGCGAGCCCGGGTCGGCTCCGGCAGCCGCCGGAAGAGGTTGGGACGCTCCGCGTAGAACCAGTTGCGCCATCCGGGGCCGAGGCCGCTGTGGGGAGAGCGGGCCGACTGCCACCAGGGGCGCTCCCAGGGCGGCGGCACATCGTTCCACCGCAGCTGTTCCGCCCGCGCCAGCACACGGACGCGCGTGCCCTGTTCGGCGAGCAGCGCCGCCGTCTCCAGGGCCGCCTGACCGCCACCGATCACCGTGACGTCCTTGCCGCGGAAGCGGTCGAGGTCGCTGTGGTGGCTGCTGTGTGTCACCAGCGCGGGGTGCAGTCCGCGCAGTGCCTGCGGTACCTCGACGAACGGCATCACACCGACCGCCAGGGCGACCGTCCGTGCGTGCACCTCCTGCCCGTCCTCGGTGACCGCCGTGAAACCGCCGGGCGCGGCCGCCACCCGGGTCACCGTGCGCTCGTCCACCTCCGGCACGGCGTGGCGCGCGAACCACAGGCCGTACTCCGCGAACGCCTCGACCGGAATCGGCTTCGCGTGACGTGCCGTCAGGCCGTGCTCCGCACAGTAGACGTCCAGCCGCCACCGCCCGGCCGGGTCGGAGAGGTTGGACGCCCACGGTTCCGACTTCAGGAACATGCCGCGGGGCATGTTGTCCCGCCAGGAGGCCATGGGCCGGCCGAACACGCGCAGGTTCAGCCCGGCGGCCGCGGCGTGGGACGCGATCGACAGGCCGTAAGGGCCTGCGCCCACCACCAGAAGGTCGTACACCATCAACTGCTCGCTTTCTCGTTGTCGGTCAGGGAGGGCGAGGCTGCCCGGGGGATCAGCGGGGGCGTCGGCGCCACCGTCGTCGTCGTGCCCAGCCGCTCACGCAGCCGACGGGACACGTGCCGGCACCACTGGGTCCACATGACCCGTGCGGGGGAGGGGTCGTCCGCGGCGTACCAGGCCAGTTCACGCCCGCCCGGCGCCGTACGCAGCGCCGCCAGCGGCGCGTAGTTCTCCACCACGAACGACCGCCCGGGCATCGGGACCCCGTCCAGCAGTGGACGGCCCGTCAGATCCAGGTGCATGGCCCGTACGACGTCCAGGCCCGCGCTGTCCGCGAAGAGCCGGAACTGGGCGCCGGCGCGCGGGTTGAAGTCGAGCAGGTGGTAGCGGCCCGTCACTCCGCAGCGGCGGAAGTCGAGGTCGAAGATGCCCCGGTAGCCCAGCTCGCCGGTGAGCCGCTCGGCCAGCGCCTGCACCTGAGTGTTGGGCGTCCAGCAGCCGACCGCGGTCAGCCCCGCCCCGCGCGGCCAGGCCAGCTGCTTGCGGCCCGGTCCGCCCGCGCGCACGGCGCCCGAGTGGTCTGCGTAGCCGTGGAAGAACCAGTCCCGGTCCGGCCCCGGTGACAGGTACGCCTGGAGCAGCAGCCGGCTGCCCGCTTCCTCGGTGCGCAGGAACAGCTCCCGGGCCTGCTGGACGGACCGGACCAGCACCGTGCTGCGCAGCCCGCTGCCGGCGGGCAGCAGCCAGGGCCGGCTCCACTTCGCCACCACCGGCAGCCCGAGCCGCCGCATGGCGTCGGCGACCTCCGCCGGACTGTCCGGGATCAGCGTCGTCGGGTGCGGGACGTCGGTGGACGCGCACACGGCGGCCAGTTCCGCCTTGTCGGCGACGCGTTCGGCCAGACTGCCCGGCATCGAGGGCAGGAGGTAGGAGGGGGCGAGTTCGTCCCGCATCCGGCCCACGGCGATCGCGCTCGCGTCGTCCAACGGAACCAGCACGGCGGGGCGTGCGATCCCGCCGGCCACGCGGCGCAGCACGGCGAGAATGTCGTCCGGGGACGCTCCCGGGAGCGGCGGGGGATGCATTTGACGTACGTAACGTGACGCGCCCACGGGACTCCCCGCGGAATCCGCGACGACGTGTACCTCCACTCCCGACCTGCCGAGCGAACGCGCGGCCCCCAGGGTTCCGTGGTGAAAGGGATTCCGGTCGATCCGCAGCAGCACAGCGGGGACGCGGATGTCGAGTAGCGACACGAATTCTCTCTTTCTTTTCGATCGGATCACCCGCACGGGCGAGCCCGGCACTCGAAAGTCGTAACGGTTGTGGCGCTATTGGCTTTTCTGTGACTGACTTCATATGACTGCCTGTCAATAACACAAACAGTGGCAGTAGTCCGGACGAGAGCGAAGGAAGGAACAGGCATGGCCCCACAGCACAAGCGGGCCGGGGTCCGCCGGCTTGCCCTGGGCGCGGCAGCGGTCGCCGCGTCGGCCGCCCTGGCGTCCGGCCCCGTGGCGGGGGTGGGGGTGGCGCGAGCCGCCGATCCTCGGGCTCCGGCACCGAGCCCGACGACGCCCGTGGCCACGCCCTCGGCCCTCGCGCCTCCGGCCGTCCCCCTGCCCTCGGCGCCGGCTCCTGCCACCACTGCGGTGGCGGGCGGGGAAGCCCCGGCCTTCGGTGTCTTCCTCAAGTCCGACGCCCGCGGCGTGGCCCGGATGCCGCTGTTCAGCCACTGGCTGGGCGGCGCGGAGCTCCGCGCCGGCCACACCTATCTGCCGGGCCACCGCTGGCGCGACATCCAGGGTTCCGCCGACTTCCTCAAGGTGTGGGCGCACTGGCGCAACAAGAAGGCCGATCGCATGCTCGTCCTCAACGTCCCCATGCAGGAGCGCAATGAGGAGGGCGTCTCCGACGGCGAGGTCCGGCGGCTGCTGCGGCAGGGCGCGGCCGGGGAGTTCGATCATCACTTCCGTGTCCTCGCCGAGCGGCTGGTGGAGTTGAAGGTGCCGGACACGATCATCGTGCTCGGCTGGGAAATGAACGGCACCACGTACACCCATCGGTGCGGGCCGGACCCGGAGGCCTGGAAGAAGTACTGGAATCGGATCGTCACCACCATGCGTTCCGTGCCGGGCCAGAAGTTTCGGTTCGATTTCACGCCGAGTCGTGGCGTGGACGCCGTTCCCTGGACGAAATGCTATCCGGGAGACGACACGGTCGACATCATTGGCATGGACTCCTACGACCAGCCGGCCGGGATGTCGTTCGAGCAACAGGTGAAAGAGCCCTACGGGCTGCAGCATCACGTGGATTTCGCGAAGGCTCACGGCAAACCCATTTCCTATCCGGAATGGGGTCTCTTCCGCAACGGTGACAATGCCGAGTACATGCGGAGCATGCTCGCCTGGATGGAGGAGCACAAACCGCTCTACAACACGCTGACCGACTACTGCCCGCACGGTGTGTGGCAGTGCGGGGCCAACCCGAGATCGTCCCACCTCTACCGGTCCGCCCTGTTCGGCCGAACCGACCAGGCGACCCCGCCCCTCACGCCCACGCCGAAGCCGACCCCACCCAGCACACCGCCGCCCCCGGCGGACTGCACGCCGCTCGACCTGGGCAGTTGGGTGGAGGAGTGGCTCGGCGGGAAGCTCTGCCTCCGCTTCGACTGGTGGTAGGGCGCGGCGAAACAGCGCTCCCCGRTGCCGTGTCCGGCCAGGCCCGCCGTCGTCACCGTTGTCCGCGCACATCGGCGGCGGCGGCCGGGCCGGGCACCGAAGGGGCCGGGGCGGGTTCGTCGTCCTGGCCGGCCTTCCTCGGCCGGGCCAGCAGGGCCAGGCCGCCCAGCAGACCGCCCGCGCTCGCCCCTACCAGACCGGTCACCGCCGGTGACGCGGACGTCGGCTCGCTCGGCTCCACCGCTCGCGAGAACTGCACGAGCCGCACGTTGGTGTTGCCCCGGCTGTCGTCCGCGTGACGGGTCAGCGCGCGGGTGACCGCGTTGGCCATGTCGACGGCGAGGCCGGGGCGCGAGGAGATGGCCGAGACGGCGACCATCGGTGCGTCCGGCGACGTCGCCGTGCGCACACTGCGCTGCAGGGTGTGCACCGGCACACCCGCATACACCTGCGCGTCCCCGAGCACCGCGAGCTGGGTGGCGACCCGGCCGTACGCCTGAGCGAATCCGAGGGCGGCGTCCGGCGTGGACTTCCCGGTCGGTACGGCGATGACGTAGCTCGTGGCCGTGTACGTGGAGGGGGTGAGCAAGCCGTACGCACCGCCGAGCAGACCCCCGGCGAGGGTGCCGGCCGCGAGCACGGACCACAGGGGAAGCCCCCTGAGACGAGCCAGGGACAAGCGGCGCTGACGGGGTGGAGTGTCGGTCATGAGGAGGTGGCTCCCAGAGGTGAGAGGGACGGCGAACTGGAGACCGCTGCCGCGTACACGTCCGTCAGACGGGCCGCGCAGTGGGTGATGCTGTAGTGGTGGGCGACCTCCGAGGCCGTGCGCGGCCGGGCGCCGGCCGCGCGGACCTCGGCGATCGCGCGGGCGTAGGCCTCGGGGCCGCCGCGCACCCGCCGGGCGCCGTCGGCGGCGGGCGGCCGCACATCCTCGATGGCCGGGCAGGAGGCGTAGAGCACGGGCAGGCCGGACGCCAGCGCCTCCACGGCCGCCAGACCGAAGGCCTCCTCCGTGGACGGGGACGCGAGCAGGTCCATCGCCGAGGTGAGCGAGGGCAGGTCCGGACCGGGCGAGCCGTCGGGCACGTAGGGACGTTCACCGGTGAACACGACGCGGCCGGCCACGCCGGCCTCGTGGGCCGTGCGACGCAGGGCGTCCTCCTCGGGGCCGCCGCCCACCAGCAGCAGCCGGTGGTCGTCCGGGAGCAGGGTGAGCGCGCGGACGAGGACATCGAACCGCTTCCCCGCGGTGAGCCGGCCGACACCGCCCACGACCCAGGCGTCCTCCGGCAGGCCGAGGTGCCGGCGGGTGTGCTCGCGCCGCTCGGGGTCGAAGCGGAAGCGGTCCAGGTCGATGCCGTTCGGGACGACCTCGATGCGGGGTGCGGGCACGCCCCAGCGCTGCAGGCGCTCGGCCACCGTGGGGGAGACGGCGACCGTCGCCGACCCCAGCCGCTCGCTGGCGAGGTACAGCCCGCGCACCCCTGCCGTCAGCCTGCGGCCCTCCATCTGCGAGTCGCCCAGGGAGTGTTCGGTGGCGACGACCGCCCGGACCCCGGCCGCGCGTGCGGCGAACCGGCCGTAGACGCAGGCCCGGTACAGGTGGGTGTGCACCAGGTCGTAGTCGCCGGCCCGGATCAGCCGGACCAGGCGCGGCAGCGCGGCCAGATCACGGTTGCCGCCCATGCCGAGATGCGTGACGCGGACGCCGTCGGCCGCGAGGCCCTCGGCGACCGCACCGGGGTTGGTGAGCGTGACGACGTCGCAGTCCACGGGCAGGTGACGCAGCAGCAGGCGCAACTGCTGCTCGGCCCCGCCGACGCCGAGGCCGGTGATGATGTGCAGAGCCCTCATCTCACAGGCCCTCCACCGGGCGCCGGCGCAGCCGGTGCAGCCAGTGCTTGAGGTGCAGGCGCCAGGCCGTGTCGTCCTGGCCGACGTACACGCGCGGCAGGGCGTGCGGGCCGGTCAGCGGGCCGGGGTCGATGGCGCAGGCGTAGGTGTATCCCGCTTCCCGCACGGCCTGGACCGCGCGGGCGTCGATCGTGCCGTACGGGTAGCAGAAACCGTCGACCGGGGTGCCGGTCAGCTCCTCGAGCTGCGCGCGGCTTTCGGCGACCTCGGCCTTGAGGGTGACGTCGTCCGCCTTGGTGAGGTCGACGTGCGTCAGCCCGTGCGAGCCGATCTCCACGCCTTCGGCGGCCGCGCGCCGGATGCCGTCCGCGGTCAGGAGCGGCTTGCGCGGGCCGAGCGGATCCCAGGCGTTGTCGCCGCCGAGCCGCCCGGGCAGCACGAAGAGGGTGGCGCCGCAGTTCCAGCGGTGCAGCAGCGGCAGGGCGTCGGTGACGAAGTCGGCGTACCCGTCGTCGAAGGTCAGCCCGACCAGGTTGCGCCCCTCGCCTCGGGCGCGGGCGGCGAGCAGCTCGGTCACGGACACGCCCCGCAGCCCGCGCCGGCGCAGCCAGGCCAGTTGCCTCCCGAGCCGCTGGGGCGTGACCGTGATGCGGTACGGGTCGTCGGAGCAGTCGCCCACCGAGTGGTACATCGCCACCCAGGGGACCGGACTCGTGTGCGGGGTCGGGGGTCTGCCGGTGTCGAGGGAATCAACGGAAGCGGCCATGTGTGAGCCTTCGTGTGACGGCGCGTAGGGAGCGCAGAGCGGACGCGGGACTCTGGGCACCGAGGGCCCAGGTGAGCGGGAGGAAGACGAAGGTCACGGTCAGGAAGCCGGCCGCGAGGCCCGCCGCCGGGGACGGCAGCCGGCTCGCGGCGAACGCGCCCGCGGCCGTGGCGACGACCGCGGCGCACACCAGCCTGCTCAGTTCGGCCAGGACCCGCCGGACCCGGACCGAGACGCTGTGGGGGCTGTTCAGCCGGCCCGTTCGCAGCCCGGCGAGCAGCAGGGCGGCCGTGACGGTGATGCCGAGGGCGTTGGCGGCGGCGATCCCCGCCACGCCCCAGGAGTGCACGGTGGCGGCGCCGATCCAGGACGTCACGGCGATGCCCGCCGTCATCGCGCCGAGGGGGTACCAGCTGGCCCGGCCCGCCGAGAAGTAGGAGCGCACGAGCGCGCCCACCAGGGTCTGGCTCAGCAGCCCGAGGGCGTACACGCGCATGACGTCCGCCGTCGCGGCGGTGTCGCTCGCGGTGAACGCGCCCCGCTGGAAGAGCAGTTCGATCATCTGGGGGGCGCAGGCGATCACCGCGCACGTGCCCAGCAGCACCAGACACGAGGCGAGCGCCAGATCTCGCTCCACGCGGCTGCGGGCCCGCGCGGTGTCACCGTCGGCGAGGGCCCGTGCCACCACCGGGAAGGTGACGGTGCACACCATCAGCGACAGCGTCATCGGGATCTGGGCGACCTTCTGCGCGTAGTTCAGGTGCGAGATGGCGCCGGCGGGCAGGCCGGAGGCGAGGAAGCGTTCGGCGAGGACCTGAGACTGGCGGCACAGGGCGAAGAGGAGTACGGCGGCGACCAGGGCGAGTTGCATCGGCCGCTCCTCGACCTCCGCCCCGGCCCTGGCGAGGGGCGGCGTGGGCGACGCCAGTCGCCGCCACAGCGACGGCAGTTGCACCAACACCATCAGGCAGGCGCCCGCCGCTACCCCGACCGCGGCAGAGCGCACGCCCCAGCCTTCGCCGAGGAGGAACATCGCGGCGATGATGCCGGTGTTGTAGGCGACGTAGATCGCCGCGGGCGCGAGGAAGCAGCGGTGTGCCCGCAGGGCGGCACTGCAGTACCCGGCGAGCCCGAAGGCCAGTACGCAGGTCGCCGTGATCCGGGTGCAGTCGGCGGCGAGCCGGGGGTCGGGCAGGCCGGGAGCGAGAGCCTGGACCAGGTAGGGAGCCGTGCCGGCGATCAGCGCCGCCACCGCGGCGAGGGCGAGGCACAGCCGGGGCAGGGTGGCGCCGACGAGGGCGCGGACCGGGTCGCCCGGGGCGCCCCGGGCGCGGCGGGCCAGCGCCATGCTGAACGCCGGGATCAGCGCGATCGCCAGCCCGTCCTCGATGAGCAGCGTGGCGGCGAACTCCGGAACGGTCCACGCGACCAGGAAGGCGTCCGTGTCGCTCCCGGCGCCGAACAGCCGCGCCAGCGACTGGTCGCGCACCAGGCCGAGCAGTGAGCCGACGATGGACAGCGACGCCGTGACGAGCGCGGCCCTGGCCAGGAAACTCCCGGAAACCGACGCCGCCGAGGCCGGGTCGGCACCGTCCCCGGCCTTGGTGGCGGCACGCGCCGGGGGCACGGTCGCCGCGTCGTCCGTTTCGGAGCCGGGGGACTGCGAAGGCACCACCGTCATCGCGCCAGGGCCTCCTCGGCGCGTTCCCGCACCTCGCCGCGGGGCGCATCCGCACGCGCCTCGCCGGTCAGCGCCCACCACGCCCCGAGCCCCATGGCCACGGCGATCAGCACGGTAGAGGGACCGCCGATGTCTCCGTACATGAAGTCGGTCAGCAGCCAGACCAGCAGCCCGCAGGCGACGAGTCCGCAGTCGAGTCCCGGCCCGCGGTCGCGCACGCGCAGCAGCCGCCGCATCCCGCACACCAGCAGCGCCAGCCAGCTCCCGGCGAGCGCGAGCAGCCCGATCAGGCCCTGCTCGCTCAGCACCAGCAGGTACATGTTGTGCGGAGACAGCAGCGGCTGCCTCTGGTAGGCCACACCCGCGCCGTCGGTCTCGCTGCCCGACGACAGCGCGAGCGTGGCGTGCCCGTCCCGGTACTCCGGGAAGCCCTTCAGACCGACCCCTGTCAGCGGGTGCTGCCGCCAGATCTCCGTGGCGGACGCCCACAGGGTGTACCGGTCGACGACGGACTGGTCGGGGGCGTCGGTGACCTGGGCGATGCTGTCGATCCGCTCCTGCAGAAGCGCCGAGCCCACACCGAACCCGCCCACGAGGATCACGCCCGCGGCGAACGTGGCCGCCACCACCATGAGCGCGCGCCGCAACCCGGCCAGCACCAGCTGGAGGGTGCACGTCAGGACGGTCGCGATCCAGGCTCCGCGGCTGAAGGAGAGCGCGAGCGGCAGCAGCAGCACCAGAGAGCACGCGGCGGCGGTCACCCGCTGCCTTACGGACACCCGGCCCAGCGCGATCCCGACCCCGCACACCATGCCGAGGGAGACCGCCGTCGCCATGCCCATCACGTCGTGCGGTCCGAAGGTGCCGACCGCCCGGATGTTCTCGCCCTGGTAGGAGGCGCCGGTCCGGGTGACGAACTGGTGGACGCCGACGGCCCCCTGACACAGGCCGAGCCCCACGAACGACCAGGCCACCAGCCGGAAGCCGGTCCGGTCGCGGAGCAGCAGCAGCACGGCCGCCGGGACGAGTACGAAGGTCTGCAGATAACGTCCCAGGCCGGTGAGCCCGGCCTGGGACGAGAACGCCCCCATGGCGGCGAGCGCGAGCCCCACGACCGGCAGGCCCAGAACCACGGCAGCGGCGGGCGACAGCGGGCGCCGCCGTTCGAGCAGGAGACGGATCACGCAGTACACCACCATCAGCCCGGAGAGCACGTCGGCGGGCCCCGCACCGTCCGGCGTCAGCGGCAGCGCCAGCAGGGCGGGTACGGCCGCCACGGGCAGGGCCGGTGTCAGCGCGGCGACGCGGCGGGGGAGCGGTGTCAGTGCGAGGCTCACCTCTCTCAGCTCCCCGTGGGACGTACCACCGTGGCCGCGGTGCGCAGCAGGATGCAGACGTCCTGCCACAGGGACCAGTCGTCGATGTAGGCGTTGTCGAACCGGCAGCGGTCCTCGATCGAGGTGTCGCCGCGCAGTCCGTGGATCTGGGCGAGGCCGGTGATGCCGGTCCGCATGCGGTGGCGGACCGCGTAACCGGGGTAGGTCTGGCCGAACTGCGCGACGAAGTAGGGGCGTTCGGGCCGGGGTCCGACCAGACTCATGTCGCCCCGGAGCACGTTCCACAGCTGGAGCAGTTCGTCGAGCGAGGTGCGCCGCAGCATCCGGCAGAACCAGCGCATCTCGTTCTCGTTCGCCACGCTCCACCGGGTTGCCGACTCGTGCTCGTCGACCGGGCGGTGCGTACGGAACTTCAGCAGCGTGAACGGCTTGCCGTTCCTGCCGATGCGCTCCTGCCGGAACACCACGCCCGGCCCGTCGCTGATCCGCAGCGCCACGGCGAAGGCCAGCAGCAGCGGGCTGACCAGCAGCAACAGCGTTCCCGACACAAGAATGTCGAGCGTCCGTTTGGCCGCGCTGCCGCGTCTGGCCGGGGACATGTCCAGGCGCCGGCAGGAGAACCCGGCCAGCCGCTCCCGCGTCGCGTACGACGGGGAATCGGCGTCGACCTCCCAGACCACGCAGCCCGACTCGGCCAGCCCCCGCAGCAGCGGCTCCTGTTCGGCGCGTACGGAGGGGTGAACGGCCAGCACCGCCCGCACCCCGTTCTGGATGACCGCTCGCTCGACCTCCTCAGGCGTCGTCAGAACCGGCAGGCTCTCGGTGCCGTCCGGCTGCTCGGCGACGATCCCCACCGGCCGCACGCCGCACCGCGGGTGACGCAGTACGGCGGCGGCCACGCGCTGCGCGGTCGCGGCCGGTCCGAGGACGAGTGCGGTGTGCGGGTGGCGCAGCAGCGCGGCGCGTCGCCGCGCGTGCACGGCTCCGCGCAGCACACAGCCGGCCGCCGCGTGCAGGGCGAGGCCCGTCAGCACGGTACGGAGGGACAACGCGTGCTCCGGCCGGTACGCCGCCAGGAGCGCCGCGAGTGCCAGCCAGGCCACCGCGATGCGGCCGCACACGGCGGGCAGTTCCTCCAGCAGCCCCGGTACCGGGGGCCGCCCGTCGCGCCGGCGCAGCATCAGCGACATGACGATCAGCAGGGTGACGAGCAGTGGCTGGCGCTGGGCATCGGTGAGCGCCGGCGCGCCCGCCAGGGCGGCGACGCCGTCCGCGACGAGCAGCGGGACGGGGGAGGCG
>NZ_NGFN01000198.1 GCF_002148965.1 Streptomyces swartbergensis | reverse complement strand
AACCCCAGCAGGGCGTTGAGCAGCGTCGACTTGCCGGCGCCACTCGGCCCGACGAGGGCGACCGTCTCCCCGGGCTCGACAGTGAAGGACACGTCCGAAACGGCGTCCGCCGAACGCTCCGGGTACCGGACGGTCACGCCCTCGAAGGAGAGCGCACCCTCCGGCGCGGCCTCGGAGCCGGACGCCGGGACGGGCGTCTCCAGGACCTCGAAGATCTCCTCGGCCGCGGCGAGTCCCTCCGCCGCCGCGTGGTACTGCGCCCCGACCTGCCGCAACGGCAGATACGCCTCCGGCGCCAGGATCAGGATGACCAGGCCGATGTACAGGTCCATCTCTCCGTGCACCAGCCGCATGCCGATCGTCACGGCGACCAGGGCCACCGAGATCGTCGCGAGCAGCTCCAGCGCGAAGGACGAGATGAAGGCGATCCGCAGCGTCCGCATGGTCGCCTGCCGGTACTCGCCGGTGATCCGCCGGATCGACTCGGCCTGCGCCTTGGCCCGCCCGAAGACCTTCAGCGTCGGCAGCCCCGCGACGACGTCCAGGAAGTGCCCGGACAACCGCGACAGCAGCTGCCACTGACGGTCCATCCTCGACTGGGTGGCCCAGCCGATCAGCACCATGAAGACGGGGATGAGCGGCAGGGTGCCCACGATGATGGCCGCGGAGACCCAGTCCTCGGTGACGATCCGCGCCAGCACCGCCACCGGCACGACCACCGCGAGACCCAACTGCGGCAGATACCGCGAGAAGTAGTCGTCGAGGGCGTCGACGCCCCGGGTGGCCAGAGCGACCAGCGAACCGGTGCGCTGCCCGCTCAGCCAGCCCGGCCCCAGCTGAGCGGCACGCTCCAGCAACCGCCCCCGCAGCTCGGACTTCACCGCCGTGCTCGCCCGGTGCGCGGCGAGCTCGGTGAGCCAGCCGACCAGCGCCCGGCCGACCGCGACGGCGGCCAGGAGCAGCAGGGGAGTGGCGAGTTCGGACACCGTCATGCGGTGCTGGAACGCGCCGACCACCACCTCGGCGATGAGCATCGCCTGGGCGATGACCAGTCCCGCCCCGATCACCCCGAGGGCGATGACCGCCACCAGGAAGACCCGGGTGGCACGGGCGTACCGGAGCAGACGCGGATCGATTGGTTTCACGTGAAACACACCTCAGTGCACGGTCTCGGCGATGTGCTGCGTACCGATGCGCTTGCGGAACACCCAGTACGTCCAGCCCTGGTAGACCATCACGACCGGAGTGGCGATGGCCGCGCACCAGGTCATGATCTTCAGCGTGTACGGGCTGGACGAGGCGTTGGTGACCGTCAGGCTCCAGTCCGGGTTCAGCGTCGACGGCATGACGTTCGGGAACAGCGTCAGGAAGAGCATCGCCACCGTGGCCACGATGGTGAGCCCCGACAGGGCGAACGCCCAGCCCTCATGCCTCGCCCGCGCCGCGACCAGCGACACGACGAGCGACACCACGGCCGCGACCAGTGCGACGAGCGACGCCCCGTCGCCCCGGTCGGACTGCGTCCACAGCAGGAAAGCGAGGACCAGCAGGGCGGTCACCAGACCGACCCGCAGTGCCAGCTTCCGCGCCCGCTCCCGGATCTCCCCGACGGTCTTGAGCCCGACGAACACCGTCCCGTGGAAGGTGAACAGCGCCAGCGTGACCAGACCGCCGAGCAGCGCGTACGGGTTGAGCAGGTCCAGGACGCCACCGGCGTAGTTGAAGTCCTGGTCGATCTTCACGCCGTGCACGATGTTGCCGAAGGCCACACCCCACAGGAACGCGGGGATCAGCGAGGTCCAGAAGATCGCCGTCTCCCAGTTGCGCTGCCAGTGCTCCTCGGGCCGCTTGGCGCGGTACTCGAAGGCCACACCCCGGACGATCAGGCAGACCAGGATGGCCAGCAGGGGCAGGTAGAAACCGGAGAAGAGCGTGGCGTACCACTCGGGGAAGGCCGCGAAGGTGGCACCGCCCGCGGACAGCAGCCACACCTCGTTGCCGTCCCAGACGGGGCCGATGGTGTTGATCAGCACCCGCTTCTCGGGCCGGTTGCGGGCGAGCAGCTTCGTGAGCACACCGACTCCGAAGTCGAAGCCCTCCAGGAAGAAGTAGCCGGTCCACAGGACGGCGATCAGGACGAACCAGACGTCGTGCAGTTCCATGACTGTGCAGCTCCCTCGGCCTAGTACGAGAAGGCCATCGGCTTGTCGGCGTCACGGGAGTCGCCGCCGATCTTCGTGGGCGGGTTGAGGTCGGCCTCGGTCAGCTCCGGCGGGCCCGCCTTGACGTACTTGACCAGCAGCTTGACCTCGACGACGGCGAGGATCGCGTACAGCGTGGTGAAGACGGCCATCGAGGTGATGACCTCGGCCTGGGAGACACCGGGGGAGACCGCGTGACGGGTCTGGAGCACGCCGTAGACGACCCACGGCTGGCGGCCCATCTCGGTGAAGATCCAGCCCCAGGAGCTGGCGATCAGCGGGAAGCCCAGGGTGAGGATCGCGATGCGCCAGTACCACTTGGTGAGGGTCGGACCGAGGGCCTTCTTCGGCAGCAGCACGAGATGCGGCACCTCGTCCTCGCCCACCCGCAGATGCTGCGGCAGCATGAACTTCTTGCGGGTCAGCCACAGCCCGGCCAGACCGATGGCGAACGACGTCATGCCGAAGCCGATCATCCAGCGGAAGCCCCAGTAGGCGACGGGGATGTTGGGCCGGTAGTCGCCAGGCCCGTACTTCTCCTGCTCGGCCTTGTTGACGTCGTTGATGCCGGGCACGAACGAGGTGAAGTCGTCCTTGGCGAGGAAGGACAGCAGGCCGGGGATCTCGATGGCGACCTTGTTGTGCCCCTTGTCGACGTCACCGACGGCGAAGACCGAGAAGGGCGCCGGCTTCTCGCCGTCCCACAGCGCCTCCGCCGCGGCCATCTTCATCGGCTGCTGCTGGTACATGATCTTGCCGAGAACGTCGCCGCTGACCGCGGTGAGCAGACCGCCGACGACGACGGTGACCAGGCCCAGTCGCAGCGAGGTCTTCATCACGGGGACGTGCTTCTTGCGGACCAGGTGGAAGGCGGCGATGCCGACCATGAAGGCGCCGCCGGTCAGGAAGGCCGCGGTGAGCGTGTGGAAGACCTGGGCGAGCGCGGTGTTCTGGGTCAGCACCAGCCAGAAGTCGGTGAGCTCCGCCCGCCCCTTGGCCTCGTTGATCCGGTAGCCGACCGGGTGCTGCATCCAGGAGTTGGCCGCGAGGATGAAGTACGCCGACAGGATCGTGCCGATCGAGACCATCCATATGCAGGCCAGGTGGATCTTCTTGGGCAACTTGTCCCAGCCGAAGATCCACAGGCCGATGAAGGTGGACTCGAAGAAGAAGGCGATCAGGGCCTCGAAGGCGAGCGGCGCGCCGAAGACGTCACCGACGAAGCGCGAGTAGTCGGACCAGTTCATGCCGAACTGGAACTCCTGCACGATGCCGGTGACCACACCCATCGCGATGTTGATCAGGAAGAGCTTGCCCCAGAACTTCGTCGCCCGGAGGTACTTCTCCCTCTCCGTCCGCACCCAGGCGGTCTGCAGTCCGGCCGTGAGGGCGGCCAGCGAGATCGTCAGGGGGACGAACAGAAAGTGGTAGACGGTGGTGATGCCGAACTGCCATCGCGCCAGGGTCTCCGGCGCCAAAGCGAGGTCCACGTCGCCGCTCCTTACCTACGCTTGTGAAAGCGTTCACATTCACAAGCCATTATGCAGCACGGACTTTCGAGCCGTTGAGGGGGTCCCCCGGTCGCGGTCAACCTCTTGGCGCGGACTTCAACATATTGTTGAATCTGCGGCATGCAGACACGGACGCCGCTCCAGATACGGATTTCCTGGCCCGCAGGCCACCTCACCGCGACCCTCGACGACACACCGACCAGCCAGGCACTCGCCAAGACGCTGCCCTTCGTCTCGACCGCCCGGACCTGGGGCGAAGAGGTGTTCTTCGACACAGGACTGTCGGTTTCACGTGAAACAGACGCCCGGCAGGTCGTAGAACCGGGCACGGTCGCCTTCTGGACCGACGGCGACGCCCTCGCCCTGCCCTACGGCCCCACGCCCCTCTCGCAGGGCGGCGAGTGCCGCCTCGCGAGCCCGTGCAACGTCCTGGGCCGCGTCGACGGCGACCCCCGCCTGCTCGCGACCGTGCGGGACGGCGACCCGATACGCGTGGAGCCGGCCGGCGACTAGCGCCGACCGGCTCGCACAGCGGTTCCTTCTCAGCTCCTGGAGCTCTTAGAGCTCCTTGCGAAACCCTTCCGCCACCTTCAGGAAGATGTCGTTCGCCTCGGTCTCCCCGACCGTGACCCGCACACCCTCGCCCGGGAACGGCCGGATCACCACGCCCGCCTGCTCGCACGCCTCCGCGAACGGGACCGTGCGCTCCCCCAGCCGCAGCCACACGAAGTTGGCCTGGGTCTCGGGCACCGTCCAGCCCTGGGCGCGCAGCCCGTCGACCACGCGCGTGCGCTCACACACCAGCGAGCCGACCCGGCCGAGCAGTTCGTCCTCGGCACGCAGCGAGGCGATCGCCGCCTCCTGCGCGAGCTGGCTCACCCCGAACGGGACCGCCGTCTTGCGCAGCGCGGCGGCCACCGGCTCGTGGGCGATGGCGAACCCGACGCGCAGACCGGCGAGGCCGTACGCCTTGGAGAAGGTCCGCAGGACGCAGACGTTGGGCCGGTGGCGGTAGAGCTCGACACCGTCCGGCACCTCGGGATCGCGGATGAACTCGCGGTAGGCCTCGTCGAGCACGACCAGCACATCACCGGGCACCCGGTCGAGGAAGCGCTCCAGCTCCGCTCGCCGCACGACCGTGCCCGTCGGGTTGTTGGGGTTGCAGACGAAGATCAGCCGGGTTCGGTCGGTGATCGCGTCGGCCATCGCGTCGAGGTCGTGCACATCACCGGACGTCAGAGGCACCTGCACCGACGTGGCGCCGCTGATCTGCGTGATGATCGGGTACGCCTCGAAGGACCGCCAGGCGTAGATGACCTCGTCGCCGGGGCCGGAGGTGGCCTGGATCAGCTGCTGGGCGACACCGACCGACCCGGTGCCGGTGGCCAGGTGGGAGAGGGGCACGCCGAACCGCTCGGACAGCTCGTTCATCAGCCCGGTACAGGCCATGTCCGGGTAGCGGTTGAAGTTGCAGGCCGCCGCCGTCACCGTCTCCATCACGCCCGGCAGCGGGGGGTAGGGGTTCTCGTTGGAGGACAGCTTGTAGGCCACGGGCCCACCCGCCGCGGCCGGCTTGCCCGGCTTGTAGGTGGGGATCCCCTCCAGCTCGGCGCGCAGCTTGGGGCTCGTCTCGCTCACCGCAGTCCTCCTCGCGAAGACCGGCGGCCCATGACCGCCGCCGACATCCAATACTCCTCACCTTATGAGGATTCGGCGCCGCTGCGTATAGCCGCGACGGAGCAACGAACGCCGGCCTCCTGCGTCCCACCGGCATCAGGGGCATCGCTGTACGAAGGCGTATGAATCCAGGGGCGCGCCGCACATATATCTACGCGCCGGTGGTGCACGCCGTGGCGCGCATCCCCCGTGCAGGTGAGTTGAGACCTCTTCGCAACATCGGCCACTTGGCAGGCCCGTGCGGGCCGACAAGTCACCTACTGGCATAGGAGCGCTCAACGCCCTCGCTTTCCAAGGCAATTGAGGCTAAATGATCATGCAGAAACGTGCCTGTCAACGCGTGCATATGCGTCCGCACTACCCCACCGCATGAGCCCTACTATCGGCTCGCCATGACAGCAGCAGGGAAGCACCAGGTGAGCCGCGCGGAAACCTCACGTCGAGGCAGTCGGCCGGGTCGGGCGGGTATCAGAGACGTGGCCGCCGCCGCCGGAGTGTCCATCACGACCGTCTCCGACGCCCTCAACGGCAAGGGCCGGCTCCCGGACGCCACCCGGCGCCATGTCCGCGAAGTCGCCGACCGGCTGGGCTACCGCCCCTCGGCCGCCGCCCGGACCCTCCGTACCGGCAAGTCGGGACTCATCGGCCTGACCGTGACGACGTACGGGGATGAACCTTTCACCTTCACCGAGTTCGCCTACTTCGCCGAGATGGCGCGGGCCGCCACCTCCGCCGCGCTCGCCCGCGGCTACGCCCTCGTGATCCTGCCCGCGACCTCCCGCCACGACGTGTGGTCGAACGTCGCCCTGGACGGCACGGTCGTCATCGACCCCTCAGACCAGGACCCGGTGGTCAGCGAACTCGTCCGGCAGGGTCTGCCGGTCGTCTCCGACGGCCGCCCGGCCGGCTCGCTTCCGGTCACGGCCTGGGTCGACAACGACCACGAGGCCGCCGTCCTCGGCATCCTCGACCACCTGGCCGAGGCCGGCGCCCGCCGCATCGGCCTGCTGACCGGCACGACGACCGACACGTACACCCACCTGTCGACCACCGCGTACCTGCGCTGGTGCGAGCGCGTCGGCCAGGAACCGGTGTACGAGGCCTACCCGGCGCACGATCCGTGCGCGGGCGCGGTC
This sequence comes from Streptomyces swartbergensis, assembly GCF_002148965.1. Taxonomy (GTDB): domain Bacteria; phylum Actinomycetota; class Actinomycetes; order Streptomycetales; family Streptomycetaceae; genus Streptomyces; species Streptomyces swartbergensis. Next base: position 9,359 of record NZ_NGFN01000198.1, on the reverse strand, counting down.
GCCGCCGACCGACTCCTGGCCCGCCCCGACCGGCCCGACGCGGTCTACGGGCTGTTCGACCCGAACGGCACCGACCTGCTCGCCGCCGCCCGCCGCTACGGCCTGCGCGTGCCGGACGACCTGCTGCTGGTCTGTTGCAGCGAGTCCACCGTGTACGCCAACACCGATCCGCCCATCACCACGCTCTCCCTGAAACCGCGCCGCATCGGCACAGCGGTGGTGCAGCTCCTCATCGACGCCATCGAGGGAGCGGATTCTGACCGTCCGGTGGAGCAGGTGATACCGACGGAGCTGATCGTGCGCACGTCGTCCCAGCGGCGCCCGCCGCGCACGACGGTCAGCCCGCCTCGGTCACCCGAGGAGACGTAGACCGGTACACCCGGGCAAAGGGAAGTTCGCACTCCTGGGGAGAAACAGGGCCGGTCCCCCGGAGAGAAGGGATCGTTCTCGCGAAGAGAAGGAAAGCGAGGACGGTCACACGGTGGTCAAAGCCCGGCCCAATCGGGGCGAAAGCCGCGGTGAACTGGACTCTTGCTCTGATTCACCACCCCTGGGTCATCACATGGCGCGATCCGCATTCCTATGATGGGCCCACGACACCGACGGGCCGCTACGACCAGGCAGTCCGATGCGGTGCAGATGCGGCGCGATGGTGGAGGGGTCGATGACTCAGGGGGCCGGTCAGGGACCCGAGGTGGAGCGGACGGCGACGCTGCGCGACTTCCGGGTGCCCGCGTACGTCCACGAGGCCGGTCCGTACGTCCACAGCGCCCACCCCGGCGAGGTCGCCCCGCCGCCCGAGGAGACCTACCCCGAGGGGTACACGCCGACCGAGCGCGATCTGCCCGTGATCAACCGGGGCGACACCGTCCAGGTGACGGTCGACCCCGAGGCCGCCGCAGCTCCGCAGGCCGACACCGGGCAGGGCCCGCTGTACGTCGTGGGCGACGTGCACGGCTACCTCGACGAGCTGGTGGCCGCCCTCCAGGAGAAGGGCCTCCTCGACGCCGCAGGCAACTGGTGCGCGGGCACCGCCCGGCTGTGGTTCCTCGGCGACTTCACCGACCGCGGCCCGGACGGCATCGGCGTCATCGACCTGGTGATGCGGCTGTCCGCCGAGGCCGCCGCGGCGGGCGGCTACTGCAAGGCGCTCATGGGCAACCACGAGCTGCTGTTGCTCGGCGCGAAGCGGTTCGGCGACACCCCCGTCAACTCCGGCGCGGGCACCGCCACTTTCCAGGCGGCCTGGCTGCTCAACGGCGGCCAGAAGACCGACATGGACCGCCTCCAGGACCACCACCTGCAGTGGATGGCCCGTCTGGACGCCGTCGAGGAGGTCGACGGCCACCTGCTCGTCCACTCCGACACCACCGCCTACCTCGACTACGGCCGCTCCATCGAGGAGGTCAACGACACCGTCCGAGAGACGCTCACGCGCAACGACGCGGACGAGGTCTGGGACCTGTTCCGCAAGTTCACCAAGCGGTTCTCCTTCCGCGACGAGGGCGGCGCGGACGCCGTACGCACCCTGCTCGATACGTACGGGGGCACCCGCATCGTTCACGGTCACAGCCCGATTCCCTATCTGCTGGGCGAGGTCGGCTCCGAGGACGACGAGGACAACTCCGACCCCGTGGTCGAGGGACCGCACGTCTACGCCGACGGACTCGCCATCGCCATGGACGGCGGCGTGACCATGGCCGGAAAGCTGCTGGTCCAGCAACTGCCGCTGGGTACGTGAACGTTCACCGGGCAGGCGTTTGCCGTCACAGGACCGGACCGGTGAGGGGCCAATTTCGGTAAACCCCCTGTCACCGCCCACCTTCACGGCTCTACCATCGGCTTATCCGTAGCAGGCTCCCCTCCGTTTCTGCCCGACGGCTCGTCAGCATGCCGAGCCCCAAGCCCTACGGAGCATCGGGGGATGCACATGAACAGCGTTCCGCAGCACCTGCTGAGCGAGGACCGCCAGGAATACGAGCGGATCCTCGATGAGGCGCTGCGCTCCGCACCACACCGTCCGGAACTGGCCGCTGTCGGACAGCGGCTCAACCCCGAACAACTGCGCACCATGGCGCTGAACGCCACCGCGCTCATCACGGCGGCCGCGGCGACCGAATACCAGCACTACGTCAAGGTCCGTGAGGAAATGCGCCAGCCGGCGCCGTCCCACCGATCGGCCGTGCGCGAATCCGGCTCCTCCGAGCCGGACACGGGCGCGGCGGGCCTCGCCGCCACCATGGGCGAGGTCGCCGAGACCGCCGGCGCGGGCGCCGTCGCCGTCGTCGCCGTCCTCGCCCCCGTACTGGCCGGAACCGCCGCGGCGATCTTCCTGCTCGTCGGCTACATCCTCCAGATGCTCAACCCCGAGCAGGCGTTCGCCCGGACCATGCTCACCACGGGCTGGGTGTTCGGTGCCGTGACCGCGGTCGCGATCCTCGTCGCCGCGGTGGGACTGCTGATCACAGCCCTGGGCAACAAGCCGACGGCCGAGGGCGACCGGCACGGCGAACTGCAAGGGGAGGTGGACCGGGCCAGGGAGGCCTGGCGCGAGGCCCTGCTGGAACGCGGCATCCTGCCCTTCCTCCGGGAGGCCCTCGTCGACCCGAACTCGACCGCCGCGCTGCACCACACCTCCCCGTCCACGCCGGTCAGCCGCATGCCGCACCTCGGCTACGACCGCCCGGGTTTCACCAGCCCGGAGGACGGCAACCGCGGCTCGCGGCCGAGCTTCAGCAGCCCGGACTACACCAGCCCGGACTTCGGAGGACCGGAGCACCAGCCGGAGTAGCCGGCCGGCGCCCTTTCGCAGCGTCCGTCGGCTTGCGCTCCCGGGAGCAACTCAGGGAGCGCAAGCCGGACACCGGGCCCTGCGGCACCGGATCCATGCGGTCGGTGGCTTCACAGGCGGCGGAGGATCTGTGCCTCGACCCGCTCGACCGTGCGACGGCTGAAGGCATGCACCAGCGCGAGGTGGTACAGCGCCGGGGCCGTCGAAGCCCACCGGTGCACGCGGTCGTCGCGCAGCAGGTATCTGACCACCGTCGTCGGCCGGAAGGGGACGAAGTCGATGGTCTGATGCTCCCAGCGGTCGGCGACGCCCCTGCTCATCCGGGCTTGCAGATCCGTGCTCTTGAGCTCCCGCAACCTCGCGTAGAAGTGCGCGCTCCAGCCCCTCCTGTCCACGTCCAGCACGAAGGCCAGCAGCTCGAGCGTGTACTCGTGGGCCTCCAGGGACAGTTCCTCCCGCATGCCGCGGCGGGCCACCGCGTGCAGGTCCGGTGCGTTCCTCCCCGATGAGTCGATGTGGCGTGACAGTCCTTCGTTGACGGAGGAGTTCCAGACGCCCGGTGACATCCGGACCCGGTCGCTGCGCTGAGTCACCACGAGCATGTCGTCCGCGGTGACGACCGCGACGTTGACCCCCAGGCTGCACTGGAGGAAGGCCGGAGCCTTGAGCGGCGCGTCCGGGTCCAGATAGCGCGACCTGGGTGTCGTGCCGTCCGGGAGCCGGCGGTCGAGTTGCTGCGCGGCGAGGAAGGTGTAGTAATCGGTCGGCCGCAGCCTCAGGTGGACTTCGGGTCGCTCCTCCAGGGCCGTACGGGAGATGTCGAGGGATTCGACCGCGTACCGGGGGCCGTTCCACAGGGGTGTGCGTCCCTCGGCTTGCAGGCGCTCGCTCTCCTCGGCGATCTCGTCCCGCCAGCCGGCCATGTCCGAGGGCAGCCTCACCTCCTCGTCCAGTACGTGCACGTGGACGGTTCCGGGCGATATGGGCAGCTCTCCGTCGCCCTCGACGATCAGGGCGGACGTCTGGAGCGGGCCGAGGGAGAACGCCTGCCAGGCGGGCGCCGACTCGTCCCGCCGGCCCAGGCTGCGGATCGCGCTCGTCGAACGTCTGCGCAGGCGGTACCACGCGTCCTGGAGCGGCTGCTGGAACAGCACGGCGAACAACATGCCTAGTACAGCGCCCACGACGCCGTTGACCACATCGATCCCATCCATGCCGGCGACACTAGGGATCTTGGAGCGGACAGGCGACATCGTGCCGTTTCCGTTACGCGATCAGTGCCGCGGGCCGGATCCGCTCGACAGGCCAGGGGACCGGCGCCAACCGGCCCCCGGCCTGTGCGCGGACGGATCAGTCCGCGATGGGCAGGTACACGCGGTTCCCGCTCGCCGCGAACTCCTTCGACTTCTGGGCCATGCCGTCCTCGATCTCGGCCTGGGTGCCGCCGTGTTCACGGCGGATGTCCTGCGAGATCTTCATGCTGCAGAACTTGGGACCGCACATCGAGCAGAAGTGAGCCGTCTTGGCGGGCTCCGCCGGCAGGGTCTCGTCGTGGAACTCCCGTGCCGTGTCCGGGTCGAGGGCCAGGTTGAACTGGTCCTCCCACCGGAACTCGAAACGGGCGTCGGACAGCGCGTCGTCCCACTCCTGGGCACCCGGGTGTCCCTTGGCGAGATCCGCTGCGTGGGCGGCGATCTTGTAGGTGATGACGCCGGTCTTGACGTCGTCACGGTTCGGCAGGCCCAGGTGTTCCTTGGGCGTGACGTAACACAGCATGGCCGTGCCCCACCAGGCGATCATCGCGGCACCGATGCCGGAGGTGATGTGGTCGTACGCCGGCGCGACGTCCGTGGTCAGCGGGCCGAGCGTATAGAACGGAGCTTCATCGCAGATCTCCTGCTGAAGGTCGATGTTCTCCTTGATCTTGTGCATCGGGATGTGGCCCGGGCCTTCGATCATGGTCTGTACGTTGAAACGCTTCGCGATCCGGTTGAGTTCCCCGAGAGTCCGCAGTTCCGCGAACTGCGCCTCGTCGTTGGCGTCCGCGATCGAGCCCGGCCGCAGGCCGTCGCCGAGGGAGTACGTGACGTCGTACGCGGCGAGGATCTCGCAGAGCTCCTCGAAGTTGTCGTACAGGAACGACTCCTTGTGGTGCGCGAGGCACCAGGCGGCCATGATCGAGCCACCGCGCGAGACGATGCCGGTCTTGCGGTTGGCCGTCAGCGGCACGTACGCCAGGCGGACACCCGCGTGCACCGTCATGTAGTCCACGCCCTGTTCGGCCTGTTCGATGACCGTGTCCTTGTAGATGTCCCAGGTCAGCTCCTCGGCCCGGCCGTCGACCTTCTCCAGGGCCTGGTAGAGCGGCACGGTGCCGATGGGAACGGGGGAGTTGCGCAGCACCCACTCGCGCGTGGTGTGGATGTTGCGGCCGGTGGACAGGTCCATGACCGTGTCGGCGCCCCAGCGGGTCGCCCAGGTCATCTTCTCGACCTCCTCCTCGATGGAGGACGTCACCGCCGAGTTGCCGATGTTGGCGTTGACCTTCACCAGGAACCGCTTGCCGATGATCATCGGCTCGATCTCCGGGTGGTTGACGTTGGCCGGCAGCACCGCCCGGCCCGCCGCGATCTCATCACGGACCACCTCGGGCGAAACGTTCTCCCGGATGGCCACGTACTCCATCTCGGGCGTGATCTCGCCGCGGCGGGCGTACGCGAGCTGCGTGACCGCCTTGCCGTCCTTGCCGCGGCGCGGCTGACGCGGCCGGCCGGGGAAGACCGCGTCGAGGTTGCGGAGGCCGCCGCGCGGTGAGGTGTGCTTGATGCCGTCGTCCTCGGGACGGACGGGTCGGCCCGCGTACTCCTCGGTGTCGCCACGGGCGATGATCCAGTTCTCGCGCAGCGGCGACAGGCCCCTGCGGACGTCGGTGTCGACGAGCGGATCGGTGTACGGGCCCGACGTGTCGTACAGCGTGACCGACTGCCCGTTGGTGAGATGCACCTGCCGGACCGGCACGCGCAGGTCGGGGCGAGAGCCCTCGACGTACGCCTTGTGCCAGCCGATGGACTTTCCGGCCTCCTCGGACTGTGCGTCCTGAACGGAGGCAGGCGTGCGTGCGTCCTTGTTGGTCATGAGACCTACTCCCTACGCCGGCATTACCCGGTAACAGGTTCGGCGGTCGACGCAGCGGCTTCCGTCTGCCGACGTTCCGTGTGAAACATCACTCGACTTCGGTGATGTTTCATGTGAAACATCGCTGGGACGGAGGTCAGCGCCCTCTCAGCCCGGTGCTCCGAGCTCCCGCGTGTACAAAAGGTGCCTCCACGCTAGCGGCAATTCTGGCGCGGTGAACAGAGGGCCCCCCTCGTTCTTGGGATGATCGGTCGGTGACCACGACGCAGCGTCCTCCTTACCCACCGCCCGAACCGCCCCGCGGATCCGGCGCCGGCAACGGCAACGGCCGTGGGCACGAGCACGATTTCGCCGACCCCGGCGGGCTCGGTCCTGCCCGGGGGCAGGCGCAGGGGCACAGGACCGGCCCCGAGAACGGGCGGGGTGCCGGTCCATCCGGCCTGTCCGGTGCGTACGGTCCCGGCTCCGGAGGCTGGCACGGTCCCGGCCCCGGAGAGGGCGACAGGCCCGGCGGAGGCCACGGACACGGTGAGGGCGACGGACACGGCGAAGGCCACGGCCACGGTCACGGTCACGCCGGCGGCGACGAGCACGGCCAAGGCCACGGTCCCGGCGGCGGCCACGGTCACGGTGGAGGCGACGGGCACGGTCACGGAAACGGCCCCGGCCCGGCACCCGGCGGCGGCCACGGGCACTCGCACAGCCACGGTCCTGCCACGCCCGTCTCCCTGCACCTGCGCAAGGTCATCGCGGCCGTCCTGATCCCCTTCGCCGCCGCCGTGCTGATCGGTCTCGCCGTGCTGTGGCCGGGCGGCGCCCCACCGCACGAGCGCACCGGCGTCGGCTTCGACCGGCAGACGCAGCAGGCCTCGGTCACCAAGGTCGTGGAGGTGAGCTGCAAGGAGGCCGGCGCCTCGGGTGTCCCGTCGACCGGCGACACCTCCACCGCCGAGGGCTCCTCCGCGGTGCAGCAGGAGAACGGCACCTGCAAGCGGGCGACGATCCGGGTCGACAGCGGCAAGGACAAGGGCCGTACCTTCACCGAGATCGTCCAGCCGGATCAGTCCCGCCAGTTGGAAGAGGGCCAGGAGGTCGTGGTCGCCTACGAGCCCTCCGCGCCGAGGGACCTGCAGTACTCGGTCACCGACATCAACCGCCGTCTGCCCCTGGCGCTGCTCGCCGGCATCTTCGCCCTCGCCGTCGTGGTCGTCGGGCGACTGCGGGGTGTCATGGCCCTGGTCGCGCTGGCCATCAGCTTCCTGGTGCTGAACCTCTTCATCCTGCCCGCGATCCTTCAGGGCTCGAACCCGCTGCTCGTGGCGGTGGTCGGTGCGAGCGCCATCATGCTCATCGCCCTGTATCTGTGTCACGGCCTGTCGGCCCGGACATCCGTGGCGGTGCTCGGCACCCTCATCTCACTGCTGCTGATCGGCGTTCTCGGCTCGCTGTTCATCGGCTGGGCGGCGCTCACCGGTAACACCGACGACAACACCGGTCTGATCCACGGCCTCTACCCGACGATCGACATGAGCGGTCTGCTGCTCGCCGGCGTCATCATCGGATCGCTGGGTGTGCTCGACGACGTGACGGTCACGCAGACGTCGGCTGTCTGGGAGCTGCACGAGGCCAACCCGTCCATGGGCTGGCGCGGCCTCTACCGCGCGGGTATCCGGATCGGCCGCGACCACATCGCCTCGGTCGTCAACACGCTCGTCCTCGCCTACGCGGGTGCCGCCCTCCCGCTGCTCCTGCTGTTCTCCATCGCGCAGAGCAGTGTCGGGACGGTCGCCAACAGCGAGCTGGTCGCGGAGGAGATCGTGCGCACGCTGATCGGTTCGATCGGTCTGGTCGCCTCGGTGCCGGTCACCACGGCCCTGGCCTCGCTGGTGGTCTCGGCCGACCGCCCGGGAGTGCAGCCCGCCGTGCAGCCTGCCGTGGAGGCCGCCGCGGCCCCGGCACGCGGGGGGAAGGGCCGGCGCCGCAAGCGCTGACGGCTCTCGCAGTCCGAAGCCATATGTCCCACCGTACGGAGAAGCGTTCCTGCTCAGCTCGGCGGCATCCGGTGAAGCGTTCCTCCACCATGCCGCCGACGGATGTCTCAGCCGGCGCCCTGTTCCGCCAGGATGCGGTCCAGGGCCTCGTCGAGATGGGCGTCGAAGTCGGCGAGCGAGCCCTCCTGGCCCAGCGGCACCAGCTTGTCGGTGCGGTCGAGGAAGGCGACCAGCGGTGCCGTCGACGACCGGAACAGCGCCTGGTCACTGCCTACCTGAAGCCGGATCAGCACCTCGCCCAGCGCGTCCGGTTCGACGGGCGTGACCCGCACGTCGCCCTCCCCGCACGGCCGGCCGACCCCGTCGATCAGCAGCTCCCGGCCGAAAGCCCACGTCACCGGGGCATCACCGGGCAAGTGGAAGGTCAGCCTGACGGCATAGGGATCACTGGTCTCATAGCGCAGCTCCACCGGAATGCGGAAGGAGAGCTCCTCCGACACGAGAAAGCTCATCATGACCTCTGCCTGTACGGACTCGCGCATCGCTAACCCCGTCATTCGCCGTGGACTGGCCGGGAACGTACCTCTGACACTTGGTGGAATCTTGCTGAACGTACACAGCAGATCACAAGGAGTGAGTTTTCACATACTGATAGAGAGCGCGAGCGACCCGAGCAGACTCCCGATCTCGCTCTGCAACTGCCGGGCCGCCGGGAGCAGTCGGTGCTCCTGGTGGGCGGGCAGGGAGATGGCCATCGTGGCGGCCGTGGTGCCGAGGGTGAGCGGAATCGCCGCGCACACGGCGCCCAGGGCGTACTCCTGACGCTCGGTCACAGGTTCCATCCGCCGTACTCGCTCCAGACGGCGCAGCAGGCTGTGGTTGTCCCGCACGGTGTACGGCGTGAGGGCCTGCACCGGATAGCGGTCGAGGTGGTCCCGGCGGGCCTCCTCGTCCAGCTGGGACAGCAGGCACTGCCCGATGGCGTGCGCGTGCCCGGTCTCCCGGAAGTCGGCCCACTCCTCGACCGCGGGATTGGCCGGGGTGTCGGAGACGCACATGAGCTCGATCTCACCCTCGCGGTACACCGCGTAGTACACCGGCACACCGAGCGTGTCCCGCCAGCGCGCGAGGGCGTCGACGACCGTGCTGCGACGTTTCTGCCGTGCCCCGCTGCTGCTCAGCCGCTCGGCGGCCTCGCCGAGGAAGAACAGGCCCTTGTCCCGGCTCAGATAGCCCTCGTGCACGAGGGTGCGCAGCAGGTGGTAGGTGGTGGGCAGGGCCAGCCCGGTCTCCCGGGCCAGTTGCTTGGCGGGGGCGCCGTATTCGTGCGCCGCGACGGTCTCCAGCAGGCGCATCGCGCGCTGCACCGACCCGATGAGGGTCGCCGGAGGGGGTGGCGTCGCGGGAGGCGATTGCTCGGAGGGGGGCGCCGAGCGGGGTTG
>NZ_NGFN01000197.1 GCF_002148965.1 Streptomyces swartbergensis | reverse complement strand
GAAGCTGGAGCGGGCGATGCCCAGGATGGCGCACAGCCGCTTCACGCCGTAGCGGCGCTGGTGGTCGGCGACGAACTGGAAGCGGTTCACCAGCGCGTCTCCCCGGCGAAATACTTCGCCGCCTTGCGCAGGATCTCGCGTTCCTCCTCCAGCTCGCGAACCTTTTGCCGCAGAGCGGCGTTCTCCGCACTCCAGCGGTGTCGGCGGCTCGGCGGGTGCCTCTGCCCTGCGTCCTCGCGGCCGGCTCGCGCCGGCCGCCCGGACCCAGTTCCGCAAGGTCTCGGGGTTGATTCCCAGATCGGCAGCGACCTGCCGGATCGTCGCCTCGGGCCGCGACTGGTACAGCGCGACCGCGTCCGCCCTGAACTGCGGTGGATAGTTCTTCATGACCACGAGATGTCCGTTCTCAGATCCTCAGGATCCAGTGTCTCGTGTGTCCAAGATCAAGGGTCAAGGCCCGCCGGCCAGTGCCCTAATCGTGTTGACCGCCCCCGGCAGGCAGTGCTGGAGTCGGCACGTGGACAGCATCCCCGCCAACCGGCGGCTCTGGAACCAGATCAGCAGCGCCTACCAGCACGAGCACGACCCGCAAATCGGCGCCACACCCCGGCTGTGGGGCATGTACTCCATCCCCGACGCGCACCTGCACGCCCTGGGCGACGTCACCGGCAAGCGCGTCCTCGAACTCGGCTGCGGCGCCGGCCAGTGGTCCAGGGCGCTCGCCGCCGAGGGCGCCAACGTGGTCGGGCTCGACCTGTCCGAAGCCCAACTCGCTGCAGCGGCCCGCGCGATGGGAGCGGCCCGCTACCCGCTAGTGCAAGGCGCCGCCGAACAACTCCCCTTCGCCGCCGACAGCTTCGACCTGGTGTTCTGCGACTTCGGTGGGCTCAGCTGGGCGCCCCCGCACCTGGCGGTCCCGCAGGCCGCACGCGTCCTGGGCCGAGGCGGACGCCTGGTGTTCAACGTCGCCAGCCCATGGTTCGAAGCTTGCTACGACGAAGCCGCCAGCCGCGTGACCACGACGCTGCAGCAGGACTACTTCGGGCTGAACACCATCGCCGAAGACGACGGCGCGACCAGCTATCAGCTCACCTACGGCGACTGGGTCAAGGTCCTGCGCAGCGCGGGTCTCATCATCGACGACCTCATCGAGCCGCGGCCCGAACTTGGAACACCCAACGGCTACAACGAAACCGACCCACCCGACTGGGCACACCGCTGGCCGGCGGAGCTGCTCTGGGTAACCCACAAACCGTAAGTTCCGCCGCGCCCGAGATGTGCAGGCATCCCCTCGCCGGGCAGGCCTAGGGCCTGTTGTGAAAGACACCGGTCAGTCGGGTCCATGGCGTCGGTTGTCGCTCCAGACGCGAGCTGTACACGTGGCACCTTTCTCCGGCCGTTCCGGCCGTGTGCTCATCCAGCGCCCGTCAATCCGGAACGTCCCCACCTGCGCGGGTGACACAGACGGTAGCCCAGGGCCGGAACATCGCTTCATGTGGTGAGGCGGCGGCAGCCGATGCTCCACCACCAGGCGGTGCCGACCCAGCCGGGTGGCGTACTCGATGTCCTTGCGGGAGATGCGGTGCCGGATTCCTCGCTCGCGGAGCCTGCCGCTGCGCGGTGCCGCGCGCGGGCCCATGCGTGGTGCGCTTTCCGGTCGTGATCTTCCGTGTCGTGGTCGCGCAGGCTTGCGTTCGAGCGCGCTCAAAACCCTAGCGTCGCCGCCATGAGCAAACAGACATGGATCATCACCGGCGCGTCCCGCGGTTTCGGGCGCGCACTGGCGGAATCGGCGCTCGCGAAGGGCGACTATGTGGTAGCGGCGGTGCGCCGGCCCGAGAGCGTGGCCGACCTGGAGGCCAGGTACCCGGACAACTGCCTGATCGCGAAGTACGACGCCCGAGACATCACTGCGGCTGCGGACCTCGTGCGGGACACCCTCGACCGCTTCGGTCAGCTCGACGTGCTCGTCAACAACGCGGGCCGGGCCGTGGTCGGAGCGGTCGAGGAGGTCAGCGACGCGCAGCTGCGTGAGCTGATGGATCTGCACCTGTTCGGCCCTGCCGCGCTCGTCCGTGCGGCGCTGCCTGCGATGCACGCGCGGGGCACCGGGACGATCGTGCAGATGAGCAGCCAGGCCGGCCGGATGTCGTTCCCCGGCGTGTCGACCTACTCCGCGTCGAAGTTCGCCCTCGAAGGCTGGTCCGAGGCCCTGGCTGGGGAGGTCGCGCCGTTCGGGATCCGCGTGATGATCGTCGAGCCCAGCCGGTTCCGGACCGACTTCAACGCGGCCGACGTGCTTGAGTTCGCCGAGGCGTCCGAGACCTACCGTGAACTTCTCTCCGACGTCCGCGCTGACTTGGCCGGGGCCGACGGCCTCCAGGAAGGTGACCCGGCGCGGGCGGCCGAAATCATCGTGTCGCTCGCGCACAGTGACGAGGTGCCGCTGCGGCTGCCGCTCGGGCGCGAGGCGGTCGAGCGTATCTCGGGTGCTTACCGGCGGGGCCTGGACGAGGTGGAGCGGTGGGCCGGGACCGCCCGCAGCGCCGACTTCGAAGGTGTCCCGGCGTCGGTCCGACCGATCTAGGTTGGCTGACATGGCTACTGACGATTTGATGAACCGGGCGCTCGCAATGCTCGGGGACGACGGCCCGCTGTCGGTTGAGGCGATCCACCGCCTCACCGACCTGGCCGACGTGCCCGAGTCGATGGTGATCACCGAGGTCGCCGACCTCCTCGACATCTCGCCCCACACGCTGCGCTACTACGAGCGCGCCGGACTGGTCGAGGTGGCCCGCGACAGCAACGGCCATCGCGTCTACGACGCCGACGCGGTGCGGCGCCTGGTGTTCCTCACCCGGATGCGGCTGTCCGGTATGCCGATGCGCGATCTGCAGCACTACATCTCGCTCGTCGCCGCCGGGGAGCACACGGTGCCCGAGCGGCTCGACATGCTGCTCGAACATCGCGACACCATCCGYCGCCGGATTCGTGAGCTGTCCCTTTCCCTCACGGCGACCGAGTACAAGATCGCCACGTACGGGGGCTCGACCGGGCCGGACGTGCAGGACCTCGACACCGGCACCGCCAACGGCCGCACGGCACTACTGCACGAGCCGCTGTGACGGGCACTGCCGGCAAGGTGGGGGACGGCGACGCTCGCCGGACTAGCACTCCCCGGACCGAACTCCGCGTATCCGGCACCACGACATCGTTGCGCCGGCGTCCGTACGCCCGCCCTTCTGCCCAGTTCCCGCGTACCCGTTCGGCCGTAACCAGACCGAACGGGCGGGCCGCGACATCCGCACAAGGAACACACCATGGAGAGCGAGCGCGTCCCGCCGCAGCAGGAACCGGCCACGACCGACAGCACGGCGGCCACGAACCCGGAGAAGCACCGCCCGGTCATGGCCTGGGCCGTCACTCTCATGCTCCTCGGGTGCACCTTGATCGCATACCTGGACAAGGCGATTCTCGGGCTGGTCGCGCAACCGGCGATGGCCGACCTCGGACTCTCGGCCGCCGAGTTCGGCAGCATCAGCAGCGCCGCCGGCCTGCTCGGCCCGGCCGCCGCGCTGCTGTACAGCTTCGTGGCCGATCGGCTGCCCATCAAGGCCACTCTGTTCACCCTCGTGGTGGTGTGGTCGCTCCTCCAGTTGCCCATCTTCTTCGCCGCCTCGGGCGGGCTGCTGTTGGCGACCCGGTTCACACTCGGGGCGGCGGAGGGTCCCACCGGACCGGTGGCGCACGCGGCCGCCTACTCCTGGTGGCCCGACGAACGGCGCGGATTCCCCACGGCGCTGCTCACGACCGGGGCGTCACTCGGCAAGCTGCTCTTCGCCCCGCTGCTGGCCTTGATGATCGCCGCATGGAGCTGGGAGGCGGGCTTCCTCGCCGTGGCGCTCCTGGGCTTCGCCTGGGCGCCGGCCTGGCTCTTCCTCGGGAGAGAGGGCCCCTACGGCCAGGCCGGGACCGGAACCGTCACACAGACCGGATCTCGTGCGCCCATAGGGACCATCCTACTGACAGGCACCTTCGTCGGGTACGTGGCCGCGTTCACGGCCTCTTCGATGCTCGTGGTCGTGGTCCTGACCTGGCTTCCGTCCTACTTCCAGGAGGCGCTGGGGTTCTCGGCGGTCACGGCGGGCTCGCTTTTCGGCGTGCCGAGCATCTCCGCGATGGTGTTCTTGTACCTCTACGGCGGGTGGAGCGACCGGAGGCTCAGGAAGGGGGCCACGTCCCGAATCGTGCGCGGGATATGGGGCGGTGGGCTGCTCGCGCTCGGCGGTGTCTTCCTGGCGGCCCTTCCCCTCGTCTCCGGTGCAGTGCTCCCGATGGCCCTGCTGATGATGGGCTACGGGCTGGCCATGACCGTCCATGCCGTGGCCAACCCGGCCCTGGTGCAGATCGTGCCGCCGGGGCAGCGCACAAGCGTCCTGTCGATCGGCGTAGCCGTCGCCGGTTTCCTCGCCGCCGCCGGGCCATGGGTCACGGGCGTCGTACTGGACGCGGCCCGATCCGCGGGCTCGCTCGCCGAGGGCTACACCAACGTGTTCATGCTGATGGGTGGCATCGCCATTGCGGGAGGTGCGCTTTTCGCGCTGCTGGTGAATCCCGAGCGCGACGGCGCGAAGGTGGAGGCGGCCCGGGTCGCACGCGCAGCTCGGTAAGGTCCGTGAGCGAAAGGACGCTGTCGCGATACGCATCGGTACGACTATCGGCTGGCGAGCGAGGATGAAAGGGAGCACGGCGCGTCCGACCGCGGCCACGGCGAGACATCCACCGCCCGCACCAGCCTCCCGTCCGGGAAACGAGGATGCGGAAGGCCAGCCAGCAGCGAACGCAGTCGATCGGCATCGATCTGCCCATGATTGAGGCGTCGTACATAGCCCCGTGCCCACGCCGGTGCTCAGGCAACAACGTCAACGCCACCGCCGAGTGCACCGCCCCCGGAGCACATAGAACCGCGTCCACCAGCTCGAACAGCTCATCGCCCCGTACGGTCACACACGCATACAACTCGTCCCGGAAGCGTGACGCTTCCGCGAACGCTTTCCCTGCGGCGGCATCAGGCAGCAGACTCACCCTCACGGCCTTCATCGTGGTCACGTGCACCTTGGTCGGAGCACATGATTCAGACGAAGGCCGCCTCAGCGTCCGGTGAATGCCCAGGTGAGCGACCAAGTTCGAAGCCCATTTCGGGGCCGGCCCACACACGGCCGACCTGACGATAGCGTGATCGCATGATGGTTGAGGGCGAGGTGACAGAGGGCGAAGCACTGGTCGGCGGCATGGTGAACGCGGGCGCGGTCTTCCGCCGCGGAGCCCTGGTGGAACGCCCAGCGCCGCGCACCGCGCGCGCCCTCCACACCCACGGCCTGCTGAGGCGACTGCGTCGCCTGCACCGCGACATCACCCTTGTCTGGGCCGACGGCGGCTACACCGGCTCCCTCGTCGGCTGGTGCCGGGACAAACTCGCCCTGACCTTGGAGATCGTCAAGCGCACCGACGACATGGCCGGGTTCGTGGTGCTGCCGAGGCGGTGGGTGGCAGAGCGCACGTTCGCGTGGCTGATGAATTCCCGCCGTCTGGCCCGGGACCACGAGACCCTGCCCGCCACCAGCGAGGCGATGATCCGGTGGTCGATGGTCACGCGGATGAGCCGGCGTCTGGCACGGCCCCGGGCCGCCGGCCGGCGCTTAATGCCCCCGACGCCTCCAGGAGGAGCCACCCGCGCTCCGCCAGGCGCCGGGCTTTCGACCGCAGCCCCTCGACCTTCGCCGGYGTCGCCCCAAGGCCCAGCTCCACCGCGATCTCCTTGGCTCGAAGCGGCCCGT
Source organism: Streptomyces swartbergensis (assembly GCF_002148965.1). Lineage (GTDB taxonomy): Bacteria > Actinomycetota > Actinomycetes > Streptomycetales > Streptomycetaceae > Streptomyces > Streptomyces swartbergensis. Next base: position 10,161 of record NZ_NGFN01000197.1, on the reverse strand, counting down.
GACCCGTGGATCGCTGCTGCTCCAGCACGCCCAGAATCCGCTGATAGTCCGGCGCCCGAACCGTCACCGGCAGCCCTTCCCGCCAGGGCGGCACCGTCGAGCCCGGCACCGGCGCGAGCGACGGCGCCGCTTTCTCCTCCGCCTCGGTCGTGGTCACGGCAGTGGACTCGGCCGCAGAGACTGCCAGGGCCTCGACCAGTTCCTCCCGCGCAATCACCCGCCGGTCCAGCTCGATCTCCGCGGCCTCCAACACCTCAGCCAACCGCGCGACTTCCTCTCGCAAGCCCTCCACCCGCACGCGGGCAGCCGCCTCTCGTTCCTCCAGCATTCCCAGCACCGACGCCACCGCACACCCCTCGGTCATGAAGCGGACACAAGACGCCGGCATGCCTTCCTCGCCCCGCGTGAAACCATGCCTGACCAGCGAAAACCTAGAGATCACGTTCGGTTGGGACACGGCTAGGCGACTGGTACGGACGGGCCCGGGGCCGGCGGTACGCGGCTCCCTCGTGGACGACCGCCTGGTCCTCGCTTCCCGCCACACCACGGTGACGCTCGACGCCGCGACCGGCATGCTGGCCGGCATCACCCACCGGGGGAGGGCTTTCACTCTGTCCCGCGGCCCGCTGCCCACCACCGGACCGACCGACCCCGACCGGCTCACGCACGGGCCGGACGGCAACGGCTACACGGTGGAGGCCGAGTACTCCGGCCTCCTGCGCCATGTCCGGTGGTCTCTACATCCCAGCGGCTGGCTGCAGTTGGACTACCGCTACCACCTCACCGGCGAGTACGACCTCTTCGGCGTCGGCTTCGACCACCCCGAATCGCAGGTGACCGGCGTGACGTGGCTCGGCCACGGACCCCTCCGGGTGTGGAAGAACCGGCTGCGCGGTGTCACGACGGACGTCTGGACGAAGAAGTACAACGACACCGCGACCGGTGCGGACGGCTGGGTGTACCCGGAGTTCAAGGGCTACCACGCGGACGTCCGCTGGGCGTGCCTGCACACCACCGCCGGACGTATCACCGTGGTCTGCGAGGAGGAGAACCTCTACCTGCGCCTCTTCACGCCCCGGTTCGGGCCCGACCCCCGCTATACCGCGCCCCCCTTCCCCAAGGGGGACCTGTCCTTCCTCGACGCCATCCCGGCGATCGGCACCAAGTTCGACGCGCCGGCGGCGCTCGGCCCGAGCGGCGGCCCCACCACGGCGACGGGCGAGTACGGCCGAACTCTGCACTTCTCGTTCGCCCCGTAGCACGTTCTCCTCACTCGCCGACGCCGACCTCGGTTTCTCGGGCTCGTCGGCCAGCCCTCCGAAACGCCATGGGCACGACCGCGCGCAGTGCGTTTTCGGGAGGGGGGGACTTGCCCACTCTCTTGGTCGACGGAAGAAGGATGGCGGTACCGACCACCGTCATGTGCACGAATCGGTGTGAGTACGGGAGACGGTTCACGCCGCGGTGGCCCACCCGGCCGGACCCTTACTGCTGATCGGCCTCGACGCCGACCACGTCATCAAGGACGTCACTTTCGAGAACCTTCGTGTCAACGGCAGGGTGATCCGCGACAGCGGGGGCAAGCCGGCGTGGTACCTGGCCTCGGACGGCGTGCCCATGTTCGTCAACGAGCACGTGCAGAACCTGCGCTTCCTCACCACCGAGGAGGCCGCTGCCCTGTAACCGCCATCCGCCTGGCCTGGTCCGGGCCGACACCCCAGGGAGAAGCGTGTGGAGCTCTCACTGGAGTGCGATCCATGGTGTGTGCCGTGAAGTCCGGCACCGCGGAGAGCCGACCCACCGAACAGGGGCGGCCGGCCGGATTCTGTGCTTCCGGCAGACCGCCCCACTCAGTGATCCCGCTTGGCGAACTGCGGCCTCACTTGCCGTAGTACGCGTTGTGGATCGAGATCGTCGACCTGTTGCCCTTCTTGTCGGTGATCTTGACGCGGAGGGAGACGCCCTTCCCCTTCGCCGGGTTCTTCACGGTGATCCTTCCGTTCTTGACGTCGGTCTTCTTCCAGGTCTTGCCGTTGTCGTAAGAGACGTAGACGGACAGCGACTTGAGGTTGCGGCCCTTGGCCGCGCCCTCGACGGTGACCGGGTAGGTGATCGTCTGGCGGGCCTTGACCCGGCTGTCGAGACCGACGGGCGCCTTGAAGCGGACCGTGGAGACCGGCAGTTCGGCCGGCAAGCCGGAGGACGGCTCCTTCGAGTGGAACGTCCAGCTCGCATCGACCCGCGTGGAGGCGGCCTGGACCTTGGCGCTGCGCCTGGCCGTGGTGGTGAGCCTGTACTCGGCCTCGTCGGCCGGGACCTTGAACGTCTTGCTGCCGGTGAGCGGGTCGGCGTTCGAGCCGACCTTCCTGCCGTTCCGGTACAGGGTCGTCCGCACCGAGGTGAGGTCCGACGCCGCCGCGTGCCCCTTGCCGTCGGCGAAGAGCGGGAGCTTGCCGTAGATCCCTTCGTCGCTGTGGAAGACGCCGGCCTCGCCGGGGACGGTCCGCGGCGCGAACACCGCCGTGTTGAACGCCTTCCGGTAGGTCTTACCCGCGGTGAGCTTCTGGTAGGAGCCGGTGTCGGAGGACGCGTCGGCGATCGGGAAACCGTCCTCGTCCCGCTTCCCCGAGTACTGCTCGAAGTCGAAGTACCACTCGGCACCCTCGCCGGTCGACAGGTACAGCGTGCGGGTGGCGGGCAGCTTCTGCTCGACCGGGGTGTGGAAGCCGTAGCCGAACGGCACGCTGACGGTCATGCCGAGCGCGCCGGTCCTGCCGGGGGCCGAGGCGCCCAGACCGGCCTTCACCGTGGCCAGCTCGCTCGCCTTGTAGTGGTGGACGCGAGCCCCGGAGACCTTCTTCACCTCGCCGCCGCCGACGATGTCGTACTCGGCGCCGCTGCCCTTGGTCCACTGCCCGGACCAGGTCTGCACCAGGCCGGAGGACCTCGCCGGGCCAACGTGCGCGAGCCGGATGTCGGAGAAGGAGGGCATCACGACGCCGGACCACACGTCCGCGGGCATGTACTCGTACGACACCTGGGCCTGTAGCGGCTTGGCCTGCTTGTCCGGCACGGTGATGTCGGCCGACCTGGTCTTGTTCAGGTCGAGCGTGACCGTCGTGTTCCCGTCGATCTTCAGCACGGGCTGGGCCAGCCAGTCGGCGCCGCCCTCGGTCGAGCCGGGGTCCTTCATGCTGAGCGAGTCCAGCATGTAGTCGCCCTTGGGGACGCGGAAGGTGACGACGTCGTCGGTGGTCTGGCTGGTGTAGCCGATGTCGCCCCGGAAGGTCGTGGACAAGGTGGTGAGGTGGACCGGGCGCTGTCCGGGGCGGTCGACGAACTTCACGGTGAGGTCGTACGCCTCCGTCTCCCGCTCGACGCCCAGCGCGGTGCGGACGGTCTGGCCGCCACCCGTGGCGGTCACGTACGCCGAGTACGTGCCGTTGAGCGTGCCGCCCAGCTTGGTGTTCACGGTGACGTCGACCGACGCCCTGCCCCCGGCCGGGACCGTGACCTTGTCCGCGCCGAGGGTGAAGAAGCCCGCCGGGGCCGCCTCGCCCCTGGGGTCGCGGGCCGTGGCCGACAGGGACAGCGTGACGTCCTTCGTGCCGAGGTTGCGGTACGTCAGCTTCCTGGTGACCGGGGTGTCGTCGGTGTGCGGCCACTGCTGGACCGGGAAGCTCACCGAGGACGTCTCGGCGGCCACGGTCTGGCGGATCGCCCTGTCGACCTGGATACGGCCCGAACCCTGCTTGTACGGCGAGTAGTCGCCGCCCTTGGCCGAGCCCACGAGCACGGACTTCAACTCGTGGAAGGTCCAGTCGGGGTGCTGCTGCTTGAGGAGGGCGGCGGCGCCCGCGACATGCGGGGTGGCCATCGACGTACCCGAGATCGTCACGTATCCGGCCGGCTTCTCGCCGTCCTCCTTGGCGATGGCGCTGCCCTTGGCGGAGGCCGCGGTGATGTCCACGCCGGGCGCGGTCACGTCCGGCTTGACGGCGCCGTCCACGGTCGGGCCGCGGCTGGAGAAGTCCGCCAGCTTGTCGTTGCCGTCGACGGCGCCGACGGTGAGCGCGTTGGCCGCGCTGCCCGGGGAGCCGACGGTCTTGGGGCCGGCCTCGCCCTCGTTGCCCGCGGCGATGGCGAAGAGGATGCCCTTCTCCTCGGACAGCCGGTTGACCGTGGCCTCCAGCGGGTCGACGCCCGGGGTGTCCCCGCCGCCCAGGCTGAGGTTGACGATGTCGGCGCCCTGCGCGGCGGCCCACTCCATGCCCGCGAGGATGCCGGAGTCGTCGCCCTCGCCCTTGTCGTTGAGTACCTTGCCGTTGAGGATCTTCGCGCCGGGGGCGACGCCCTTGTACTTGCCGTTCGACTTGGCGCCGGTGCCCGCGATGGTGGACGCGACGTGCGTGCCGTGGCCCTGCCGGTCGCCGGTGGTGGCGGCCGTGGAGAAGTTCTTGGCGGCGATCACCTGGTCCTTGAGGTCGGGGTGGGCGGTGTCGATGCCGGTGTCCAGGACCGCCACCTTGACGCCCTTGCCGTCGTAGCCCTTCGCCCAGGCCGTGGGCGCCCCGATCTGCGGCACGGACTTGTCGAGGCTGGCCTTGCGGACGCCGTCGAGCCAGACGTGGGAGATGCCCGGGGCGAGGGCGTCGCCCTGGGTGAGGGCGTCCCACAGTCCGGGCGTGTCCTTGGTGGGCGTCTGGACGGAGTCCAGGTTCAGGGTGCTGAAGGTCCGGCGGAGGGTGCCCGTGTCCCGGACGGCGGCCTTCGCGGTACGGGCCGTGCCCTGGTAGCCGACGATGACCTTCAGGCCGTTCCGCTGGTTCCTGCGGTTGGCCGCCTTGCTGAGCTCGGTGATGTCGAACAGTCGCCGGTCGAGCTTGCCGCTCGCGATCAGCTGGGCCGCGTCCGTCGGTATGACGAGGGTGTGGCCGTCGACCCTCCGCATCTGCACGGGGACCCGCTCGCGTCCCTTGGCCCGCTCCATTCCGACGACCCGGCCCTTGGCGTCGACGATGACACGGTCACCGGTGACGAGGGTGAGGCGATCCTTGCCGACGGCTTCCATGACCTTTTCCATGACCTTGGCGGGGGCCGGTGCGGGCGCCGTCGCCTGTGCCGAGCCGGTCAGTCCCGTGGCCAGGGCCGCCGCCGCGGTCGCCGCGGCCGTGGCCGCGCATGCTGTTCTCGCTCTTGTGCGCAAAGTTCATCCCAGTGCTGGAGTGCCGGGGGCAGTGACCGGAGTGAGGGTAGGTACGCGGATGCGCATCTGTTCGTCAGGTGTACGGCGACGACGTATCGATCTCGATGACGCATCGATGGACAGCTGTTACATGCGCAGCTCGGGCAGCGGGCTGTGTGACGGCGATACTCGAACGCGCCATGCTCGATCGACCCGGTCACCGTGCCCCCTGCAGGTGACCAGGCGGCCCGGCGGAAGGAGCAGGGGATGCGGCTTCGTCGCGGTGCGCTGTGCGCCGTGCTGGCCGCCTGCCTGACCGGGTGCGGCGGGGTGGACGGCGGCGTCCGGGTCGAGGGCCCGGCTGTGACGTCGGTCCCCTGGACGGGGCCGGCGTACTTGACGGACTGGTACGGCCGGGCCTGGCAGCGCCCCAGCGAGATCTCCCCGACCCGGAGCATCGACCTGAGACGGCTGACGTGGCGGGACTGGGGCTCGCCCCGGGCGCGGGCCACCGGCGTGGTGGTGGACACGAACTGTATGGCCGGTTGCCGCGACGACCCCGCCAGCTACCGGGCCAGGGTCGTCCTGAGTGGTCTGGTCAAGCGCGGGAATGTGGCGTTCTACAGCCAGATGTCCCTCACCCCCGTGCATCCCCCCGCGCCGTTCTGGGCGGAAGGCTACGGGGAGAGTACGTACCTGGACGTACCGGATGCTTGAGGACGCCACGGGAAACAACCGTCGGAGAGGGAACACGATGCACGACGTTCTGCTGGTCGAGGACGACGAGCTGATCCGGGAGGCCACGCGGCTCACCCTGGAGGAGCGCGGCTACGGGGTGCGGACCGCAGCCGACGGACTGACCGGGCTGGCACTGTTCCGGGAACGCCACCCGGACGTGGCCGTGCTCGACATCATGCTGCCCGGCCTGAACGGGGTGAGCCTGGCCGGCCGCATCCGCGAGGAGTCGGGGGTGCCCGTGCTGCTGATCTCGGCCCGCAACGACCCGGTGGACGTGGTGATGGGCCTGGAGGCGGGCGCCGACGACTACGTCACCAAGCCCTTCGACGGCCCCGTCCTCGTGGCCCGCATCCGCTCCCTGCTGCGCCGCGCGGCACCCGCCGACCAGCCGCCGAAGGGCCCGCGCCTGCGCTTCGGGGACCTGCAGTTCTGCCCGGTGTCCCTGACCGCGCACCGGAACGGAAAGCAGCTCGCGCTGACCACGACCGAGCTGAAACTGCTGAACCAGTTCGCCGCCGCGCCGGGGACCGTGCTCTCCCGGGATCTGCTCCTGGAACGGGTCTGGGACTACGCCTGGTCCGGCGACACCCGGGTGGTGGACGTCCACGTGCAGCGACTGCGCGCCAAGATCGGCCGGGAGCGGATCGAGACGGTGCGCGGCTTCGGCTACAAGCTGCGCCCGTGAGGCCGCCCGCCCTGAACGTGGGGGCGAAGGTCGCTCTGGCCGTCGCCGTCGCAGCCGTGTGCGTGGCGGGTGCGATCGGTGTGCTGGTGCACCGGATCACCGCCGACGAACAACTGGCCACCGCCCGCTCCGGCCTGGACCAGGAGCTGCGGAGCGCTGCCGAAGAGCTCGCTGTCGGACGCAGGTCGGGCGCCGAGATCGACCCCCGGGGTCTGCCCGGTCCGGTGGCACGGGCCGTGCGCGACGACGTCCGCGTGACCTACCTGCAGGACGGCGGTGAGCATCCGGTGCTGTGGGCGGCGACCCGGGTCTCGGGCGGGAAAGTGCTCGCGCTCTCCCGCTCGTACGCCCCCGAGGAGCGGTCCCTGGCCTCGCTCGACCGGACGCTGCTCGCCACGGGCGCGGCCGCCACCGTGCTGGTGTCCCTGATGGGACTGGTGCTTGGGGTGCGGATGGGGCGCCGGGCCACGGCCGCCGCCCGTACGGCGGAACGCATCGCCGACGGCGACCTCGACGCCCGGGCCCGCCCCGACGGCCGGGACGAGATCGCCCGGCTCGCCGCCTCCGTCAACGCCATGGCGGACGCGCTCGGTGCCCGTCTGGAAGCGGAGCGCCTGGTGACCGCCGACATCGCGCACGAACTGCGCACGCCGGTCGCGGGCATGTCGACCGCGGTCGGCCTGCTGCCGCCCGGCCGGGCGTCGGAGCTGGTGGCGGGCAGCGTGTACAAGCTGCGCGGGCTGGTCGAGGACGTGCTGGAGGTGGCCCGGATGGACTCCGAGGTGGCGGCGGTGGAAACCGAGCAGCGGGAGGTGAGCGCGATGGCACGGCGTGCGGTCGCCGGACTCGACGGCGTGGAGGTACGCGTCGCGGCGGACGCCATCGTGGACACCGACCCGCGCCGCGTCGAACGCGTCCTGGCCAACCTGGCCGCCAACGCCCTGTGGCACGGCGCCCCGCCCGTCGAGGTGGAGGTCGACGGCCCGATCGTCCGGGTCCGCGACCACGGCCCCGGTTTCCCGTCCGATCTGCTCACCGTCCTGCACACCTCCGGCCCCCAGCGCTTCCGCACGGGGTCCCGGACCGGCGGCACCGGCCTGGGCCTGACCATCGCGACCGGCCAGGCCCGGCTCCTCGGCGCCCGCTTGACCTTCCGCAACCATCCGGACGGGGGCGCGGAGACGGAACTGCGGCTGCCGACGGAGTGACCCGGATGCCGCCAGGTCGCCCGGTAGTGAGGTTGAGGGCGGGCCGGGGTTCCATCTGCTACGAACTGTGGCGAGTCACCGTCGCGGGACCCCCGAACGCACGGCATACCGACTTGTACGGGACGGCGCGAGCCCAGCGGGTTTGCCGAGAGCTCCAGAGGCGGCATGTGCTTTGACTGGCGGCCGGACACCGCGGCCGTGGTCTCGCTGCGCGTAGGAAGGACCCAGCACCGTTGGTGCTGGGTCCTGGCGGCGTCATGCGTCAGCTGGTGCCCCGCATGTGGCGAGCTGCACCTGGTGTTCGACATCGAACTGCCAAGGTGAGGGCCTGATTGCGGGTGCAGCAGAGCGCGTTACTTCATAAGCAGGTGCAGCACCGTGATGACTGCAACACCGACGAGGAGTGCAGCGCCGACAGGGGGGTGCAGGAAGGCGATGTACGTCGCGCCTGCACCAGCGAGCAAGTGGACGGTGGCGCGCGTGTCCAGACCGTTCATCCCGCGTCCCCAGACTCGGCCCAGGCAGGCCACGCACGAAGCCGGACAGCATCGCGGCCGACAAGGCCTACAGCAACGGCCCCTGTCGCGAGTACATGCGGCGCCGGGGTATCCGACACACGATCCCGGAGAAGACCGACAGTCGGGCGGCCCGTCTACGCAAAGGGTCACGCGGGGACGGCCACCGGGCTTCGACGAGGAGCGGTATAAGAAGCGCAACACCGTCGAACGGGCAATCAACCGCTTGAAACAGTCCCGGGCGGTGGCCACTCGCTACGACAAACGCGGCTATGTCTTCCTCGGCACCGCGATGGCAGCAGCCCTGGTCATCTGGCTCCGGACCTGACGATCGCACGCAGCTCAGAAACCACCCTCGGCCGGCCGCTGGTGCCCACACGGCACCGGGCCGCCGTTCTTGTCGAAGACTTCGGCGTCATTACCCGAGTTCACCCACACCGTGATGCCCTGGTCATGGACGACCACGTTGAACGGCGACTGCTCCGGCTCCGTCTCGGTCACCACGGTGAACTCTTCGCCCGGACGCATCCAGTGATCGGTTCCCCACGGCTCGACCCACAGGCAGAGCACGCTGCTGGTCTCGTTACTCACGCTTGTCCTGGACACGCTCGCACCCTAACCAGCAATATGATCGGCCGGACAAGTCCTAGGCGCTGCGCGGCCGACGCCCGGACGTCTTCTTGGCCGCGGCCTTCTTCGTGGTCGGGCCTTGACCCTTGATCTTGGACACACGAGACACTGGATCCTGAGGATCTGAGAACGGACATCTCGTGGTCATGAAGAACTATCCGCCGCAGTTCAGGGCGGACGCGGTCGCGCTGTACCAGTCGCGGCCCGAGGCGACGATCCGGCAGGTCGCTGCCGATCTGGGAATCAACCCCGAGACCTTGCGGAACTGGGTCCGGGCGGCCGGCGCGAGCCGGCCGCGAGGACGCAGGGCAGAGGCACCCGCCGAGCCGCCGACACCGCTGGAGGCGGAGAACGCCGCTCTGCGGCAAAAGGTTCGCGAGCTGGAGGAGGAACGCGAGATCCTGCGCAAGGCGGCGAAGTATTTCGCCGGGGAGACGCGCTGGTGAACCGCTTCCAGTTCGTCGCCGACCACCAGCGCCGCTACGGCGTGAAGCGGCTGTGCGCCATCCTGGGCATCGCCCGCTCCAGCTTCTACTACTGGCGCCGGRCCGCCGAGGACCGGGCTGCCCGCCAGGCCGCCGACGGCCGCCTCGCCACCCGGAWACGAGCCGTGCACCACGAATCGGGCGGCACCTACGGCGTCCCGAGGATCACCGCCGAGCTCCGCGACGACGGCGAGCGCATCAACCACAAGCGGATCGCSCGGGTGATGCGGAGCATCGGCCTGGCCGGAGTGCGGCTGCGGCGCAGGCACCGCACCACGACCGCGGACCCGGCCGCAGTGAAGGCCCCGGACCTGATCGGCCGCGACTTCACCGCAGGTGAGCCGAACACGAAGTACGTCGGCGACATCACCTATCTCCCGCTGGAGGGCGGGAAATTCCTGTACTTGGCCACCGTCATCGATCTCGCCTCGCGCCGCCTGGCCGGCTGGGCGATCGCGGACCACATGCGCACCGACCTGGTCACCGACGCCCTGGCCGCTGCCGAACGGACTCGCGGCAGCCTCGCCGGGTCGGTCATGCACACCGATCACGGCTCTCAGTACACCAGCCAGGCCTTCGCCGACGCCTGCCGCCAGGCCGGCGTCCGCCAGTCCATGAGCGCGATCGGCTCCAGCGCGGACAACGCACTCGCCGAGTCCTTCAACGCAACGTTCAAACGCGAGACGCTCCAGGGCCGCAAGACATGGTCCAGTGA
>NZ_NGFN01000196.1 GCF_002148965.1 Streptomyces swartbergensis | reverse complement strand
GCCGGGGCCGTGCAGCGGGGCCTTGCCGCCCTGGGGGGTGTCGGGCTCTTCACCTGTGGAAACGCCGGGTCGGTGAGGCGCGTGCGGGGCGGCCGCGGCCGGCACGGCGTGGCCCGCGCCGAGCGCCGCCGAGGCCACGGCGGCCAGGGCGAGGGCACGGTGTGCGGCCGGGTGGGCGGTGGCGCGGCCGGCCCAGGAATGCGGCAGGACGCGGCGCCAGTGGACGCATCCGGGACAGTCGCAGTCGCTCGCGGGGTCGAATTCCTCGAATACCGGAGACTCCATGCGATTCCCCTCACACTTCCGGCGGAAAAGGCCGCGCCTGTGCCCGTCCGGGCGCGCGCCGTCAGTTTCTCAACTGTCTTCCGCGCGCGCATGCTGACGGTCCGAATGATGTACGCGGTACCGCTCGGGCGCCCTCTCGGGGCCGGAGCCGGTGGTCGGGAGCACTGCCCGGCGTCCTGTAGAGTTACGCCGTCAGCGCGCGCCGCTAGCTCAGTTGGTTAGAGCAGCTGACTCTTAATCAGCGGGTCCGGGGTTCGAGTCCCTGGCGGCGCACGATGCCGGTGGCGGCTTGTGTTCGCAGACAACGCGAACCAAGCCGCCATCGTCGTTCCTGCGCGGCTCCGCCGCGCGTTGCGGGGGCTCCGCCACCCACACCCCCTTTACTCGGCGTCACGGCGCCCCGGGACCAGAAGCCCGGCGCGGCGCAATCGCACCGACCGGAAGGCCCCTCGCGGAAGCGGGGGGCCTTCCGGTGTCTCCGGGGGTCCCTCCCCTCTCTGGCCGGAACCCGGCCCCCCGCACGATTGGCCGGATACCCTCTCGCCATGGCAGCGCGCGACCTCCAAGAGCGGATCAAGAAGCTCATCATCGACCGCCGGCTGGCCTCCGGGGCCCCGCTGCCGACCGAGCCCGAGCTGATGGAGTACCTCGGCGCGAGCCGGAACTCGGTGCGGGAAGCACTGAAGGCGCTCCAGGCGATGGGCATCGTGGAGATCCGGCACGGCTTCGGCACCTATGTCGGCCCGATGTCCCTGGCGCCGATGATCGAGGGCCTCGCCTTCCGCACGGTCGCCGGGCACTACCGGGGTGAGGACTCCCTGCTCCAGTTGCTGGAACTGCGGGAGGCGGTGGAGACCGGGCTGGTCTCCCGGCTCGCGGGGCGGATACCGGAAGCGGACCTCGTTGAACTGGACGGGCTCGTCGACCGTATGGAGGAACAGGCCGCGCGCGGGGCCGGTCTCGCCGAGACCGACCGGGCCTTCCACGCCACCCTCTACCGGGGGCTGGACAACGTGCTGCTGAGCGAGGTCCTGGAGGCGTTCTGGGACGCCTTCCACCGGGTCCGCACGGACCTCGGGGGCGAGCCGCAGGACCCGAAGGTGACCTGCCGGCAGCATCGGGAGATCCTCGACGCGGTCCGGTCCGGCGACTCGATGCGGGCGGAGGAGGCCATAAGAGAGCACTTCGGGAACATCCGCGCCCGCCTGTCCACAACGGCTCCACAGGGTCCCCACACCCGCCACAATGAACGCGTATGACCGGTAAACACCGCGTTTCGCATCTTGCGATCATGATGAACACCGTAGAACCCTGGTTTTCTGGTTTTTCAGGATGCTGCGCGTACGCGGCAGTTGGGGGGCAAAAGAACCGGTTGCGGGCCGGGCGGGGGTAGGGGCCACCGCTCATGAAGCGATGCCGTGGGGGGCATCATGCAACCGGAAGGTCGCGTTGCCGTGTCTATAAGGTGTGGGTGACGTGGTGACAGCGACCCACCACTGATACGTCTGTGAAGGTCGAGGGGGACCTGCCGCAGACGGAAGGAAGCGACGAAACACGCGGTGTCCGCGTGTGGGGGGATGACTCATGACGTCGAGGCCGACGGGCGCCCGGCAGCAGGACCACGACCCGTCTCAGACCACCCAGCTCAGGGTTCCGGCGCATCGGATGAGCACCACGGGGACGTTCCGGCGGATCAAGAAGACGCTGCCGAGATACGACTACGAGCACTACAGCCGGCTCGCGGGTCCCCTCACCCAGCCTGATCCGACCAAGCCGTACAAGGTGCAGTACCGGTCACTGATCTCGCAGGAACCGCACCGCATAAGAGTCGCGCTGATGCTGGCCGCGGCCCCGGTGCTGTCCGTCGTGCTGCTGGTGTGGCTGCTCCAGCCCGAGCACTGGACCGAGCGCGACTACCCGGCGTTCGACTGGCTGCCCGCGCTGGACGTGGTGATGCTGGTCTCGATCGGCCTGATCGAGTTCTTCCGCTGCATGAACGTGGTGTCGAACGCGCACGCCACGCTGGTCGCCCGCGACCCGATCCCGGTGGTGCCCGAGACCGGCACCAGAGTGGCCTTCCTCACCTCCTTCGTGCCCGGCAAGGAGCCGCTGGAGATGGTGACGAAGACGCTGGAGGCCGCGGTGAAGATCCGCCACCGGGGGCTCATGCACGTCTGGCTGCTCGACGAGGGCGACGACCCCGAGGTGAAGGCGGTCTGCGAGCGCCTCGGCGTGCACCACTTCTCCCGCAAGGGCGTCGCGAAGTGGAACCAGGCCAAGGGCCCGCACCGCGCCAAGACCAAGCACGGCAACTACAACGCCTGGCTGGAGGCGCACGGCGACGACTACGACTTCTTCGCCTCGGTCGACACCGACCACGTGCCGCTGCCCAACTACCTGGAGCGGATGCTCGGCTTCTTCCGCGACCCGGACGTCGGCTTCGTCATCGGCCCGCAGGTCTACGGCAACTACGACAACCCCATCACCAAGGCCGCCGAGTCGCAGCAGTTCCTCTTCCACGCGCTGATCCAGCGCGCGGGCAACCGCTACGGCTCCCCCATGTTCGTCGGCACGTCCAACGCCGTGCGCATCAAGGCGCTGAAGCAGATCGGCGGTCTGTACGACTCGATCACCGAGGACATGGCGACCGGCTTCGAGATGCACCGCCACAAGAACCCGGCGACGGGCAACAAGTGGCGCTCGGTCTACACCCCGGACGTGCTCGCGGTCGGTGAGGGCCCCAGTGCCTGGACGGACTTCTTCACCCAGCAGATGCGCTGGTCGCGAGGGACGTACGAGACGATCCTCAAGCAGTACTGGAAGGGCTGGTACTCGCTGCCGCCGAGCAAGCTCTTCAACTACACGATGATGATCATCTTCTACCCGATGTCGGCCCTGAACTGGATCCTGGCGGCGCTGAGCTGCTGCCTGTTCCTGGGCCTGGGCGCCTCGGGTGTGAACATCGACCCGGCGGTCTGGCTGATGCTCTACGGCAACGCCTCCGCCCTGCAGATCGGCCTGTACGTCTGGAACCGCCGGCACAACGTCTCGCCACACGAGCCGGAGGGCTCCGGCGGTGTGGCCGGCATGGTGATGTCCGCGCTGTCGGCGCCGCTGTACGCGAAGGCGCTGATCGACTCCGTGCTGCGGCGCAAGAGCAAGTTCGTGGTCACGCCCAAGGGCGACTCGGCGAGCCCGGACCGGTGGTTCGGGACGTTCCGCTACCACTGGTACTTCGTCGCCATCTTCGGCGCGTCGATCGCGGCCGGCTTCGTCTTCGGCCACTCGCACCCCGCGATGATCATCTGGGCGACGTTCGCCCTGCTGATCACCGCCTCGCCGGTCTTCGCCTGGCGCTGGCAGCTGCGGCAGGACGCGAAGAAGCCCGCCGCACCCGCCGTGGAGCAGCCGCAGGACCCTGCGGGGCCGAACCGGACGCAGCCGCTGCCCATCCCGCAGCAGCCCGCGGCCCACGCCCCGCAGCACAAGCCCAGTTGGGCCGCCGCCCCGGGCGGAAACGGGGAGGTCGGGGGGACCGACCAGACCATGCAGATCGCCCTTGGTGGACTTGGGGGACGTAAGGAATGAACGACCGTGCAGGCCGCCGCCGGGCCCGTCGACTCGCGATCGGCACGGCGGTGGTACTCGCGCTGGCCGGGATGAACGGGCCGTGGCTCTACCGCTTCAGCACCGAGAAATACCACCAGTACACAATCAACAAGCCGGAGTACAAGGCCGCGAACGGCAAGTGGGAGATCATCGATTTCCCCGAGGAGTACCGGCAGAACACGATCCACGCGGCGCTGCTGCGCACCGGCAAGGTGCTGCTCGTCGCGGGGTCGGGCAACAACCAGGACAACTTCGACGCGAAGAAGTTCGACACCCGCATCTGGGACCCGGTCAAGGGCACCATCAAGAAGGTCCCGACGCCCAGCGACCTGTTCTGCACGGGCCACACCCAGCTCGCCAACGGCAACCTGCTGATCGCGGGCGGCACCAAGCGGTACGAGAAGCTCAAGGGTGACGTCACCAAGGCCGGCGGCCTGATGATCGTCCACAACGAGAACCCGGACAAGCCGATCACGCTGCCCGCGGGCACCAGGTTCACGGGCAAGGAGAACGGCAAGACCTTCGTCTCGAAGGACCCGGTGCTCGTGCCGCGCGCGAAGAAGGTCTTCGACAAGGCGACCGGCAAGTTCCTGCGCAACGACCCCGGCCTCGGCCGTATCTACGTCGAGGCGCAGAAGCGGGGCCAGAAATACGAGACGGGCACGCAGGACAACTACCGCGTGCACGGCCTGAAGGGCGCCGACGCCAAGAACACCTACGGCATCGCGCAGAAGCTCGCCCTCGACAAGAAGGACTTCCAGGGGATCCGGGACGCCTTCGAGTTCGATCCCGTAGCCGAGAAGTACATCAAGGTCGACCCGATGAAGGAGGCCCGCTGGTACCCGACGCTCACCACCCTGAGCGACGGGAAGATCCTCAGCGTCTCCGGCCTGGACGACATCGGCCAGCTCGTCCCGGGCAAGAACGAGGTCTTCGACCCGAAGACGAAGAAGTGGACCTACACCGACAAGGTCCGGCAGTTCCCGACCTACCCGGCGCTGTTCCTCATGCAGAACGGCAAGATCTTCTACTCGGGTTCCAACGCGGGCTACGGACCGGACAACGTGGGCCGTGACCCGGGCGTGTGGGACGTGGACACCAACAAGTTCACGAAGATCCCCGGGCTGAGCGACCCCAAGCTGATGGAGACGTCCGGCACGGTGCTGCTGCCGCCCGCGCAGGACGAGAAGTACATGGTGATCGGCGGCGGCGGCGTCGGCGAGTCCAAGGAGTCCAGCGAGAAGACCCGGATCGTCGACCTGAAGGACGACGACCCGCGCTTCGTGGACGGCCCGTCCCTGGACAAGGGCACGCGCTACCCGAACGCCTCGCTCCTGCCCGACGACAGCGTGCTGATCTCCGGCGGCTCGGAGGACTACCGGGGCCGCAGCGACTCCAACATCTTCGAGGCGCGGCTCTACGACACGGAGAAGAACGAGCTCAGGCGGGTCGCCGACCCGCTGGTGGGCCGCAACTACCACTCCGGGTCGATCCTGCTGCCCGACGGCCGCGTGATGTTCTTCGGCTCGGACTCGCTCTACGGCGACAAGGCCAACACCAAGCCGGGCGAGTTCGAGCAGCGCATCGAGATCTACACGCCGCCCTACCTCTACGGCAGCGGGGACCAGCCCTCGCTGTCCGGCGGGCCGCAGACCATCGAGCGCGGCGGGACGGGGACGTTCACCTCATCGGACGCGACGAAGATCCAGAAGGTCCGGCTGATCCGCCCGAGCGCCGCCACGCACGTCACGGACGTCGACCAGCGCTCGATCGCGCTGGACTTCAAGGCGTCCGGCGACAAGCTGACGGTGACCGTGCCGAAGAACCGGAACCTGGTCCAGGCCGGCTGGTACATGCTGTTCGTGACGGACGACCGGGGCACGCCGAGCAAGGCTCAGTGGGTCAAGGTGCCGTAGATAGCGGCAGTTCGGGGCGCTCTCCCTCAGGGAGTGCGCCCCTTTCGCATGTCCAGGTGACGGGAACGTTCTCGCCCCGCGCACGCGCTTCGGTGTGCTCTCGGTACGACATCGGTAACGCGTGTGGCCAACGGTGGCGGGGGAAACGGGAGATGACCGAGTCGACCACGTCCGACCCGGTGGCCGAGGAGGTCCTGGCCGCCGCGACCGTCCAGGTCATGGGCGCGGACGGGCATATCGGCGGCCTGGGGGTGCTCATCGCGCCCACGCGGGTGCTGACCTGCGCCCATGTCGGGAGTTGGCCCTGGTGGTGAAGTGGAGGCGCCCGACGGTGCCCCTGTGGCTGCGGCGTCCTCCCGTACCCGGCTCCCGGCGCTCACAGCGTCAGCGGTCGGTCTCCGAACTGCGGGCACAGGGCCGCTACGGGCCCGGACTCCGTGACGTCCTGCCCGGCTTTGTCGGGCTCGGCCTGGCCGTGCTCGCCCCCTGCTTGTCGCTCGCCTGGCTCTACCGCGCGTTCGGTGTAGGCGGCCTGGTACTTGGCGTCGTCCTCCTGGCGGCCGCCGGTGCTGCAGGACTGCGCCTGCACCGGTCGGTCGCTCGCCGGCGCGGCGGGCCGCTACACCGCGGCGGAGCTGGCCCGGCTCGATGACCCCGGCCTGGCGGTGGCGGCCGCGCGAATGCTGAAGCGTGACGGCTGGCAGGTGGTCGACCTGACCTCGCGGGAGGGCGGCCGCGCCTGTACGCCCGGGACCGCCGGGGCCGCGAACTCGACGTGGGGTTCCGCCCGGTGGCGACGGCGGACGAGGACGAGGTGGCGGGCGGGCCCGCTCCCCTGCGTGAGGCCGGGCGGCCGGGCGTCGACCGCCTGATCCGGGTCATCGTCCACCTCGGTGCTTTCAGCCGCGCGGACGTGCTCTGGGCGTCCCGCCAGGGCGGCGTCCACCTCCTCGACGGCCACCAGCTGCAGCGCTGGGCAGACGGCGCCACCCTGGACGACCTGGGCCTTCACGGCTGACGCCGCCTCGTGCTGCTTACCGCGGCGGCAGAACCGGGTAACAGTCCGCTGCGACTGTTACCCTCCTGACCTGCGGAAATCATAAAAACGGGCCCTCAGATGAGGGCGGAAATCAGGAAGCGCCGGCGCGGCGGGTTCGCCGGACCGGTCACCACGGTGGTGGCGCGCTGAGCGGAGCGCCCACGACGCGGCAGCGCCCGCCGCGCCGGCTCCGCAGCCGAGCGCCGCGCCCGCGATGCGGCAGGTCGAGCGGGAGCGCTGGTCCGCGTCCGAGCTGGCGCACGGGGTGCCGCACGGCCCGGCCACATCGCGGCATCTGCTGCTCCCTCGCAACCACGGCGGGCGGTGCGGTCTGCTCACGCTCGCGCGTGCGTGACGGCGTCAGTACGGCGGGCAGCCCAATTCCGTCCGGGCAGACGGCTYTCCGGACCCCGGCCTGCCGCCCCTCCCCTCCCCGCTGGCCTCTGCTGCGAGCACAACGGCGAGAGCTGCGGTCGGCGGACGGCTGGCCAGTAAACCCCGGCGGGCAGCCGCCCCTCCTCATTTGCGTCGACAGCCACTGTTACCCCACCTGCGCTGCCCCCGATCAAGGTCAGGCTGCCGGACGGACAGGAGTTCTCTGGGGCAAGTGGCGTGGCACAAGGCGGAGTTAGGCAACTCAGTGCAGCTCAGCGCCGGTGCGGCTGACGCTATCGGACACGACAGGTGTGGCGCCATCGCTGAATCGAGCGACAGCGCCTTCCCTGTGGGCACATCTTCAGCTCTGGCAGGCGCACCCAGCGGTGCTCTTCGCCGCCGGTTGAGCTGCTGCCTACGGCATCGGCCGGGCGCGCTGCTTCGACTCCCGCATCGCGGGGACGGACTTCGGTCCGTCCCCGCGGCTCGCGTCCGCGGCGCGGCCGGCGGACCGGAGTCGATCGAGGGTCGCGATGAGGTCTGCCGCCTCTTGGCCATCGAGCACTGGGGCGAAGCGGAGGCCCAGCTCCTCCTCGAAGACCTCCAGCGCCTCTTCCAGTTTCCTGCGCCCGGCGGGGGTCAGTTCGACGATAGAGGAGCGCCGGTCGTCGGGGTTGGCGCGGCGCGCACAGTAGCCGGCGGCCTCCACCCGGTCGGCCACCTTGCTGGCGCCGCCGACGGTGATGGCGAATTCCCTGGCCATGTCCTGCACCCGGCATCCGCCTGTCCGGTCGAGCAGCCGCAAAATGTCGAGCCACGTCATCGGAAGATCGCACGCGGCGCGCAGGGTCGCATCAACGCCATTCCACAGCTCGGTCTCCAGGCGGATGACGCTGTCGAACAGCAGCTTCAGGTCAGCCATGATCCGGCCTACTTGCCCCAGAAGGCATCCTCGGCGGCCGGGTCGCCGGAGAACAGCCATACTTCGGCGATCTTGCCGTCCTTGATGCGCAGCAGGTCGACGCCGTCCATCGCCATCGACGCCTTGTCGTGACGGCCGGCGAAGTGGATGGTGGCGGCCACCAGCTCGCCGTTCCCCATCAGGGCGTGGACCTTGTCGATGGCGAACGAGCCCTGACTGGCCTCCATCATCCCGCCGAGCATCTGGAACACGTCATCGCGCCCCTTGCGGACGCCGGAGAACCGGTTGGCGCCCGGCTGATGCCAGACGACCTCCTCGTCGAGGAGCTTGCCCACCGTGTCAAAGTCGCCGGTCTGGATGGCCTGGAAGTACGAGCGGGCAACGTCGATGTTCGCCTCGGTCATGGTGATGTCCCTTCGTGCGGTCGCACAGTCCGACAAAGCGGGCGAATCCCGCCCTGCCGCATCTCTAGGAAAGCATATGCATTCCATGGAAGCAACTTCTATGGAATGCGCTTCCAGTGGAGGGGCCTGCCCGCTGAAAGCGCCCCAGTCCCGCCGCGTCCGTCCGTGCTGTTCGTCTGCGTCCACAACGTCGGCCGCTCCCAGATGGCCGCCGCCTTCCTCACCCACCTCGCGGGCGCGTCGAGGTCCGCTCCGCCGGCTCGGCTCCCGCGGACACCGTCAACCCGGCCGTGGTCGAAGCGATGAACGAGGTCGGCATCGACATCTCCGCCGAGAACCCGAAGATCCTCACGGTGGAGGCCGTCCAGGCATCCGACGTGGTGATCAGGATGGGGTGCGGCGACACCTGCCCGGTCTTTCCCGGCAAGCGGTACCTCGACTGGCAGCTCGACGACCCCGCCGGGCAGGGTGTCGAGGCCGTACGCCCTCCGCGAGGCGATCGAGACCCGCGTCCGGGTGCTGATCTCTGACCGGCTCATGCTTCGGGCTCACCGGGCCGAGCGAGAACCGGAGCCTGCACTCTCCGTGACGGCCGCCGTAGATAATGGCCCGTTATCCGTGCCATCGGTCACCGTGAGCTGCGGTTCCGGACGGCTCGGGGCGCGTGAAGCGGCCCTGTTATCTGCGCGAGGGGTGACCGAACCGACGATGACCGTCCTGGCCAAGGTGTGCTCGGCGTACGGCTGCACCGTGACCCACCTCGTGGCCCAAGCCGAGGCTGTCGCGCGCGAGACCGCACGCGGCCCCACGAACTGAATCCCTGCACCGGTCCTGTCCTCGCCTTCCCGAGCCCCGGTCAAGGGGGTGAAAGGAGGTGATGCACATGTGCGGAATCTGCTCCCACCCGGGCGAGCACGCGATCGTCCTCGCGCCGGGCGAATCGCTGCCGAAGCCCGGCGAGTCGGCGGCGCGCTGTGCCGACCAGTGCGCGTTCACTGTATGCACGTCACATCAAGTGATACGGCGCCCCAGGGGAGGACGCCCTATAGCGGGTCGCCGGGCTCGGTGACGACCTCCCGGTCGACGACCCACTTGCGGATGATCCGGCGTGCTCCGTCGTCCTCGTCGGCGACCATCTGGACGATGACGGCGGGTGCCACCGAACGTGTTCGGCGGTCGTCATGTGGTCGTCCTCTTGGACGTGGTCGGTGATTCGGTGCTGCCCCGGCCAGAGGCCGATGCCCTCGGTCGGGGCGTCCTCGTCCATGTACTCGGGGGTTGAGGAACAACGACGTCAAAACGTGCGCTAAGCCCTCCGGGGCCCGTTCCTTCGATCCCGATCGCTGGATGGACCGGCTGCGCGCCCTCGCGCAACGGGAGCTGAGCGATAAGGAGAGGAAAACTGGCCGTCGACCCCGACCAGGTCGGCGACGTCTGCCCGGGCTTCTAGGAGCTGGCCTTCGCGAGCTTCAGCGCGTAGTCCGCCCACCACTGCCCCGCCTTCGGCCCGCCCTTGCACTCGCCGTCCGACTCCCCCGGCCGCTTGACCCACAGGTACGCGTCGACCAACGGGTCCGCCGTCTTCGTCGTCGGCGTCTCGCCCAGCGCACGGCCCGGCGGGTTGCACCAGCGTTCGTCGGGGTTGCCCTGGGTGTAGGGGCCCTTGCCGTTGCGGCTGGTGTCGATGACGAAGTGCTTGCCTCCGACCTTGGCGGAGAGCTGCTTGCCGTAGGCGATGGAGTCTTCGGTGGAGTAGAAGTTGGAGACGTTGACCGAGAAGCCGTCGGCCTGTTCGATACGGGCCCACTTCAGCGGCTCGAAGATCTGGTCGGGGTTCTGCCAGCCGGCGTTGCCCGCGTCCAGGTACACCTGCGTGTTCTTCAGGGACTTCAGCTTGGTGACGGCGCCCTTGAGGAGGTCGTAGCGCTCCTCGTGGAACTGCTCCGGGGTGCAGCCGTCCACCAGGTGCAGCAGCGCGTCCGGTTCGAGGATGACCGTGGCGGAGCGGTCGCCGATGCCCGCCGCCACGCCGTCGAGCCACTCGCGGTAGGCGTTGCCGTCGGCGGCGCCGCCCTGCGAGTACTGGCCGCAGTCGCGGTGCGGGATGTTGTAGAGGACGAGCAGTGCCGTACGGCCGGCCTTGTCGGCGGCCTCGGTGAAGCCCTGCGTCTGCTCCCGCGGGTTGTCCGGGCCGATCCACTCGGCGACCGGTTGCTCGGCGATCTTGCGGATCTGCTCGGCGTCCTGCTTCTTGCCGGCTTTCTCCAGGGCGGCGACCTGCTGGGCCGCGGTGCCGTCCGGATTGACCCAGAACGGGGCGGTCTCCTTGGGCTGCTGCGTGATCCCGGCGCCCGATTCGGCATCCTTTTCCGGTTTGTCTCCCCCATCGCCCGAAGAACACCCCGTGATCAGCAGTGCCGCCCCCAGCACCACCGCGGACATCCGCCTCGCGGCGGACGCCCTTGCCCCCCTGCTGCCGTACATCCAACTCCCCCTTGGGTGCACCGTTCCAAGTCTCAATCC
Source organism: Streptomyces swartbergensis (assembly GCF_002148965.1). Taxonomy (GTDB): domain Bacteria; phylum Actinomycetota; class Actinomycetes; order Streptomycetales; family Streptomycetaceae; genus Streptomyces; species Streptomyces swartbergensis. The sequence continues at coordinate 5,015 of NZ_NGFN01000196.1, read as the reverse complement.
TGACATACGTCCCGCGACCCCCACGAGTCGGAAGCCACCTGCACGGATGACGCAGAGCCACCGTATCGGGACTTGGCGTCATTCAACCTCTAGGCCCGGGTGGCCCTTTGGTTCTAGAGTCTTCTCAGCAGGGCCCGGCCTCCGGCCAGAGTTTCACGCACCGTGGCTCCCGCGGCCTCCCGCGCAGCTCGCCGGGTTACTCCCGCAGCCCGTGCGCGCGCGGTCGAGGACCAGCCCGGTCGGCGGCCTCAGGGGGAGCGGGTCGTCGACCGGGCCAGGTGGGCACACCGGGCTGTCAAAGGCCCGTTCCCGTCAGGTACGCCGACACCACCACGTTCGCCGTGTAGCTGCGGGTCGTACGGTCGAAGCTGCCGCCGCAGGTGACCAGCCGCAGTTCGGCCCGCCCCGACTCGCGGGGCCCGTAGGCCTGGTGGGCGTCGAAGTGGTCGCGGGTGAGGACCTGGACGGACTCGACGGTGAACTCCGCGACCTTGGCGTCGGCCCGGATCACCCGGATCGTCTGGCCCGGCCGCATGGCACTGACCTTGTAGAAGACGGCCGGCCGGGTGTCGGTGTCGACGTGACCGACCATCAGCGCGGTCCCCGGCGCCCCGGGTGCCACGCCGCCCGCGTACCAGCCGACCACGCCCGGCTGGTCGTACGGCGGCGGATCGAGCGCGCCGCGCGCGTCCAGGCCCCGCGCCACCACGGGCGCCTGCACCCCGAGCCCGGGGATGTCGACGCGCTGCGGCAGCGCGTCGCCCAACGGGCGATGCGCGGGCGGCAGTTTCACGTCCGGGGGCCGTCCGGCCGCCGCCATGTCGCCCGTGGTGGGCGCGGATATGCCGTGCCGCACGTCGGTCACCTCGCGGCCCCACAGCCACAGTCCGAGCAGCAGCGCCACCCAGGCGACGCCGGCCAGCAGACGGCCGGTGCCCGAGGCGTGTCCCTTGATTCGATCCTGGTCGTGGTCGGACATGGTCAGTCCGTTCCGCGGCTGCGGCGGACACCGCCCAGTGCGACGACCACCGCGGCCACTCCCGCGAGAATCAGGCCGGTCACCCCCTGCGCCGTACCGGGACCGGCCCCGCGGTCCTCGGCGGCGACGAGGTCCGCCGCGCCACCACCGCCCGCCTGGACGGGAGCGACGGGTGAGGGGTACGCGCCCGGCCCCCGGGGGGCGGACCGCTGCTCATCGCCCCCGGGCGCGGGCCGCTGCCCGTCGTCGCCGGACGCGGACGGCTGCCCACCGCCCTCGGGCATGGGCGGCTGCCCGACGGTCACGGGTGCGGGCGGCTGCCCGATTGTGCCGGGTGCGGGTGGCTGCCCGACGGTACCGGGTGCGGGCGGCTGTCCGGCCGTCCCGGGTGCGGGTGGCTGCCCGCCGGTACCGGACACGGGCGCGGGTGGCCGGCCGCCGGTACCGGACACGGGCGCGGGTGGCCGGCCGCCGGTCCGGGGCGCGGGCGGCTGTCCACCGGTCCCGGACACGGACGAATGCTCGCTCGCCGTCCCGGACGCGGACCGCCGCCTCTCACCCTCCCGGACGGTGAACGCGCCGGTCCGTTCGGCCTCCCCGCAGGTGACCTTCACGGCGTACGTCCCCGCGCCGAGCGTGGAGCGGACGCGGCTCTCGCCGACGAGTTCACCGTCGGTGACGGTGAGCCGCGCGTCCGCGACGAAGGCCGCCGAGCGGGCGACGGCCGTCCTCTCCGCGCAGTCGGTCACGCGGAGCGTGACGTCACTGCCGGGCGCGGGGGTCGCCGGGGTCACCGAGACGCCCCCTGCGTCCGCCGCGTACGCCGCCGGAGTGAGGGCGGCCGCGACCAGGACGCTCGTACAGACAGTGACTCTCAGAGAACCCATCGTGAACCTCCAGACGCCTGGAGCCTCCCCCGCACGGTCGGCCACCGCATCCGCAGGGACGCGGGGGCTGCTCCATACGGGTGGCGACGGGTTTGAGCTCCGGTCCTCCACTGCCTGGACCCTGGGGTCCGCTGCCTCCCGGGCTCAGACCCGGTCGACGAGGTCCGCGATCGAGTCCACGACCTGCGACGGCCGGTACGGGAAGCCCTCGACCTGGTCGGGCCGGGTCAGGCCGGTGAGCACCAGGAACGTCTGCATCCCGGCCTCCATGCCCGCCAGCACGTCCGTGTCCATGCGGTCGCCGATCATCGCGCTGCTCTCGGAGTGCGCCCCGATGGCGTTCAGCCCGGTCCGCATCATCAGCGGGTTCGGCTTGCCCGCGAAGTACGGCTTCTTGCCGGTCGCCTGGGTGATCAGCGCGGCCACGGCACCGGTCGCGGGCAGCGGGCCCTCGGTGGACGGGCCTGTCTCGTCGGGGTTGGTGCAGATGAAACGGGCGCCGCCGAGGATGAGCCGTACCGCCTTCGTCATGGCCTCGAAGGAGTACGTGCGGGTCTCGCCGAGGACGACGTAGTCCGGCTCGTGGTCGGTCAGGATGTAGCCGATGTCGTGCAGCGCGGTGGTCAGGCCGGCCTCGCCGATCACGTACGCCGAGCCGCCCGGCCGCTGGTCGTCCAGGAACTGGGCGGTGGCCAGGGCCGAGGTCCAGATGCTCTCGATCGGCACCTCCAGGCCCATGCGGCGCAGCCGGGCGTGCAGGTCGCGCGGGGTGTACATCGAGTTGTTGGTGAGGACCAGGAAGGGCTTCCCGGACTCGCGGAGCTTCTTGATGAAGGCGTCGGCGCCGGGGATCGGTACGCCCTCGTGGATGAGTACACCGTCCATGTCGGTGAGCCACGACTCGATGGGCTTGCGGTCTGCCATGTGCGGGATCTCCTGCCGTACGCGGGCCAGCGTGCGCCCCAGCCTAAACAGTGGCGAGATCTTGCGGAACGGCCTGTATACGGCGTCCCGACAGGCGGGACAGCTCCTCGCGGCTCAGCGGCTCAGCGGCGCCGCCGCGCGAGGAGCAGCGCCCCGCCCCCGGCGAGCAGTACCGCCGCGGCGACCGCGGCGACCTGGGCGCGGGATCCCGTGCGGGCGAGTTCCTCGGCGAACGGGAAGCGGTCCTCGCGGGGCGGGACGGACGCGTCGGAGTCGGGCTGGGAGTCGGGCTGGGAGTCGGTACCGCCGTCGGCCTCCGGCTCGCCCCCGTCGATCGGCCCGTCGCCGTCGATCGGCCCGTCACCGTCGATCGGCCCCTCGCCGTCGATCCCGAACCGGTAGTCGTTCGACTGCCCGACCCAGTCGCCGTCGTCGTCGTGCCGCTGCACCACGGCGGCGTTGGCGGTGACGTCGTTCGGCACGGCGTCCGAGGTGACCGCGAGCCGTACCTTCACGGTGACGGTCTTCCCCGGTCCGACCGTGAACCCGGCGAAGCGGTCCTCCTCGTCGGCGAACGCCCCGACGAGCTCGTCCTCCTCGGTCTTCTCGAACCGCACGGGGTGCGCCCGGGCCCCCTCGAAGAACTCCAGCCGGGGCTGCGACGGCTCCAGCGCCCGCTTGTCGTCGACGAGCACGACGACGGGGTGGATACCGGTGCACGGCCGGTCGGTCGTGTTGGTCAGATCGAGATACCAGGTCCCGAACCCGCCCCCGGCCGTGTAGGCGTCGGGCCCGCCGTGGATGCGGGTGGTGAGCGGGAAGGTGTGGTCGTCGGGCGCGGCACAGGCGGGCGCCGGGTCGTCCGCGTACGCCGGATGGGCCCCAGTGAGCAGGACGGCGGCTGCCGCCGCCAGGCAGAGGTGAGCGGGCGTGCAGGGTCGCATGGGGTTGTGACATTGCCGGAAGGAGCCGATCACTAGCCGACACCGCCGGGAACGCCCCCGAACGGCGGTGCGGATCCGCCCGGTCGGCGGACATCCCGAACTCCTCAGCGGCGCCGGAGCGCCTTCGCTCGCGAGTGGGCCCAGCCGGTCAGGAGGACACCGGCGGCGGTGAGGACCGTGTAGGCCAGCAGCGCGGGGAGGAAGCCGCCGGGGAGCCCGTCCAGTAACCCCCGGTCGCCGTTGTCGATGAGGAGCCGGATGAGTGCCTGGGCGCACACAACCATGATCACCATGCCGAGGACCTGCAGAACGTCGTACTTCACGTCGTACTTCATGCCTTCCTTTCCGCGGGGAGAGCTGCTCCGTTGACGTTACGAACGTATCAATCGGCAGATGCGCATTGGCCTTGTTGAGGCCTTCAATTCCGCCTTACGTCACACTTTTTCGGCGCGCTATCGTGAAGGTGTGCGTGACGAAAAGAAGCGGGCGTGCCCGGTGTGCGGCACGCCCACGGCCCGTTCTGGCCGAGGCCGCCCGCCCGTCTACTGCTCCCGGAGCTGCCAGGCCCGGGCGTACCGCCGGCGGCGGCAGCCGCCGCCCGCCCCGGGCAGCCCGCCCACGCCCCGGCCGACGGATGTCCGGGCACGGCAGCGGCGCCGGATCGCCGAGGCGGTGTGGCGTATCGCGGCCGAGCAGGGGCTGGACGCGGCGAGCATGCGCAGGATCGCGGCGGAGGCGCGGGTGTCGCTGCGGGTCGTGCAGTACCACTTCGACTCCAAGCACGCCCTGATGGTCGACGCGCTGCGGCTGCTGCACGAGGAGAACGAACGGCTGGCGCAGGGACGTATCCCGTACGACATGACGGAGCCGGGCGCGCTGCTGCGGGCGGTGCTGGACGAGTTCCTGCCGTTGGACGAGCAACGCGCCTTCGCCCTGCGCGTGTTCACGGCGTACTACGCGCGGAGCCTCACCGATCCCGTGCTCGCGGAGGTCTTCCTGGCCGCCGAGCAGCCGCTGGAACGGCTCGTGGCGGACATCATCGGGGTGGGCGAGGCGGCAGGGAGCACCGCGCCGGGCATCGACCGGGTGTACGAGGCGGACCTGCTGGTGTCGGGAGCGGTCGGGCTGGGCCTGGACGTCCTGCACGGCCGCCGCTCACTCGCGGACGTACGGACGGTGCTGGACTACCACCTGGGGCGGATCTTCCCGGACGCCGTTCGCACACCCCAGCCAGATTCGGCCCCCAGCACGAATGCGGCACTCACCCCTCAGCCGTCCCCC
>NZ_NGFN01000195.1 GCF_002148965.1 Streptomyces swartbergensis | reverse complement strand
GGAGGGGACAGCGGGCAGCGCCGCCGCCGTTGGGGAGTGGCGCCGTTTCCGCACCACCCTCGCCCCGAGCCGCGACACCTCACCGTCCAGCTTCGGGAACAACTCCGTGTCCGTGACCCGCAGCTCGGGCCCGAACAGCGTGGACAGGGCGGGCCGGGCGCGGCCCGTCTGGAGGGAGACGACCTCCCGCAGGACGCCCGTCAGCTGCTCGGTCATCTCCTGCGCGGAGGCGAACCGGCGGGCCGGGTCGGGGTCCGTGGCGCGGACCAGAAGGCGGTAGAACGACTCGTACTGCCGGAAGACCTCGATGTTGTCCGGGTCGGGCAGGGAGTCGACGTAGACGTTCGTGTAGCCCTGGAAGTCGAAGGTCAGAACGGCGAGGGTGCGGGCGACGGTGTAGAGGTCGCTCGCCACGGACGGGCCGGCCTCGGCGACCTCCGGCGCCTGGTAGCCGACCGTGCCGTAGATGGCCGACTCCTCGTCGTCCATCCTGCGGACCGCGCCCATGTCGATCAGCTTGAGCTGGTCCTCGGTCTGGATGGCGTTGTCGACCTTGAAGTCGCAGTACAGCAGGTTGCGGCTGTGCAGATGGCCGAGCGCCTCCAGTGCCTCCAGCCCGTACGCGCAGGCCTGTTCCACCGGTAGCGGGTCGCGCCTGCCCTGCGGGGTGCGGCGGGAGTTGGCGATCTCCTTCAGCGACTTCCCGCCGACGTACTCCATGACGATGTAGCCGTCGAGAGAGCCCGTGCGCTGGTCCAGATGCTCGACGAAGTTGTAGATCCGCACGATGTTGGCGTGCTCGATCTCCGCCAGGAAGCGCCGCTCGGAGATCGCCGCGGCCATCGCGTCCTGGTCGCCGGTGTCCAGCAGACCCTTGAGGACCACCCAGCGGTCGGAGACCGCCCGGTCGACGGCCAGGTAGATCCAGCCCAGACCGCCGTGCGCGAGGCAGCCCACGACCTCGTACTGGCCGTGCACGACGTCCCCGGCCTTCAGCTTCGGCACGAAGGAGTACGGATGGCCGCACTTGGTGCAGAAACCCTCCGTACGGCCCGGACGGTCGCCGCGCGCGCGGCCCACCTGGGCGCCGCAGTCCGAGCGCGAGCAGAACCGCTTCCGCTCGGGCACTTCGGGGTTGTCCAGGACCATTTCGCGCGGGTCGGGCCGCGGGATCGGCGGGACCTGGACCAGTCCGGCGCCCAGCCGGCCCCGGGACGAGGAACCGGCGGCGGAGCCGGAGCTGCGCACCGACACCGAGCGGCCCGTCGCCTTGCCCGACAGGGAGCGCGAGAGGCGTCCCGACACCGAGCGGCGGGACTTCGACGACTGGGACGACGTACGGGAACTGCGGCTGCTGGAACGGGAGCTGCCGCTGCCCCCCGAGCCGCGGGAGCCGCCCTTGCCGCCGGCGGTGATGCCGGTCGGGGGTGACCCGACCATGCCGTTCGACGCGACGACCGGGGCCAGGCCGCAGGTGTCGCAGTACAGTTCGCCGCCGCCCACGTCTTCGTAGGTGCCGCCGCAGGCGGGGCGTTGGCAGGTGCGCTGCGGCTCACCCCGCGTTTCGCCCGGTGACCGGCTCGGCGGTTCGTTCGGTGGTTCGTTCGGTGCCTGACTCACGGACTCCCCCTTGTCGCTCATGCGCCCGGCCCCCTCCGGTCGTCCTCCGGCACGCCCTGGTCCGGCACCCGCGGGCCGCCGAGCAGTTCCACGGCGGCCTGCTGGTAGCGCAGCACGGCCTGTTCGGCGGCGCGCAGATCGCAGGGGGCGCTCCACAGCATGCGGCGGGCCTTCTCGTACCGCTCGACGAGCAGCGTGTCCTCGGCGAAGCCGTGCCGGGCGACCTTCGCCTTGTACGCGTCGAGCCGGCCGCGCAGTTCGGCGCGGACCGCCAGGGGTGCGGTGACCGCGGTCAACGACTCGCGGGCGCGCAGCAGTTCGTCCTCCGCCTTCTCCTCCAGCGACTCCAGAAGCGGGGACAGGCGGTGCCACTGTGCCTGTCTGCGGTACTCCGCGGCCACCGCCAGCTGCTCCTGCAACGCGGTCGGCGGTCCGCTGACGACCGGCACCTCCGTCGCCGCGATCTTCGCGAGGACCTCACCGCGGGCGGTGCGGGCCTCGGCGAGCGTACGGTCCGCGCGGCTGAGGACGTCCCGCAGTCTGACGATCCGCTTCTCGGCGTCCTGCCGTACGGTCAGGACCGCGTCGATCTCCCGGCGTACGTCCTCCAGGGCGCGCGCCTCACGGTCGTACACCGTCGTGTCCGGCCTGCCGCCGCCCGGGGCCGAACTGCCCTCGGCGGCCACCCAGAACGCCAGCGGGTCCGACACCACCTCCTCGCGCAGCTTCGTGAGCGTGCGGGTGATGCGCTCCAGATCGTCACCCGCCGGGTGCTCGCCGCGGCGCACCCCGACCGAGTGCGCGAGCCGGCGGGTGCGCTGGAGTTCGGCCGCCAGCAGATCGATCCGGGCGGGCAGCGCCGACCAGACCGCGTCGGCCGCGACGACCATGTCCAGGCTCGTCGCGTACAGCTCGTTCATCCGGTCGACGAGGGTGGCGAGCGAGTAGCGTTCGCTGAGTTTGTTCCCCGTGCCGTGCAGGGTCGGGGCGTTGGCCGTCGCGGTGGCGCTGCCCGCGACCGTGACCGACTCGCCGTTCAGCAGCTCCGTCAGCTCCACCAGGTCCTCGCGACTGGACCAGCGGCGCCGGGCGCGGATGTCCCGGGCGGTGCGCAAGGCGTCCGTGTACGCGTCGAAGTACGTCCACAGCAGCGTGATCGACGCCTCTGTGGACGTCCATCGCTCCTGGGTGACGCCGGTGAGTTCGGCGCCCTCCAGGAGTCTGCGGCCCGCGTGGTCCTGGAGGGCGAGGAGCGAGGTCTCGATCGCCTCGTGCTCCGCGCCGAGCCGCGCCAGCGCACGGTCCACCTCGTCCCGGTCCATCACCGGCCCGGTGGATCCCGTGACGCCCATCGATCACCTCTCGCTGCGGTTGTGCCGGTTGGGGGGTCGGTGCGGTTGTCAGGTCGTGCGCAGGTACTGCGGTGCCGGTGGTTCCGACTTCTCCGAAACCTTGCCCAGTGTCGCCGACAGCCATTTGTCGTACGACGCCTGCCAGCCGGTCGCGGTGTCCTTGCGGTAGTCGACCAGGATCTGGTTGACCCGGCGTACCAGATCGTCGGCGTCCTTCTTCATCGCCACGCCGTAGTACTCGGCAGTGAAGGCGTCACCCTTGAGCTCGACCGTCGGATCCTGTGCCGCCTGGCTCGCGGCGAGCGCGCCGTCGGTGACCACCGCGTCGGCCTCGCCGAGCTGGAGCCTGACCAGGCAGTCGAGTTGGTTCGGGACGGTCTTGGAGATGTCGGTGGTGGCGGGGAGTTTGCCGTCCTGCTGGTCCGCTTTCAGCGTGGAGTACGCCGTGGAGCCCGTCGCCGTGCAGATCCGCTTCCCGGCGAGCGTGTCGTCGTAGCCCTTGATGGGTGAGGACTTGGGGGCCAGGACCTGCTGTCCCGTCTTGAAGTACGGCGCGGAGAAGGCGACGTCGTCGATGCGCTCGCAGTTGATCGTCATCGTGCGGACGACCATGTCCACGAGGTCGTCCTGAATCGCCGGGATGCGCTGGTTGGTGGGGATCGCCTTGAACTGGACCGCCTTCGGGTCGCCGAGTATGTCCTCGGCGATGCGGTGGACCAGGTCGATGTCGAAGCCCTCGAGCTCCGCGGTCTTGCCGCTGTTGGGGTTGCGGTAGCCCCAGCGGTAGCTGTTCTGGTCGACGCCGACGATCAGCTTGCGCTTGTCGCCCTGGCGGTTCTTGATCGCCTGGATGGTGTCGCCGTCGGCGGAGGAGGGCGACAGGGTCTGCTTCTCGGGGTCTTTGCAGTCCTCTGCGGCCTTCTCGGCCTTGACCCGGGCCGACTGGGCGACGGCCTGGCCGTCCACGGTCCTCGGCCCGGACAGCGGGACGCACAGTGCGAAGACGGCCACCAGGGCGCAGACGACCGCCATCGCGGCCACCCCTCCCCAGCCCTTCAGACTGGCCCGCAGACGTCGTGCTCGCATGGTCGCGCCCCCTTTCACCCGTGTCCCGTTCACCCGTGTCTCGTTCATCGGTACTCCGACAGCCTGCGGCCGATGCCCAGCACCGCGCCCGCGGCACCGAGCACCGCGAGGACGGCCGCGCCTGCCGACAGGCCCGTCAGGGCGTCCCGGCCGTCACCGGCCGCACGCTTGAACTCGGTCTCCTCGTGCGCGAGTGCCGTGCGCAGGTTCTCGTCGACGCTGTCGAAGCACTCGCCGGTCGTCTTCCCGGTGCCGATGACCTTGTCCAGCGCCTGCTGGTAGTTGCCCTTCTCGTCCTCGTCGCGGGCCGCGGTGTGGCGCTTCTTCCACTCCGTCATGTTGCCGACGGCGGCGGTGACGGGGCTTTCGCCCGATGCGTCGTCGGCGAGCTCGCCGGCGGCCGCCAGGTACTTGCCCAGGGCGCTCATGTCCGTGCGGAAGTCGTAGTCGTAGGCGTCGTAGGTCTCTTTGCCGACCTTCTTCGTCTCGGCGCCGCGGGCCACCAGGGTCAGGTTCTCGTTGCCCCTGGCCCTGAGGGAGGCGATACGGGCGTCGTGCAGCACGTTCAGGGAGCGGACGCCGTGGTCGTAGGAGTCGTTCAGGCCCGCGCGGGCGACGCTGTGGCCGACGACCAGCCAGAGAAGGACCACGGTCGCGGTGGCCGTGGCGGCGACCAGGCCGTGGTTGAGGACGCGGTTGGTGCGCTGGTAGTTGCGGTGCTGGGCCCAGGCGAGGGCGGCCAGGGCGGCGATGCCGAGGGCGATGGCGGCCCAGGGGTAGGGCGTGGCGTCCGCGTAGTCCGCGCGCAGGCGCTGGTTCTCCTTCTTGTACAGGTCCTCCGCCGCCGGGAGCATCTCCTGCTGCATCTTCTCGTTGGCGTAGCGGAGGTAGGCGCCGCCGACCGGGAAGCCCTGGCGGTTGTAGGTGCGGGCGCGTTCGACCAGGCCCTTGTACTCCGGGAGGAGTCTGTTGAGTTTCGCGATGGTCGCCGCGGACGGGGAGTCCGGGTCCGAGTTGGCGGCGGCGTTGACGAGTTTCTCCGCGGCCGTGCGGATGTCCTTCTCGTAGCGGTCGCGGGAGGCGGCCGTCTCCTGGCCGCCGGCGAGGAAGCCGCTGGAGGCGGCGGTGTTGGCGTCCGCGAGGGAGCGGTAGATGTCGGCCGCGTCCGAACTGAGGGGCTGGCTGCTGGTGAGGACGTCGTCGGCGGCGGCCGCGCGGTCGGTCATCTGCCAGGCGGTGACGGCGCCGAAGGCGACGACGAGGAGCGCGAGCAGGGCGCCGATGACGCGGAGGCGGCCGGGCTCTGTGGTGGCGGCGGCCCTGAGTCGGTCCAGCCCCTCGGCGAAGGCGGTACGGCGGGGCTGAGGTTCAGTTGGGCCGTGGGGGGCTCGGGCCGGTGGTGCGGGTGGTGCCGGTTGGGCCGGCACGGCCGGGAGCGTGGACATGCCCGGCCCCGTTGGTGGTGTGCCGCTCGTCGGCAGGTGTGTCACTGTGACCTCCCCCATGGTCATCCGTCGCCGCAAGTATCCCTTCCGGCACTGACATCCGCACCGGCCTTGCCTCGATCTTGATCTGATCACAACGCGAGGCACCACCCCTTGCCCAGAAACACGTCAGAGGAATCGGTTCGGTTCCGCCGGGAATGCGCACAGCTACTCCACATAGCGGCGAAACCCTTGCGCCAGCGCTTTGAAGCCGCACGCTTCGTAGAAGCGGTGGACGTACTCGTCGTCCGCCGCCAGCAACTGCACCTTGTAACAGCCGGCCGACTCCCCCAGCCGCACGGCCGCCTCCATCAGCCGACGCCCGACGCCCCGCCGCTGGAAGCGTCCGGCCACCACCACGTTCTCCACGAACAGGATGGCCCGGCCGCCACGGGTGAGGTTCGGCATCACGACGCAGTCCACCGTCCCGGCCACGACACCGTCGGCCTCGGCGACCAGGACGGTCCGCCCCTGCTGCCCGGATATGTCCGCCCAGACGGCTTCCGCGGCCGCCTGGGACAACGGCGCGTCGTCCGGGTTCAGTTCGCCGTAGAGGCCCAGCAGCGCCGCCAGATCCGCCTCGGCTGCCGCCCGTGTCGTGATCTTCATGGGCTGAGCGTAGAGCGAGGGCCTGCCCGGGCAGTGGCCTTCAGCGGAGCCTGACCGTCACTCCCCTGACGGTGTCTCCCCGCGGCGGAGCACGATCAGGGTCGTTCCGCCGATCAGGACCAGGGCTATGGCGATGCCGACGATGAGAGGAGTGACTCCGGAGCTGCCGGTTTCGGCGAGGTTGGTGTCCGTGGCCGTGCCACCCACGGAGGCCGGGCTCGGTTCGCTGAGGGTCTGTGTCGCCGTGCCCGTCTCGCTGCCCTGGATCAGGCAGTCCAGCATGCCGGTGAAGCGCTGGGTGAAGCCGCCCGGGCCGTGGATCGTGAAGTCGTAGGCCTGGTCCTCCTGGAGCGGGACCGTCACCGTTCGGGACTCACCCGCGGCGATGGTGTGCTCGAGTCCGGCGAGTTCGAAGGTGAAGGGCTCGTCGCCCTTGTTGGACGCGATGATGTCCACACCCCCCTCGGCGCAGTTCTTCGCCGCCGTCAGTGCCGGGATCGGGCCCTCCTTCGCCCAGGTCGCCCCGGCCGTCGCCGACACCGTCGACTCGCTGGAACCGGCCAGGATCTGCGTCTGGCTCCGGCTCTCGGAGGCGAAGGCACGGCCGACCGGCACGGTGGTCGAGGCCTGCACGGTCAGCTCCGCCGTGCCGGCCGCCGCGTCCTTGGGCACCTCGAAGAACACCTGTCCGCCGTCGGACGTGGAGGTGACGGCCTTGCCCTGCCTGTCGACGATCCGGACCCCGCTCGTGGCGGCGTCCACGGGCGGGCTCACCGTCACACTGCGGGCGTCGGTGCGCACCGTCACCGGACCCAGCCGCTCCCCCGGCCGGCCGGAGACCGCCGGCGGGTCGAGGGTCAGCGAGGCCCGGGGCTCGGGCCGGTTCCGGGCGTTCTTCCCCAGGTAGTCCGCGAGCTGCTCGGCCTGCGGGTCGAGGGCGTCGACGGCCACGTCGTCCGAGTAACGCCAGATCGCCACCTGCGTGCCGGCCGCCGCGTCCTGCTCGGTCAGCGCACCGCGGACGCCCGCCTTCCGTGCCAGCGCCGCGAGGTCGTTCACCTGCGGGTAGGAGTTCTGAAGGATCCAGCGGATCCGGCCGGCGTCCTTGTTGGCGCCCAGGGACGTGCCGCTCCAGGGCGTCTCGTGGTACTTGGCGTCCCGCTGCGTCGGGTTGTGCAGGTCGACGCAGTACGTCTGGAGCATGCCGCCGCCCTCGACGGACATCTCGAACAGGCCCGCCGACACCTGCTGGTCCCCGGTGCCGCCGTGTATCACCGCGGTGCCGTACGTCTTGAGCCCGGCTATCGTCGCGGTCGCTCCGCCCTGACTCGGCGTGGTCTCCTCGGCGGCCGCCTGGCCGGCGCCGGCCAGGCCGCCCGCGGCGACCAGCCCGGACACCAGCGTCGCGGCACCGAGGCGGGCAGCCCCTCGCCTGCGTGCGAACACCGCAGAGAACGAAGCAAACACCAAATTCCCCTTCGAGCAGGACCCGTCGATGTGGGGGGTACGGTCCCACCAGCAGAATCAGAAGCCTCGCAGGCCGCAAGAGCCCCGAGAGCCATGCCCGGCATCCTAGGTACGCGGCGGACGCCGCTCGCCGGTGAGACGGTCGGACGAGTGATCCGACTCGGAATCGTTATCGCCAAGACCCCTTGTGAGCAGGGCTTATCGACAAGTCCACCGCCGATTTTTCGGTGCGCACTCGCCGATAAGCCGCAGTTCGGGCAGGCGGTCGGGTGATTGACCTCACGCCAATACGGCGGCGCCCGGAGGCCGTTGGGCGGTCGCGTCCGTAGGATCCGGGACCCGATCCGGCGAACCCCCTGGCGGTGTCTCCCAGTTGGGCTCCGGCTGCGTCGGCGCGGACGCCGTCTCCGGCTTGCCCGCGCGGCGGAACGCCGAGGTGCCCCAGGCCAGGTCGTGGCCGATCGCGACCGCGTCGATGTCCGCCGAGGTCCAGCTCTGCCCCTCGCGCATATCGGTCCGCACCTTCAGCCTGCCCTGGACGATCACGGGCTCGCCCACCGTCAGCGACGCCGCCGTGTTCGTGGCGAGCTGCCGGTTGGCCCACACCGTGAAGAAGTTGGTGTGCCCGTCCGTCCACATGTTCTTCTCGCGGTCCCAGTAGCGCGCGGTCACGGCCATCCGGAACCTCGCCGACGGGCCGGACGCCATCTCCCGGTACACCGGCTGCGTCGCCACCCTGCCGACCGCGCAGACCATCGTCTCGTTCATCGCGAACCCCTCCCTCACCCGGACTGCGACACCGGGCCGACGCGTACGGGCCCGTCCCGTACGGCTGTGTCCGCCAGACTGCCGCCGCCGGGCCGAGCCCGCTGGGCGCTGTGGATCACCACCCGCCTGTGGACAACGCCGCCACCCGGACGGGTGACGCCGAGTGGTGTGACGCCGAGTGGTGCGTTCCGCCAAGTGGCGAGTGATGGGGGGTGGTGAGTGACGCCAAGTGGCGAGTGATGGGGGTGGTGAGTGACGCCGAGTGACGTCTGCGGCCCGTCACAACCGCCAGGCCTCCCCCTGAGTCACCGTCCCGGCCCGGCGTCAGCTCCCCGCCCCCACCACCCTCGCGTACTGCTCCCGGACCTCCCGGTACCGCAGCAGCTCCGCCGCCACCGGATCCAGCACCCGGGCCCTCCCGCACCCGGCCGCCGCGTCACGCAACCGGCGTTCCGCCTCCAGGCCGTAGCGCCGGGCCGGCCCCCGCGCCGCCATCCGGCAGCCCCACTCGATGAGCGGCCCGCCGACGATGCCGATCACCATCAACAGCACCGGCACGCCCAGGTTCGGCGACATGACCCCGACGATCTGGCCCAGCAGCCACAGCCCGCCCAGGAACTGAAGGATGGTCATGGACGCCTGGGACAGTACGGCCATCGGCCACCACCCCGGCCGCGGCGGCCGCCCCGTCGGCACTCCCGCGCGCACGCTCAGCTCGTCCAGCGCCTCGGGCAGCCCCTGGGAGCCGCGGACGGCCGCCTCGCGCACCGCCTGCGCCCAGGGTGCGGGCAGACCGGCCGAGGCCCGGTCCGCCACCGTCCGTACCGCGTGCTCGACCCGCTGCCGGGCGGTGGCCTCCTCGTCGGCCTGCGTGCGCGAGGGGAGCCGCCCCGTGGTGGGCTCGCCGCGGTCCTGGTACCAGCGCCACAACCGCAGCCAGGGCGTGCCGCACGCGCGGTTGGCGTTGCGCAGCCACGCGCGTTCGGCGGCCTCGCCCGCCGCCGTGGCGCCCACGGCGTCCGCGAGCCGGTCCGCGAACTCCTCCCGGGCCTGTTCGCTGAGCCCGGTCCGTCGCTGCGTGGCGTAGACGGGCCACAGCCGGGCCGCCGCGATGTCCACGTCGGCCGAGATACGGCGGGCCGGCGCCGTGCGCTCGGCGACGAACTGGCCGAGCGCCTCGCGCAGTTCACCGACGCCGTCCCCGGTGAGCCCGGACAGGGCGAGCACGGTCGTACCCGCTTCGCCGTACTCCCCGAGGGCGATGCCGTCCTCGTCGAGGAGCCGCCGCAGATCGTCCAGGACCTGCTCGGCGGCCTCCCCTGGCAGCCGGTCGATCTGGTTGAGGACGACGAACATGACCTCCGCGTGGGCCGCCATCGGCCGCAGATAGCGCTCGTGGAGGACGGCGTCGGCGTACTTCTCCGGGTCGACGACCCAGATGACCGCGTCGACGAGCGCCAGGATGCGGTCCACGTGCTCGCGGTGCTGTACGGCCGCGGAGTCGTGGTCGGGCAGGTCGATGAGGACGAGTCCGCGCAGCTGGGAGTCCCCGTCCCCGGTCGGCAGCGGACGCCGGCGCAGCCGGGGCGGGATGCCGAGCCGTTCGATGAGGCTCGCGGCCCCGTCGCTCCAGCTGCACGCGATGGGCGCCGCGGTGGTGGGACGGCGTACTCCCGTCTCCGAGATGGCGACCCCGGCGAGCGCGTTGAACAGCTGGGACTTGCCGCTGCCCGTGGCGCCCGCGATGGCGACGACGGTGTGCTGCCCGGAGAGCCTGCGCCGCGCGGACGCCTCGTCGAGCACCCGGCCCGCCTCCGCCAGCGTCCGGCTGTCGAGCCGGGTGCGGGAGAGCCCCACCAGTTCACGCAACGCCTCCAGCCGGGACCGCAGCGGCCCGTCGTACACCAGCGGGGACACCGTCGGCGGGACGGCGGTACGACTGTCCATCACGGCGTACTGGTTCGCTCCGGTGGTCTCGTCGACCCGCCGTGCGATGAGCCCGTCGTCCCAGGCGCCCGTGGAGTCCGTGGAGCCCGTGGAGCCCGTACGAGAGTCCGCAGGGGGGTCCGTACGGGAATCCGTACCGGAGTCCGTACGGGAGGAGGGGTCGCCGTCCGGCACGCGCGCGTGGGCGTCATCCGCGCACTCGCCCCCGGAAGCGTTCGGGGAACTGTTCGCGGAGGTGTTCGCGGGGTTCGCGGGGTTCGCGGGGTTCGCGGGGGCGTTCTCGGGTGCGTTCTCGGGTGCGTTCGGCGATGGGTTCCCGGCGGCTCCCGCCTTGTCCGCGTCGCCCGGCTGGTCGGCGCGCTCGGTGTGGTCCTGGTCAGTGACGGCGGTCACCGGTCACCTCTCCTTCTGCAGTACGGACAGGGCGGCGATGAGTTCGGCCTGGGGCTCCGGATGGACGTCGAGGGCGTCGAGCGGGGCGAGCCGGCGCTCACGCTCGGCGTGCAGGACCCGGTCGACGTGCTCGGTGAGCAGCCGTCYGGCCCTGTCGCGCAGCCGCAGCGCGCCGTGGGCGCCGATCCGCTCGGCGAGCCCCTCCCCGGCCATCCGCCCCCGGCGGCCGCCCAGCAGGGAGGTGGCGACCAGGGCGGCGACCAGCTCGGGGTCGGGCGCGAGGTTCCGGTCGAGCTCGCGCACCTCGTCCTCGGCCTGCTCCTCGAGCTCCCGCCGCCACCGCCGTACGGCGAGACCGATCCGGTGCTCGGCGCTCTCCGCGGCGGGTTCACGGTCGGCGAGCCCGGGTGCGGCCGCCGCGGGTTCGCGCCGCCAGGCGTCGTCGATGCGCTCGTCGGCGGCGGTGACGGCGCACAGCAGCAGTGTGCTCAGGCTCTCCACGAGCGCATCGAGGAGTTCGCCTGCAGTGCAGTCCAGAGGGAAGGCGCGCCACCGCTTGAGGGCGTCCCCGGCGAGCACCGCCCCGGCCTGCAAGCGCCCTCGCACGCGCGCGTGCTCGCTGTCGTACGCCCCGTCGACGGAGGCGGTGAGCCGCAGCGCGGCGGCGTACTGTGCGGCGGCGGCGCCGGCCAGCGCGGGCATCCGGGACTTGAGGGAGTCGAGGACGCCGTGCGCGGTGCGGGCCATGACCTGCTGCCGGGCCGCCGGGTCCTGGACCTGGTGGACCAGCCAGGTGCGCAGCTGGGCCACGGCGCTGGCCGGCAGGAGACCACCGCCCCAGGCCGACTCGGGCAGTTCGGGCACGGTGAACCGCGGTACCTGGCCGAGTCCGGCCTTGGTGAGCAGGGCCCCGTACTGCCGTGACACCTCGGCGACCACCTGGTGGGGCACGCGGTCCAGGACGGTGACGAGGGTGACGTCGTACTCCTTGGCGGTGCGCAGCATGTGCCAGGGGACGGCGTCGGCGTAGCGGGCGGCCGTGGTGACCATGATCCAGATGTCGGCCGCGCAGATGAGCTCGGCGGCCAGGACGCGGTTGTCGGAGACCAGGGAGTCGATGTCGGGGGCGTCGAGGAGGGCGAGGCCGGGCGGCAGCGTCTCGACGGTCTCGACGCGCATCACGCGCGCGGGGTTCTCGCCCGGGAGCAGCAGATCGTCCGTGGGGTCCTGCTGGGGTACCCACACGCGGGTGAGATCGGGCAGCACGCGCATCCCGCTGAACCAGTGATGGTCCTCCGGATGGCAGACCAGCACGGGCGTCCGTGTCGTCGGCCGCAGTACTCCGGCCTCACTGACCCGCCGTCCCACGAGGGAGTTCACCAGCGTGGACTTCCCGGCTCCGGTAGAGCCCCCCACGACGGCCAGAAGTGGCGCTTCGGGGTCTCTCAGCCGGGGCACCAAATAGTCGTCGAGCTGGGCGAGCAGTTCGTCGCGGCTGGCACGCGCGCGTGCGGCCCCCGCCAGGGGCAGCGGAAAGCGTGCGGCGGCGACACGGTCGCGCAGGGCGGAGAGTGCGTTGAGCAGCTGAGGCCGTACGTCCAAGGTCACCACATGCGAAGAATGCCCAATTTTAGGGGAATTCTGAAGCATATGAGCATGTCTGCGCGCCGATAGAACACAAGGGACGGAAGGGACTACTGGGACACTGGGCGACTCCAGGCATAACGAGTGCACAACACCCGATGCCTCTGGCGCCAAAAGCGGTGCACGATTCGTACCTGCCTGCGATTATCAGGACCGCTTCACCGAACCTCCACATCGAGCCACGGAGGCGAAGCAACAGGGACAAGGACGCGGGAGCCCTATCCTTGTCCCCGGCAACGTCACGGATCGGCCCACACCAGGGCACCACGACAGAGGCCACCACACCGGCCCCCGTAGCTCAGTGGATAGAGCAGGCGCCTTCTAAGCGCTTGGCCGCAGGTTCGAGTCCTGCCGGGGGCGCACATCCCCTCTGACCAGCGGAAACGCTGGTCATCTTTTTTGCTGGCCCAAAGCACATCGCTCTGACAGCAAGCGCCTTGACTGCCCACGCCCATGGGCGCGACCATCAGGGCATGGCATCCGAGCGCTACGACCTCGGTCCGATGGTGGCTAGCTGGAAGCGCTCCCTGCGCGCACGCAACCGTTCGGACAACACCGTCAGGATCTACTCAACCGCCGCGGACGGGCTTCGCGACTTCCTACTCGAGGAGTACGAACCCGCCGACCAGGACGCGAAGTCTGCGCCCGAAGAGCTCGACGAGATCCACCGCGAGCACATCGAGGCGTACCTCATGACGACGACGCATCGCACGAGCGCGAGCAACGCCAACATTCATTACCGCGCCTTGAAAACCATGTTCAACTGGCTAGTTGAGGAGGAAGAGCTTGATCGTCACCCCATGCGCAGCATGAAGCCACCGAGCAAGCCCGACGTCGAGGTGCCAGTGATCCCCGACGCTCACCTCAAGAAGCTCTTCCAGACCGTCAAGGGCAAGGGATACGCCGAACGCCGCGACGCAGCAATGCTGATGGTGTTCGCCGACACGGGCGTGCGACTGTCGGAGTGCACCGACCGCAAGGTCGGCGACCTCGACCTCGACCTCAACGTGCTTCGCGTGTTGGGGAAGGGGTCAAAATGGCGTACCGTCCCGTTCGGCCGGACGACGGCTCAGGCGCTCGACCGGTACCTGCGGGCCGCGGCGAAGCACAAGGGCAAGCCCCTCACAGACGACATGTGGCTGTGGTGGGGCGCCGACCGGCGACACGTGTACCACCGCTTCACCATCTGGGGCGTGGGGCAGATGCTCAAGAAGCGCTGCAAGGAGGCCGGCATTCCTCCGTACCACCCGCACCAGTTCAGGCACACGTTCGCCCATCACTGGAAGCTCGACGGGGGCAACGACGACGACCTGATGCGCATCACCGGATGGACGTCGCCGGCGATGGTCGCCAGATACGGCAAGTCGGCCGGGGCGGAGCGAGCGAGGAAGGCGCACCAGCGGCACAGCCCGCTCGACCGGCTCATGTGACCGCGTTCGAAGATGACTGCGCCCCGGCGACCGGCGTCGGCGCTTGCCGGTCGTTCGGGGCGTTGCAGTGGCGGCTCGAGCTCAAGGTTCGGGGCGTGATACCTCGAGCGCACCGATCAGCCGCGGCACTCGCACGCATAGCAGCGCGAGCGCCGCGGCTTCGTCCATTTGGCCGGGGTCATGGGCGAGTCGTACGTACGCCCCGAAGTCTCTGTACATCATCGGCGTATCGTCGTCGAGCTCGACCTCTTCGACGCGCACCTCTGTCACCTGACCCCCTATCCCGCCCGGCTAACCTGGGCATGCCAGGATCGCACAAGCGTTCGAACCGCGCGAGGCCAGATCACTGTACGTCCGAATGCACCGGATGCGCAGGGTTCACACCTGTAACTTTGGGTCACGCAAGGCGTTCACCCGAACGGGTGAGCCTGTGTGACAGAACAGCCGCCGAAAACGCTGTCTATGCCTCGGTCTGAGCCTCAGCCTGCCAGCGCTCGGCGACGGCGCGAGCCTTCGGGGTGTCGCCGCCGGCGTCGAGCGTCCGGATCAGCGTCGCCGGGGCACCCTCGGTGAGCTCTTCCTCGGTGTAGCCGATGAGCTGTAGGTGCGCTGCGGCACCGACGACCGGGCGCGGCAGCCCGAGACCCGCCGCGAGCGCAGAGACGAGCTGCGCCGTGATGTTGTACCCCTGATCGTTGATGATCTTCGCGATCAGGCTCTTACCGGGCGCGTACCCCGTTTCCGGGTCTTCCGCTCGCGCGGCAAACTCGCGCGTGCTCCAGCGCTTCCCTTCGCCGACCTGCGACTTAACGAGCTCGGTGAGTGCGTCGCGCTGCTCCAGCATGGTTCCGCCTCTCTCCGATTTACTCGTTTCCACACCGCCCGTCGGGTCGAGAGGTGAAAATACCAGGTCATCGCGTGCAACCCTTTTGCGCTTGCCGTTCATTGTCCACGATCGCGGGCAGTTGCGGGGCGCTGACGGCGACTCCTGTCGAAAATTGCCGAATTCCTCCCCTGCCCACGCACGTGGACACTGCACAAGCGGTGTGCTTTAGTGGGACTGCCCACGAGCGTGGGCAGCAACACGGAGGCACTCGTATGACCCCTGCCCGCATGCATCTGCACGACGGCGAAACGCTCCGAACACTGATGCAACGGGCGCCGGGCGGGTCGGTCACGATCGAAGAGCTCGGCGAGCGAGTCGGGTTGTCGAAGTCGAAAGTCGGGATGCTGCTGTCGGGCGAACGCCCCACAGTCACCCGTGAAAAGGCCGACGACATATGCAGGGTGCTCGGCGTCCACAGGGGCGCTCTCTTTTTTGAGCCACTGCCCACGCCCATGGGCACGGACAACACAGGAGGAACCCGCCATGCCTGCCATGGACACGAACGAGCGGTCGCTGCGGATGCGGATCGCGGCGCACAAGAGCTGGGCGAACACGACGGATCGGTCCGGCCGTACCGCCGCCGCGCGTAAGGCGTCGCACTGGACGCGCTTCCTCGACATGGCTCGCGAGCAGCACCCCGACGCGACCGAGAAGCAGATCGAGGAGATCGCCGGGTCGATGCGTAAGGCGCACTTCACCGAGCTCGCGCTTCGGTCGGCGGCATCTCGTCGGATCGCGGCACAGACGCGGCGCTCGAAGCGCACGGCCGCCGCGCGCGCCGCGGTCGAGGAATACGACGCCGACCGCGGCAACGCCGCTGCCTGATCCCCGACGCGAGTCGGGGCCGGCCCGGACCGGCATCCGGATCGACCCCTGTCGGCTCGCACCCCACCAACCAGAGCAGGAAGTGAGGCGATCGCCTTGAGCGCTCAGCCTACCGAACGCCCGCACGAGCTCACCGACTTCGACCGGTCGGCCGGCAACGAGCTCGCGGTGTGCGCGATGCTCGATTACCTCAACCTCCCTGCGGCGACCCTCACGCCGCGACCCGACGTCGTGCACGTCACCGTGATCGACTCCCGTGACCTCGCGCGCTGGATGTACGCGCTCGGCGGCGAGCTCGTCCAGACCGGCGGCAGCCGCGAGGACGGCGTCACGCTGTGGACGCTGCGCACCACGACCCCTGTACGCGGCGACGGATCGACGGTCCCCGTCCGCGTGCACGCCGCGGTCGCCGAGGGCGTCGACGTCCTCGCCGAGCTGCGCCCCGGGGGTGCCCGGTGACCACAAACCCGAACGTGCTCCCCGCAGCCGACTTGATCGACGAAGCGATGAGCCAGGCCGCGGCAGCGGCCGACCCTCCCGTCGACGTCGCGGCCGCTGCCGCGGCCTGGCTCATCGCTTCGTCGATCAAGTCGGCTGCGGGG
>NZ_NGFN01000194.1 GCF_002148965.1 Streptomyces swartbergensis | reverse complement strand
GCCCAGGACCCCGCCTCCGCCCAGGACGCCGCCTCCGCCCAGGACGCCGCCTCGGTCGCCGGTCTCCTGACGAACCTTCAGCAGTTGTACCGGAAGGCCGAAGAGGCCACCGAGGCCTACAACGCCACCGAGGAGAAGCTGAAGAAGCAGCGCGCCGAGACCGACCGGCTGGACCGCGCCCTCGCCCGCACCCGGCTCTCCCTGCACGACAGCCGGGGCGCGGCCGGCCGCCTGGCCCGGCAGCAATACCAGAGCAGCACCGACATCTCCCCGTACGTACGCCTGCTCCTGGCCCGCGACCCGCAGCACGCGATCGACCAGGGCCATGTGATCGGCCGGCTGGCGCGGGAGCGGGCCGAGACCGTCGGACGGCTGACCGGCAGCGAGCGGAAGGCCCAGGAGCTGGCCCGCAAGGCCCGCGAGGCCCTCGACCAGCAGCTCGTCCTCATCGAGCGGCGGAAGAAGGAACGGGACGAGGTCCGTGAGCGGCTCCACGACGTCGAGGAACTGCTCGCCTCCCTCAGCCGCGACCAGCTCACCGCCCTCGCCACGTTCGAGAAGAACGGGATCGAGAAGGCGCAGAAGGAGTTCATGGCGTCCGGCGCGCTCAGCGACGGCAAAGGCGGCGACGGCAAAGGCGGCGGCGCCCGCGGCAGCGTCCGCAGACCGTCGGCCGAGGGCGGCCGGGCCGTCCGCTACGCCGTACGGCAGCTCGGCAAGCCGTACGAGTGGGGCGCGGAAGGCCCGAAGTCGTACGACTGCTCGGGCCTGACCTCGCAGGCCTGGGCGGAGGCCGGGACACCCATCCCGCGGACCAGCCAGGAGCAGTGGAAGCGGCTGAAACGGGTCCCGCTCACCGAGCTGCGGCCCGGAGACCTGGTCGTGTACTTCCCGGAGGCCACCCACGTGGCGCTGTACCTCGGCGACGGCATGGTCGTACAGGCGCCCCGGCCAGGCGTGAAGGTGAAGGTGTCACCGATCGCGGCCAACCCGGTCCTGGGCGCCGTCCGCCCGGACCCGGACGGGGAACCCCTGCGGCGGTACGAGCCACCGGAGCTCCCCGAGTGGGCCACGGACGGGTCGGACGAGGGATACAACGGATACGACGGATACGAAGGAAACGACGGAAACGACGGATACGAGGGCGAGGCGGACTACGCGGCGCCCGCGCCGGACACCTCGACCAGGTAGGCCTGCGTCTTCTCCGGGTCGTAGAAGAAGTTCTCGAAGTCGGCCGGGTCGTTGAAGCCGTTGGCGAACCGGTCGGCGACCGGCTGGAGCTCACCGGCGGCGCCGATCAGGTTCAGGATGTGCTCCGGCGGCGGCGCGAGCATCGCGTTGGTCCACTTGGTGACGTGCTGCGCGGTGGCCCAGTAGCGGTCGAAGGTGGCCCGCATCCACTCCTCGTCGAACGGCTTGTCGCCGCGCTCGACGATCGAGGAGAGGTAGGCGGCCGCGCACTTCGACGCGGAGTTGGAGCCCTGGCCGGTGATCGGGTCGTTCGCCACGACGACGTCCGCCACGCCCAGCACGAGCCCGCCGCCGGGGAGGCGCCCGATGGGGTTGCGGACGGTGGGGGCGTAGCGGCCGGCCAGCGTGCCGCCCGCGTCGGTCAGTTCGACCTTGGTGGCCCGCGCGTACTCCCAGGGGACGTACCGCTCCATGAGTTCCAGGGTCAGGGAGAGGTGCTCCGCCGGGTCCTTGACGCCGTTGAAGACGTCGAGCGGGCCGCCGGGTATGCCCTCCCAGAACAGGATGTCGGCGCGGCCCGAGGTGGTCAGGCAGGGCATGACGAACAGCTCGCCGACGCCCGGCACGAGGTTGCAGCGGACCCCTTCGGTGTCGGGGTGCTCGGGACGCGGGCCCAGGCCGTGGACGTACGACACGGCCAGCGCGCGCTGCGGCTCGCTGTAGGGGGACCGCTCCGGGTCGCGGGCGAACATCTGCACCAGCTCGCCCTTGCCGGCCGCGACGAGCACCAGGTCGTACGTGCGGGAGAAGTAGTCGAGGTCGCCGACGGCCGCGCCGTGGATGACGAGCTGCCCGCCGCGCTGGGCGAACGTCTCCATCCAGCCGGCCATCTTCACGCGCTGGTCGATCGACTGGGCGTACCCGTCGAGCCTGCCCAGCCAGTCGATCGCACGTGCCGCGGGACCCTCGGCCCAGGAGCCGGGAGCGGCGACGGAGACGCCGAGTCCTTCGATCTTCGGGGCCTGGGACTCCCAGAAGTTCAGCTGGAGATCGCGCTCGTGCTGCAGGGCCGTGTGGAACATGCACTGCGTCGACATGACCCGGCCGGTGCGGATCTCGTCCGCCGTCCGGTTGGACATCAGGGTGACCTCGTACCCCTGCGACTGGAGGCCGAGAGCTATCTGGAGCCCGGACTGACCGGCTCCGACGACGAGTATCTTCCGCATGCGGGGCTGTCCTCTTACTCGGGGGTTTCGTCGAGCGCGTGGCCCACCAGGGCCAGGAGGGTCTCGATCACGGAGATCCGGCGACGCGCGTCCATGATCATGACAGGTATGTGTTTCGGGATGGTCAGGGCCTCCCGCACGTCCTCCGGCTCGAACAGCTCGCTGCCGTCGAAGTGGTTGACCGCGACCACGTACGGCAGTCCGGAGCTCTCGAAGTAGTCCAGGACCGGGAAGCAGTCCTTCAGCCGGCGGGTGTCGGCCAGGACGACGGCGCCGATCGCGCCGCGCACGATGTCGTCCCACATGAACCAGAACCGCTGCTGGCCCGGCGTGCCGAACAGGTAGAGCACCAGGTCGTCGTCGAGCGTGAGGCGGCCGAAGTCCATGGCCACGGTGGTGGTGGTCTTGCCCGGCGTCGCGGTGAGATCGTCGGTGGCCTCGCTCGCCTCGGTCATCAGCGCCTCGGTCTGCAGGGGCGTGATCTCCGAGACGGCGGTGACCAGCGTGGTCTTGCCCACGCCGAAGCCGCCCGCCACCACGATCTTCGTGGCGATGGGGGCGCGGGTGCGGTCCGTCTCCCAGGCGTGCATGCTCTCGCCGGGCTGGACGAACGGGGATGAACCAGCGACGCCGTGAGCGGCGTCAGAGACGACGGAGTCCACTCAGCACCCTTTCCAGCAGAGCTCGGTCCGGGCGGCCCGTGCCATGGCCGGTGCCCGTCCCGTACACACGGATCTTTCCCTGGTCCGCGAGGTCGCTGAGGAGCACGCGGACCACGCCGAGCGGCATCTTCAGCAGCGCGGCGATCTCGGCCACCGTACGCATCCGGCGGCACAGTTCGACGATGGCCCGCAGCTCCGGCATCACGCGGGTGGACAGGGAGCCGTTCGTCAGTTCCCTGCGCTCCTCGGGGGCGTCGAGCGCGGCCGTGCTCGCCACGAACGTCTCCACCAGGAGCACGTGGCCGAAGCGGGTACGGCCGCCGGTGAGCGAGTAGGGGCGGACACGGGCGGGTTTGCGGTCACCGCCGCGGACCGGGAGGTGCTGCTTCGGCGTACTGCTCATCGGGCACTCCCGGTGGTCTGGGAATCCTCCAGGGATTTGCGGAGCTCGCTGCGGAGTTCGGGCGTCAGGACGTGGCCGGCGCGGCCCACGAACAGAGCCATGTGGTACGCCACCACGCTCATGTCGCAGTCCGCGGAGCCGTGGACGCCGAGCAGCGAGCCGTCGCTGATGGACATCACGAACAGGCTGCCCTCGTCCATCGCGACCATCGTGTGCCGGACCCCGCCGAAGTCCATCAGCTTGGCGGCGCCGACGGTGAGGCTGCCGATGCCGGAGACGATGGTGGCCAGGTCGGCGGCGGAGCCGCGCGGACCGGTCCGCCTGGCCCCGCGGGCCTGGAGGGCCTGACGGGCCTGCTGGTTGCGGTGGTCGTCGGAGGACAGCAGGAGCAGTCCGTCGGACGAGACGACCGCGACCGAGAGGATGCCGGGTACCTCCTCGACGAGGTTGCTCAGCAGCCAGTGCAGATTGCGGGCCTCACTGCTCAGTCCGATCAGTCCGAAGGTACTGGGAGCGGTCAACTGCTTGCCTCCTCGACTGTGCCCCCCGTGGCTTCTTCGGATTCAGCTGGTCCTGATGTGCCGGTGTCCGGCCTCTTGTGCGAGGCCGTCTGCTCGGCGATTTCCGCCTCCACCTCGCGGTAGCCGGCCTGGGCGCCCTGGCGGAAGCCGCCGAGGCGGCGCCGGAGGGCATCGGCGTCCACGGAGCCGGTCCGCTGGCGCGGGGCCTGGGCCGGGGCGGTGATCTTGGGTGTGCGCTTGGGGAGGCCCTTGTCGGTGACGCGGTCCTCTTCGTCGTCAGGTGCACGCTCGTGTTCCGCCTCGGCTTCGCCTTCGGCGGTGTCGCTCCCACCCGCACCCCCCGTGCGGGTTTCGTCGTCGACTGCGGGTGGCCCCTGCGGGGCGGATTCGCCGTCGTCGGCTGCGGGCTCGTGCTCCGCCGGGGCCGGCTCGTCCTGCGGTATCGGGGCCAGCAGCTCCATCGTGGTCTCGGCGGGGGTTTCCGCCGGTGCCGGTTCCGGGTGGTGCTCCGCCTCCTCCACCGCCTCCTCGCGCCGTACCGCCTTCTCCGCCAGCGCCACCAGCGGGTCCCCGTTGCTCGCGCGGCCGTGCAGGACGTTGGAGTTGGCCTCGGCGTCGGCACCGGGGAACGCGACGGCGTGGGCGGTGCCGGACACAGGACCGGAGGCCGGGACGGCCGCGGCCGGGGCCGCCGCCAGCAGGGTGCGGGGCAGGACGACGACCGCCGCGACACCGCCCTGCTTCTGCTCGCGCAACTGCACGCGCACACCGTGCCGGTGGGCGAGGCGGGCCACGACGTACAGGCCGAGGCCGAGACCGTCCTCGCCCTCCTGCTCGTACGGCGCCTCCGGGTCGAAGTCGGCGAGGCGGGAGTTCAGGCGCTCCAGTCGGTCCTCGGCCATGCCGATGCCCTCGTCCTGGACCGAGAGCACGACCTCGCCGTTCTCCAGCAGCCAGCCGGAGATCTCGACGGGCAGGTCGGGCGGCGAGAACGAGGTGGCGTTCTCCAGGAGTTCGGCCAGCAGGTGGGACAGGTCGTCCGCGGCGAACCCGGCGATGTGCGCGTGCGGCGGCAGCGCGGCGATCCGGACCCGCTCGTACCGCTCGATCTCGCTCACCGCGGCGCGCACGACGTCCACGAGCGGCACGGGTCCGGCCGCGTGCTGGACGTGCTCGGTGCCGGCGAGGACGAGGAGGTTCTCGCTGTGCCGCCGCATGACGGTCGCGAAGTGGTCGAGCTTGAACAGCGTGGCGAGGCGGTCCGGGTCCTGCTCGCGCTCCTCCAGGTTCTCGATGACGGCCAGTTGCCGCTCGACCAGCCCGAGGGTGCGC
Organism: Streptomyces swartbergensis; assembly: GCF_002148965.1. GTDB lineage: Bacteria > Actinomycetota > Actinomycetes > Streptomycetales > Streptomycetaceae > Streptomyces > Streptomyces swartbergensis. Next base: position 10,780 of record NZ_NGFN01000194.1, on the reverse strand, counting down.
AGTGCGAGGTTGACGAACGTGCCGCCGATGGCCGTGCGCAGCCGCTCCAGCTGGGCGGCGGACTCGGCGAGTTCGCCGCGCAGTTCCTCGCGCGCGTCGGCCATCTTCTGGCGCTGGCCGACGAGGTGCTTGCGGTCGGACTCCAGCGTGGCGATCCGCTCGGTGAGGGCGACGGCGTGCGCGTGCAGGGCGTTGACGGAGCGGACGACCTGGGCGAACTCGTCGTTGCGGCCGGTGAACCTGACGGGTTCCTCGGCCGCCGGGACCTCCGCCTCGGCCAGGCGTTTCGAGCCCAGGCGCAGGACCGCGAGGGGGCGCGTGAGGCTGCGGGCCATGCCCGTGGCGACGCCGACGGCGAGCAGCATCAGGGCGCCGAGGACGGCGATGCGGATCTCCAGGGCGGTGACGTCGTCGTCGCGCAGCGCCTCCAGGTCCTTGGTGCGCCGGTCGTAGAGGGCGGACTCCACGCCGCGCATCAGGTCGATCCGGGCGGAGAGGGCCGTGTCCAGCTTCCTGGCGCTGGTGGAGAGTTCGTTGCTGGAGAGGGTCGGCTGGTCGGTGAGCGTGGCGAGGTACTTCTCGGCGGAGTTGACCTCGGTGCCGGTGACCGTGTTGTCGAAGGAGGTACGGGCCGGCTTGGGCGCGGTGTCGCGGAAGTCGGCCAGGGCCGCGTCGGAGCGCAGCCGGGCCTGCTGGGCGGCGGCGCTCAGCGCGTCGCGCTGCCGGGTGTCGGCGTCGGAGGAGGTGGAGGTCTCGGTCGGCAGGCCGGTGACGGGGTCGATGACCGTCTCGGTGCCGCGCGGCACGCTGAGGGCGGCGAGCAGCAGCCCCCGGGCCGCGGCGGCCTGCTGCACGGCGGAGTCCAGCTCGGCCAGGGCGTACCCGCCGGAACCGGCGCGGGGCGGCGTCTGCTGCGCCAGCTGCTCGGCGAGCCTGTGGAGTTCGGTGATGGCGGCGGAGTACGCCTGGTGCGCTTCGAGAGCGCTGCTCTTGCCGGTGATCGCCGCCCGGCGTACGGCCGCGATGGCGTCGAGGTCGGAGCGGAGCGAGGCGGGCGTGTCGGTGTCGGCCCGCACCTCCTCGACCTGCCGGTCCACGCGGGCGCTGTGCTGCTCGGAGGGCGCCTTGGACTTGGGGCGGCCGGCCGCGATGTAGGAGGTGACGTCGTCGCGCTCGTCGGCGAGGGAGTGCGCGAGGGCGAGGGCGTCCTGGGTCTGCTCGGCGAGCGTCACCAGCTCCTGCGAGTCGTGGAGTTGCCCGGAGGCGGCGAGGACGGACGGGGTGCCCGCACCGGCGATGGCCGCGGCGACCACGGCCACGGCGACGATGAGCCGGTTGCGTACATGGGTGGGGCGGCCCTTGCCGGTGGGGGGCGTCGGCTCAGCGCCCTGGACGGGGGCCGTCTGCTTGCCTGTGCGACGAGGCCGCGACTTCTGCACCGGTGCTCGCATTCCTGACTCGTGAACTCATGGGCCCGGATGACGCTCCGTCAACTGGTGCGTACTCCAGGTACACTTCCCGACCCTCCCAGCGCCGGTGGGCAGCGCACGCGCATCACCTGACCCGCCACCCGAAGGAGTGAACCCCGGAGGGGAGTTGAGGGGCAAGTTCCGCTGGCCCTTGCAGCGGCCTTGCGCGGCAGGCCGGTTGGACGCGATGGGCGGGCGGTGGCAGTATTCGCCACCACGCCTTCCCGGAACAAAACATTCCATCCCAAACAGGGCGCCTGACCTGCGAGGCCGCACCGGTCCGGCAACCATTGCCAGCCTCTTGCGGACCTTGTGAAGGGCTCGTGCAGACTGGCTGGATGCGTACTGAACTCGCCTCGGAACCGGGAGACGCGGACCGCCCCAACGAGGACTTCGCCAGTGTCGGACTACCGGCTTCCGGACAGGGCGGTTCGGTCGTCGTCCTGGACGGTGTCACACCGCCGAAGAGCGGGACGGGTTGTCTGCATTCCGTCCCCTGGTTCACCGCGCGCCTCGGCGGTGCACTGACCGAACTGACCGTTTCACTCCCGGATATCCCTCTGGTCGAGGCCCTGTCCCGTGCCATCGCGCGTACCGCCGAGGCGCATGCCTCAACCTGTGACCTTTCTCACCCACGCACGCCTCAGGCCACGGTGGTCGTGGCTCGCTGGTCCCCGGCCACGGTGGAGTACCTGGTCCTGTCGGACTCGGCTCTCCTCGTGGAGTCCCCGGACGGCGTGGTGACGCCCTTCCTCGACGACCGTCTGGCTCTTCTCCCCCGCTCCGCCCTGGTCACGGACGCGCTGGTGGACTCCACGCTCCGCAACAAGGAGGGCGGCTTCTTCACGGCGGCGGCCGACCCCTCGGTGTCCCGCCGAGCGGTGACCGGAACCCTGCCCCGCCGTGAGGTGCGCGCCCTGGCCGCGCTGACGGACGGGGCGACCCGCTGGGTGGAGCGGTTCGGGGAGGGCGACTGGACGGACTGCTTCCACGTCGTACGCAAGGAGGGGCCCCAAGCGTTGGTGGACCGGGTTCGGACACTGGAGGGAGCGGATTCGGCCAGATCTTTCCCGGGCCGGGGCAAGGCGCACGACGACGCGACGGCCGTGTACGTCGAGTTCTGAGCACCCGGTGAGTGTTGAACACCGGAACCGGGTGAGTTTTGAACACCGGAACCGGGTGCTACTTCTCCATGCCCCGGTTGAGCTGGTGCAGCAGCCGGGCCAGTTCCGTGACCTCGTGGGTGTCCCAGTCGGCCAGGCGGCCGGCGTAGCGGGCGCGGCGGGCCTCGCGCACCCGGCGGACCCGGTCGTGGCCCTCCTGGGTGAGGGCGACGAGCCAGGCGCGTCCGTCGGCGGGGTCGGGTTCGCGCGCGATCAGGCCGAGTTCCTCCAGGGCGCGCAGCTGGCGGGACATCGTGGCCTTGCCGACGCCGATGTAGGCGGCGAGCTCGGTGGCCCGCTGCTTGCCGCACTCGTCCAGCCGTACGAGCAGGCCGTACGCGGACGACTCCAGGTCGGGGTGGACCTCCCGGGCCATCTCGCCCTGGCTGGCCCGGGCCCGCCGCAGCAGCACGGTCAGCTCCCGCTCCAGCGCCAGGAAGGCAGGCTGATCCACACCGGTTCCGGCCAGGGAGGCGTCCCGGTGTCCGTCGTCGTTGCCGTCCTGGTGCACGTGAGCCCTGCCTCGGTCGTCCGCCCGCTACCTGCATTTTCCGCCACCCGCGGCCATCGCCGCAGCTCGGCAAGTATTCCGCAGGCCACGGGGTGCGCGTCCACAGGGCCGCCACAGGGTGAAGGCCCGGGCCTCCCTCACGGGACCCGGGCCTTCCCTCATCCGGTGACCTCCGTCACGCGGCCACCGGAACCTCCGGCGTCGCCTCCGCGGTGGCGGGCGCGAGCGCCAGCTCCAGGACCTGGCGGACGTCGGTGACGGTGTGGACGTCGAGCTTGTCCAGCACCTCCGCCGGGACGTCGTCCAGGTCGGGTTCGTTGCGCTTGGGGATGATCACGGTGGTGACCCCGGCGCGGTGGGCGGCCAGCAGCTTCTGCTTCACGCCGCCGATCGGCAGGACCCGGCCGGTCAGCGAGACCTCGCCGGTCATCGCCACGTCCGTGCGGACCAGACGGCCGGACAGGAGCGAGGCGAGGGCCGTGGTCATCGTGACGCCGGCGCTGGGGCCGTCCTTGGGGACCGCGCCCGCCGGGAAGTGGATGTGCACGCCCCGGTCCTTCAGATCGCCCACCGGCAGTTCCAGCTCGGCACCGCGGGAGCGCAGGAAGCTCAGCGCGATCTGCGCGGACTCCTTCATCACGTCCCCCAGCTGACCGGTCAGGGTCAGCCCGGCCGCGCCCGTCTCCGGGTCGGCCAGCGACGCCTCGACGTACAGCACGTCACCGCCGGCGCCCGTCACCGCGAGGCCCGTCGCCACGCCCGGCACGGACGTCCGGCGCTCGGCCGGGTCCTGGGCGGACTCGGGCACGTGGTGCGGCCGCCCGATCAGAGAGCGCAGGTCCTCGTCCCGGACGGTGAACGGCAGCTCGCGCTCACCCAGTTCGTGCTGGGCCGCGACCTTGCGCAGCAGCCGTGCGATCGACCGCTCCAGGTTGCGGACGCCCGCCTCGCGCGTGTACTCACCGGCGAGCTTGCGCAGCGCGCCCTCGTCGAGGGCCACCTCGTCCTTGTCGAGCCCGGCCCGCTCCAACTGCCGCGGCAGCAGGTGGTCGCGGGCGATGACGACCTTCTCGTCCTCGGTGTAGCCGTCCAGGCGGACGATCTCCATCCGGTCGGCCAGGGCCTCCGGGATGGCCTCCAGGACGTTGGCGGTCGCGAGGAAGACCACGTCCGACAGGTCCAGCTCGACCTCCAGGTAGTGATCCCGGAAGGTGTGGTTCTGCGCCGGGTCGAGCACTTCGAGCAGGGCCGCGGCCGGGTCGCCCCGGAAGTCCGAGCCGACCTTGTCGATCTCGTCGAGCAGCACGACCGGGTTCATCGACCCGGCCTCCTTGATGGCCCGGACGATCCGGCCGGGCAGGGCACCGACGTACGTACGCCGGTGACCGCGGATCTCGGCCTCGTCGCGGACGCCGCCGAGGGCGACGCGCACGAACTTGCGTCCCATCGCGTGGGCGACGGACTCTCCCAGGCTGGTCTTGCCGACGCCGGGCGGCCCCACGAGCGCGAGCACGGCACCGCCGCGCCGCCCGCCGACCACGCCCAGCCCCCGGTCGGTACGCCGCTTGCGCACCGCCAGGTACTCGGTGATCCGCTCCTTCACGTCCTGAAGGCCCGCGTGCTCGGCGTCGAGGACGGCCTGGGCGCCCTGGATGTCGTACGCGTCCTCGGTGCGCTCGTTCCACGGCATCTCCAGGACCGTGTCGAGCCAGGTGCGGATCCAGGAGCCCTCGGGCGACTGGTCGGAGGAGCGCTCCAGCTTGTCGACCTCCTTCAGCGCGGCCTCGCGGACCTTCTCGGGCAGGTCGGCGGCCTCCACCCGGGCGCGGTAGTCGTCGGACTCCTCGCCCTCCTGCTCGCCGTTCAGCTCGCGCAGTTCCTTGCGGACCGCTTCGAGCTGACGTCGCAGCAGGAACTCGCGCTGCTGCTTGTCGACGCCTTCCTGGACGTCCTTGGCGATGGACTCGGCCACGTCCTGCTCGGCGAGGTGGTCGCGCAGCTGCTGGGTGGCGAGCTTCAGCCGGGCCACCGGGTCGGCGGTCTCCAGCAGCTCCACCTTCTGATCGGTGGTCAGGAAGGGCGAGTAGCCGGAGTTGTCGGCGAGCGCCGAGACGTCGTCGATGGCCTGGACCCGGTCGACGACCTGCCAGGCACCGCGCTTGCGCAGCCAGGCGGTGGCAAGGGCCTTGTACTCCTTGACCAGTTCGGCGACCTGCCCGGGCAGCGGCTCCGGGACGGATTCGTCGACGCTGGTGCCCTCGACCCAGAGGGCCGCGCCGGGACCCGTGGTCCCCGCACCGATCCTCACCCGCTCCCGGCCGCGGATCAGCGCGCCCGGATCGCCGTCGGCCAGCCGGCCCACCTGCTCGACGGTGCCGAGGACACCGGTGCCGGCGTACGTGCCGTCGACGCGTGGCACCAGGAGTACCCGGGGCTTTCCGGGCGTTGTCCGAGCAGCGGCCTGGGCGGCCTCCACCGCGGCACGGACCTCGGAGTCGCTCAGGTCCAGCGGGACCACCATCCCGGGCAGGACGACCTCGTCGTCGAGCGGCAGCACGGGCAGGGTGAGCGGTGTGGACGTCGAAGCCATGATCTCCCCTTCGGCAGTCAAGTTGAGCTATGCCGACTCAATGCACGGGAGCCGCCGGATGTTCCCCACCTACCGTTCGCTGTGAGCGATCGACCGTGACGTCAGGGGCGATCGGGGCCGTAGAGTCAGTGGCGTAACAGATCAATACAGTAAATGCCTATTACCAGGGGGCGGCGTGGACGGGACCGTGCAGGCGTGGGTGGACGGGTGGGTCGTGTCGCGCGGGGCGGCTCCGCCCGTGCCCGAGCCGTGGGGCTGCACGATCGACGTGGGGATGTACGGGCACGTCACCCGGCATGTGTTCGGCGCGACCGGCGACGACCTCGACGAGGCGGCCGTCCGCAAGGTGGCCGGCGCGGTGACCGGGGCCGGGGTGTGGCTGAAGGCGTTCCGGGATCCGTCGGTGGTCGCCGGCTGGCTGGACGACACCTGGTGGATCGACCCCGAGCCCGGCTACCTGATGACGGTCCCGCTGACCCCGGGGAACGTTCCGGACGTGCCCGACGGCTACCGGCTGCGCAGCTGGTCTCGTGGCGGAGTGACGCGTGTGATGGTGGCCGCCCCGGACGGTTCGCTGGCGGCGCGCGGGCAGATCGTCCCGACCGGCACCACGGCCGTAGCCGACCAGATCGAGACGGCCCCGGAGCATCGCCGCAAGGGACTCGGAAGCCTCGTCATGCGGACGTTGCAGATCACCGCCGTGCGGCAGGGCGCACGGACCGGTGTCCTCGCCGGTACGCCCGCGGGGCGAGGGCTCTACGAGGCGCTGGGCTGGGAGGTGGTGGCCGTGCTCACCAGCGCGAAGCACTGCCCGCGGACCTGAACGGCCTCGCCTTCAGCTCCGGACCGGTCCGGGGGAACCGGCGCCCCTCGCCTGCCACCGCCGGACCACCGGCCAGGTCGCGACACCGATGGCCAGGGCGATCAGATGCCCCCAGTCGGTCATCGGGTCGGTGAAGGCGAGCAGGTCCTGGAGCAGCATCCCGCCGAAGCCGACGAGCAGCGGCACGCGCAGCCAGAGCGGCAGCAGTCCGGCCAGGGCGCCGGTGCCGGCGGCGACGCCGAAGCTGACGCCGTAGTCGAGTCGGTGCAGTGAACTACCGGGGAGCTGCCCCGCCAGCACGGCGAGTCCGACCGGGACCTCGGTCGCCAGGGTGGCGAGGACGTGCCCGAGCAGGAAGACACCGGCCGTGCGCAGACCGCCGATCCGCCGTTCCAGCGCGGTCAGCACGAGCACGAACCCGATCGCGAACGGCGAGGCCACCCCGCCCGCGAGCCACAGCGCACTGCCGACCAGCACCAGCTCCGGCGTCCGCACCAGGTGCGCCACATCCGTACTGGACCCCTGGAGCAGGGCGTGCACCAGGGCGGGGTCCGCGTACGCGGAGATCAGCGAGGTGACGCAGAGGACGATCGCGTAGCCGAAGGTGAAGGGCGTACCCGTGGGAGTGGGGAGCAGCCGCCACAGTCGCGGCGCCCGGAGTCGCCGCCGGGGCTGCTCCACCGCAGCGGGCTCTCGTACGCCCGACCCCACGCTCTCGCAGGGCCCTCGGCCGCCGGGCCGCTGCCGCGGCACCCCGTCCAGCAGCTCCGACACATCGGGAACGGGCGCGCCCGTCGGCGTCGGCGTGGCCGTCTTATCGGCCGGCGCGGTGCGATCCACGGCGGGCGCTCCTTCCGTCACACCCCACCCTTCGCGCACCTCCGCTCCCTGTCTGTGACGGGCGCCACGCGAGAGCCGATTCACAGCAACCCGACAGCAGCCCACCGCGTCCCCCCACCGGCCGCTCCATAATGCTTGGCGCCGGACACCCCCACCTGCCAGGATCCTCGGATGCCCACCTCGAACGACATCCCCCGTGTGCTGGACCGTCGCGAGGGCCCGCACGGCGAGGTCGTGCTGCGACGGCACGACGACCGGCTGGAGATCATCGCGAACGGCTGTTTCCTGATGGACACCTCCGACGGCCGCTCGGAGCGGCGGCTGGTCGACGCGGCCCTGGACGCCCTGGCCGGCCGGGACCGCCCGGACGTGCTGATCGGCGGACTCGGCGTCGGTTTCTCCCTCGCCCACGCGGCGGCGGACCCGCGCTGGGGAGGGATCACGGTCGTGGAACGCGAGCACGCCATCGTCGAATGGCATCTCGACGGCCCGCTCTCCGCGTTCTCCGCCGAGGCCCTCGCAGATCCGCGCACGAAAATCGTCGAAGCCGATCTCGTGGCCTACGTCAATGAGACATCCGCCACATACGACGCCCTGTGCCTCGACATCGACAACGGACCCGGCTGGACCGTCACGGAGGGCAACGGAAATCTCTACTCAGAGGCCGGACTGGCAAGCTGCGCACGGGTGTTGAGGCCCGGCGGGGTACTCGCCGTCTGGTCCGCCCAGCCCTCTCCGGAATTCGAAGAAACCCTGCTGAATGTCGGGTTCCAGCAGGTGCGTACCGAAGAGATCCCGGTTGCCCGGGGCGTTCCGGACGTCGTGCACCTCGGCATCAGCCCTGGATAGCAAAGGTGTGCTGACTCCCCGTACGCTGCTCCCCTGACGCCGATCATTCAAGCGTCAATCGCAACCATGCGCAGACCGAGGGATCACCCCACTGATTCCGGAAAGCACACCCCAGGGGCGGGCGATGGAGCAGACACACACCTCCCACAACGGTTCGGCGACGGCTACTCCGGGCGCACAGCGCCGGGTTCTCGTCGTCGAGGACGACGCCACGATCGTGGACGCCATCGCGACCCGCCTGCGAGCCGAGGGATTCCTCGTGCAAACAGCCGGTGACGGTCCGGCCGCCGTCGACACGGCCGAGGCCTGGCAGCCCGACCTGCTGATCCTCGACATCATGCTGCCCGGCTTCGACGGTCTGGAGGTCTGCCGACGCGTGCAGGCCGCCCGGCCGGTGCCGGTACTGATGCTCACCGCGCGCGACGACGAGACCGACATGCTGGTCGGGCTCGGCGTCGGTGCCGACGACTACATGACGAAGCCGTTCTCGATGCGGGAGTTGGCGGCACGCGTGCACGTGCTGCTGCGCCGCGTGGAGCGGGCCGCGCTGGCCGCCGCGACGCCGCGCAGCGGCATCCTGCGCCTGGGCGAACTGGAGATCGACCACGCACAGCGCCGGGTCCGGGTGCGCAGTGAGGACGTGCACCTCACGCCCACCGAGTTCGATCTCCTCGTGTGCCTGGCGAACACCCCGCGCGCGGTGCTCTCGCGCGAGCAGCTGCTCGCCGAGGTCTGGGACTGGGCGGACGCCTCCGGCACCCGGACCGTCGACAGCCACATCAAGGCGCTGCGCCGGAAGATCGGCGCCGAGCGGATCCGTACGGTGCACGGCGTGGGCTACGCCCTGGAGACCCCGACGCCATGAGCGGCGGGCCGGGAGCACGGAGAGGCCCCGGGGAGCCGGAACCCTGGGGCGGGGTGAGCCCGTTCTCGATCAAGACCAAGCTGGGCGCGCTGGTCGTCATCTCGGTGCTGATCACCACGGGTCTGTCGGTGATCGCGGTGCACACGAAGACGGAGCTGCGCTTCATCACGGTCTTCTCGATGATCGCCACACTGCTCATTACGCAGTTCGTGGCCCATTCGCTCACCGCCCCGCTGGACGAGATGACCGCGGTGGCCCGTTCCATCTCGCAGGGCGACTACACCCGCCGGGTGCGGGAGAACCGCCGTGACGAGCTGGGCGACCTGGCCGTGACGATCAACGCCATGGCCGACGAGCTGGAGGCCCAGGACCGCCAGCGCAAGGAGCTGGTGGCGAACGTCTCGCACGAGCTGCGCACTCCCATCGCGGGACTGCGGGCGGTGCTGGAGAACATCGTCGACGGCGTCACACAGGCCGACCCCGAGACGATGCGCACGGCCCTGAAGCAGACCGAGCGGCTCGGCCGGCTGGTGGAGACGCTGCTGGACCTGTCCCGCCTGGACAACGGCGTCGTACCGCTGAAACAGCGGCGGTTCGAGGTGTGGCCGTATCTGTCCGGCGTGCTGAAGGAGGCCAACATGGTCGCCTCCGTGCGCGCGGGCATCGCCACCGGCTCGGGCAGTCACACCCGTACGGACGTCCATCTGCACCTCGACGTCCATCCGCCGGAGTTGACCGCGCACGCCGACCCGGAGCGCATCCACCAGGTGGTGGCCAACCTCATCGACAACGCCGTCAAGCACAGCCCGCCGCACGGCCGCGTGACGGTCAAGGCGCGGCGCGGGGCGCTGCCGGAGTCGCTGGAGCTGGAGGTTCTGGACGAGGGTCCCGGCATTCCCAAGTCCGAGTGGCACCGCGTCTTCGAGCGGTTCAACCGCGGCAGCGCCAAGCGTCCGCAGGGTCCGGGCAGCGACGGCGGCACGGGCCTCGGCCTGGCGATCGCCCGCTGGGCGGTGGATCTGCACGGCGGACGCATCGGAGTGGCTGAATCCGAGCGAGGTTGCCGGATTCTTGTCACCCTTCCGGGACTTCCATCTGTGCCAAGTTGACGTAAAGTTCGAAGCGGAGCCACAAGATCCACGGGCGTCCGCGCTGACGGACACGTGTGATCAGGCACAGGCCCGCGCCGTCGGCGCGTGAGGCCAGGCTCAGCCCTTCCCTCTTTAAGCGGAACCACGCTTGTTTCCCGCCATTTCAAGCCCCGAAACACGCTCTGAGATGTGACTTGCACGACGTTGAACGGGCCCGACCTGACCTACCCGGTGCGGGAGGCGTAGCCTTGATTCCCGCTGTCCATCATCTTGTGAAGCGGAAGAGGGCGGTTGCCGCCGTGTCGCCACAGTCCCCCAGTAACTCGAGCATCTCGACCGACACCGACCAAGCGGGGAAGAACCCTGCCGCGTCGTTCGGTGCCAACGAGTGGCTCGTCGACGAGATCTATCAGCAGTACCTCCAGGACCCGAATTCGGTAGACCGAGCCTGGTGGGACTTCTTCGCCGACTACAAGCCGGGCGCCGCTGCCGCCTCGGCTCCGGCGGGTACCGCGGCCGCGGGGGCCGCGGGGACCACCACCGCTCAGCCGGCGGCCCAGGCCGCCCCCACCCCGGCCC
>NZ_NGFN01000193.1 GCF_002148965.1 Streptomyces swartbergensis | reverse complement strand
CCGCTCCCGACCCGGACTTGGAGCTCCCTGCCCCCGACCTGCTGCCCAGCGGCGCCCCACTCGCCAGTAACAGCGCGGACTCGATGACCGTCTCCCCCTCCACAACCGCCGATACTGGGCGGTAATGTCGCCCCCCGCCGGACAGCACGAGACCGGTGGGCGAGCGCGAAGGGGCCCTCATGGCGACGGACATGCCTGCGGACATGCCCGCAGAGACACCTGCGGAGGTGACCGCGGCCGACGAGCGGTGGCGGCGCATGTGGAGCCACCGCGAGCACCTGCTCAAGGTGGCCCGGCGCAGGTCGATGAGCCCGGAGGACGCCGAGGACGCGGTGCACGAGGCGATGCTGCGCGCCGCCGAGCGGCCCGACCTGGACGACGAGCGGCTCGCGGCCTGGCTGACGACGGTGACGATGCGGCTGTGCGTCGACCGCTACCGGCAGGTGAACCGCGAGGCCGAGGTGCGTACCAGCCCGACGCTCATCGCCCCCGGCCCGGTGCCCGTCGACGAGGCGGTGTGCGACCGGGCCGAGGCGAAGTGGCTGGCGGTGCGCAGTGGTGAGCTGCCCGCGCGGCAGGCCGAGGCGCTGCGGCTGAAGTCGGAGGACCTGGACGTCAGCCAGGTCGCCGTCCGGATGGGGCTCAGCTACCGGACCGTCGAGTCGCTGCTGGCCCGCGCACGGCGGACTCTGCGGCAGTCGCTGGCCGCCACGCTCGGGTTCGCACTGTTCCTGATCGGCTGGGGGCGGCCGCGCGGAGTCGGCAGGGCACAGGCCGTGGCGGTCGCCTCGACGGCGGCGTCCCTGGCGGTGGCGGGGTTCGTGCTGCCGTACGCCCTCGATGGCAGCGGGGGCGGGGGTGGTAGGCCGCCTCGGCCCGCCGTTGCCTCTCCGGGGGCCGAGGCGGTCCGGCCGGACAGCGGTGGAGGGGACCGTACGCCTCGGGGGAATGGGTCCACGGCTGCGGCAGCCGAGCGCGGAGCGGCCGAGTCTCCCGTGGGCGAATCGTTCCTTCCGCTGTCCGTGCCGTCGGTGCCGTCACTGCCGGAGGTCCCGGACGTTCCTGAGGTCCCGGTGTCGCCGCTGCCCGCGCTGTCCGTGCCGGAGGTCCCGCAGGTGCCCGACGTCCCGAAGCCCGACGTCCCCGATCTGCCGGTTGAGCCCTCCGCCGTGCCGACCGACACCGCGGTCCCTGCGGTCCCGGAAGCTCCGGAGGCTCCCGCCGTACCGTCCGCCTCGCTCCCCGCGCCCACGCCGAGCCCGCTCCCGTAGCGCCCGGAAAACCGCCCGGAAACCCGCCCGGAAATCCGCCCGAAAAAAATCCGCCACTCGAGCGACGGACCCCCCTCCCCTCCCCGTAGAGCAGATGTCAGAGCTGCTCCATGGGCTGAAGGGTGGACCGGATGGGTGTCGAGATCTGTGTGGAAGGGCTGACCAAGTCCTTCGGTCACCAGGTCATCTGGCAGGACGTCTCGCTGACGCTGCCCGCCGGGGAGGTCTCGGTCATGCTCGGCCCCTCCGGTACGGGCAAGTCGGTGTTCCTCAAGACGCTCGTCGGCCTGCTCAAGCCGGAGCGCGGGTCGATCACGATCCAGGGCCGGGACATCACGAGGCTCCGCGAGCGCGACCTGTACGAGGTGCGGAAACTCTTCGGCGTGCTGTTCCAGGACGGCGCGCTGTTCGGCTCGATGAACCTGTACGACAACATCGCCTTCCCGCTGCGCGAGCACACCCGTAGGTCCGAGAGCGACATCCGGCGCATCGTGCTGGAGAAGATGGACATGGTCGGGCTGATCGGGGCGGAAGGGAAGCTGCCCGGTGAGATCTCCGGCGGGATGCGGAAGCGGGCGGGGCTGGCCCGGGCCCTCGTCCTCGACCCGGAGATCATCCTCTTCGACGAGCCCGACTCGGGCCTCGACCCGGTCCGCGTGGCCTACCTCAACCAGCTCATCGTCGACCTCAACGCCCAGATCGACGCGACCTTCCTGATCGTCACGCACGACATCGCCTCCGCCCGCCAGGTGCCGGACAACATCGGGCTGCTGTTCCGCCGCGAGCTGGTGATGTTCGGGCCGCGTGAGGAGCTGCTGGCCAGCGACGAGCCCGTCGTACGGCAGTTCCTGAACGGCCGGATGCAGGGCCCGATCGGCATGGCGGAGGAGAAGGACGCCGCCCAGGTCGAGCAGGAGCTCGCGCAGCTCGACGACAGCGCGCTCGTTCAGGAGCCGGCTCCCCGCCTGCTGCCGGGGCCGGGCATCACCCGGCCACCCCGCTGGGAGGCCATCGCCCGGCGCGAGGCGGCGCTGCACCAGAAGGAGGTGGCCGGCGCGTGAGCCTGTCACCGCTCGGAGCGCTGCGGCACTCGGGCAGCCTCTTCGCGATGGCGCTGGACGTCGTCCGGACGATCCCCCGACGGCCCTTCCAGGCACGGGAGTTCATCCAGCAGACCTGGYTCGTCGCGAGCGTCACCATCCTGCCGACGGCCCTGGTCTCCATCCCGTTCGGGGCGGTCATCGCGCTCCAGATCGGCAGCCTCACCCGGCAGTTGGGCGCCCAGTCCTTCTCCGGGGCCGCCTCCGTGCTCGCCGTGCTGCGCGAGGCCTCGCCGATCGTCACCGCGCTGCTGATCGCGGGCGCCGGCGGCACGGCGATCTGCGCCGACCTCGGGGCGCGGAAGATCCGCGACGAGATCGACGCGATGCAGGTGCTGGGCATCGACCCCATCCACCGGCTGGTCGTCCCCCGCGTGCTGGCGTCGATGCTGGTGGCGGTGCTGCTCAACGGCCTGGTGTCGGTGGTGGGCGTGGCGGGCGGCTACTTCTTCAACGTCGTTCTCCAGAACGGCACCCCGGGCGCCTACCTGGCCTCCTTCACCACCCTCGCCCAGCTCTCCGATCTCTGGGCGGCCGAGGTCAAGGCACTCGTCTTCGGCGCGATCGCCGGGATCGTCGCCTCCTACAAGGGGCTGACCGCGAAGGGCGGACCCAAGGGCGTGGGCGACGCGGTGAACCAGTCGGTGGTGATTACCTTCATGTTGCTGTTCGTGACGAACTTCGTGATGACCGCCGTGTACTTCCAAGTCGTTCCGCAGAGGGGCTAAGGCATGGCGCTGCTGAATCGTCTGGAGGAGCTGGGTGCCCAGCTGTCCTTCTACGGGCGGTCACTGGCCTGGACCGGCCGTACCGTGCGCCGCTACAAGAAGGAGATCCTGCGGCTGCTCGCCGAGGTGAGCTTCGGCCGGGGCGCGCTCGCCGTCGTGGGCGGCACGGTCGGCGTGATCGCGTTCCTGTCGTTCTTCACCGGCACGGAGGTCGGGCTGCAGGGATACGCGGCCCTGAACCAGCTCGGCACCTCCAACTTCGTCGCCTTCCTCTCGGCGTACTTCAACACCCGCGAGATCGCCCCGCTGGTGGCCGGGCTCGCCCTCTCGGCGACCGTCGGCGCCGGGTTCACCGCCCAGCTCGGCGCGATGCGGATCAGCGAGGAGACCGACGCGCTGGAGGTGATGGGCGTGCCCTCGCTGCCGTTCCTGGTGACGACGCGGATGATCGCCGGGTTCGTGGCCGTTGTCCCGCTGTACGTGATCGGCCTGCTGTCCTCGTACCTGGCCGCCCGCACCATCACCACCGGCTACTACGGGCAGTCCACGGGCACGTACGACCACTACTTCCAGCAGTACCTGCCCCCGGTGGACGTCCTGTGGTCCTTCGGGAAGGTGCTGGTCTTCGCCGTCCTGATCATCCTGGTGCACTGCTTCTACGGCTACTACGCGAGCGGCGGCCCGGCGGGCGTCGGCGTCGCGGTGGGCCGCGCGGTGCGGACCTCGATCGTGGCGATCAACGTCCTGGACTTCTTCCTGTCGCTGGCGATCTGGGGCGCCAGCACGACCGTACGGATCGCGGGGTGAGCCGCCGTATGAGGGTGCTGAGACTGCGGTTGTACGGCGTCGTCTTCATCGCCGTGCTCGCGTTGCTGCTGTCCCTGTCCGTCGCCGTCTACCGGCAGGTGTTCACGCCGGTCGTGCGGATCACGCTGGAGGCCGACAGCCTCGGCAACCAGCTCGATCCCCGGGCCGACGTCAAGCTGCGCGGGCTGCTGGTCGGCGAGGTGCGCGAGGTGCGGGCCGACGGGACGAAGGCGACGCTCGACATCGCGCTCAAGCCGGAGCACGTCGCCCACATCCCGTCCGACGTGCACGCGCGCCTGCTGCCCAAGACGCTGTTCGGCGAGAAGTACGTCGACCTGGTCCCGCCCGCTGGTTCGTCCGCCCGCCCCATCCGCGCCGGGGACGTCATCACCCAGGACCGCACCCGCGTCGGCATCGAGGTCCAGCAGCTGATGAACGACCTGCTGCCCCTGCTGCGGACGGTCCAGCCCGGCAAGCTCAACGCCACGCTCTCCGCGTTCGCCACCGCCCTGGAGGGGCGCGGCGACCGGATCGGCGACAACCTCACGCGAGTGGAGGCCTACCTGCGCCGCCTCAATCCGCACCTGCCGTCCCTGAAAGAGGACATCGCACGCTTCGCCGACGTCGCCGAGGTCTACGGTGACGCGGCGCCCGACCTGATGGAGATCCTGCGCAACACCGTCACCACCAGCCGAACGATCGTCGAGGAGAAGGACCGGCTGGCGGCGGCGCTGAAGACCACGGCGACCGTCGCGGGCACCGCCGACGACTTCCTCGACGCGAACGGCGACCGGCTCATCACCCTCGGCCGGGTCTCCCGCCCCACGCTGGAGCTGTTCGCCCGGTACTCCCCTCAGTACCCCTGTCTGCTGGCCGGCCTGGTCCGGCAGGAGAAGGCGTCCGAGGAGGCGTTCCGGGGCGGAAAGATGCACATCACGCTGGAGGTCGTACGGCAGCAGGGTGCGTACGAACCGGGTGAGGAACCGCGCTACCGCGAGCGGTCCGGCCCCAATTGCCGTGACCTGCCGCACCCTCCGGTGCCGGCACCCGGGGCCCACCTCGACGACGGTTCGAAGAAGGCGAGTTCGTCCTCGGGCGGTCCGCTCGGCGTCTCCGCCACCCGGGCCGAGCAGCGGGCCGTCGGTTCGCTCGTGGCGCCGGTGCTGGGCGTGCCCGCGGACGAGGTGCCGCCGGTCGCGACGCTGCTGTTCGGGCCGATGGCGCGCGGGACGGCGGTGAGCGTCGCATGAGCACCACAGGAGCCCGGCAGACCGCCGCCCCGCTGATCAAGTTCAGTCTCTTCGCGCTGGTGACGGTGGTGGCGACGGCCCTGCTCGCCGCCACCATCGTGAACATCTCCTTCACCCCCGAGCACGAGTACCGCGCGGTCTTCAGCGACGTCACCGGCCTGGAGGAGGGCGACGACATCCGGGTGGCCGGCGTGCGGGTCGGCGAGGTCGAGGGCATCCGGATCAAGGACCGGACGTTGGCCGAGGTCACCTTCACGGTCAGCCGGGACCGGCCCCTGCTCACCAGCACGGGCGCCGTCATCCGCTACCGCAACCTGGTCGGACAGCGCTACGTCGCACTGACCGAGGGCGCCGGCGACGGCACCCGGCTGCGCCCCGGCGGCACGATCCCGCTCGCGCGCACCCAGCCCGCCCTCGACCTGAACGCGCTGCTGAACGGCTTCAAGCCGCTGTTCGCCGCGCTCAGCCCGAAGGACGTCAACCAGCTCGCCACCGAGATCATCAAGACCCTCCAGGGCGAGGGCGGCACCGTCAACAGCCTGCTGACGCACACGGCGTCGCTCACCACGACGCTGGCCGGCCGGGACAAGCTGATCGGCTCGGTGATCGACAACCTCAACACCGTGCTGAAGACGCTCGACAAGCGCGGCGCCCGCTTCTCCGGACTGCTCAAGCAGCTGCGCCGGGTCATCTCCGGCCTGTCCGCCGACCGCAAGCCCATCGGGGAGTCGCTGGTGAGCATCGGCGATCTGACGGAGGCCACCTCGGGCCTGCTGAAGGACGCGCGTCCGCCGCTCAAGGACGACATCGCGGAACTGACCGACCTCACCGGGACGCTGAACGACAACGAGAAGACCGTGGAGGGCGTGCTGAAGAGGCTGCCGAACAAGCTCAACGAGCTGACGGGGACGGCGTCCTACGGCTCGTGGTTCAACTTCTACCTGTGCGACTTCGACGGCCGGATCGTGCTGCCGAAGACGAAGCAGGTGCTCACGCCCGAGATGCACGTGGCGAGGGCGAGGTGCGGGGCATGAGCCGCAAGCGCCGCCCGGAGCCGCTGGTCAAGGTGCGGGTGGAACCGCCGAAGCTGCCGAGAGTACGGCTGCCGAAGATACGGCTCCTGCCGCGCCGCAAGCCGCGTCCGCAGCCGCTGATCAAGGTCCGCGTCGAGCCTCCGAAGCTGCCGAAGATACGGCTCCGCCGTCCGCACCTCGGCCCCTTCCGCGAGCGCAACCCCATCGCCATCGGCGCGATCGGACTCACCGTCCTCGCGCTGCTGACCGTGGCCGCGTTCAACGCCGACCGCCTGCCGGTGATCGGCGACGGCGAGACGTACAGCGCCGCCTTCGCGGAGGCGGGCGGTCTCAAGCCGGGCGACGAGGTGCGGATCGCCGGGGTCAAGGTCGGCAAGGTCGAGGAGGTCGACCTGGACGGCGACCACGTCAAGGTCACCTTCAAGATCAAGGACGAGCCGGCGTTCGGCACCGAGACCGGCGCGTCGATCCGGGTCAAGACGATCCTCGGCGCGAAGTACCTCGCCCTGCACCCGAAGGGGCGGGGCCGGTTGGAACCCGGCAGCGAGATCCCGCTGACGCGGACCGTCCCCGCGTACGACGTCGTACAGGCGTTCAGCGATCTCACCACCACGACGGAGAAGGTCGACACCGACCAGCTCGCGAAGGCGCTGGACACCATCTCGGCGACCTTCGAGGACTCACCGCAAGAGGTACGGGCGTCCATCAAGGGCCTGTCGAAGATCTCGCGGACGGTGGCCTCACGCGACAAGGCCCTCGGGGAGCTCCTCGACCACGCGAACGGCGTGACGGGCGTACTCGCCGACCGGTCGGGCGACTTCACCGCCCTGGTCGAGGACGGCGACAAGCTGTTCAAGGAGATCAACAAGCGGCGTGCGGCGATCCACAAGCTGCTGAAGACCTCCGCCGCGCTCGGCATCCAGCTCTCCGGCCTGGTCCAGGACAACGAGAAGGAGATCGGGCCCGCGCTCAAGGGCCTCAACACCGTCGTGAAGATGCTCGAACGGAACCAAGCCGGCCTGGAGCGGAGCATCAAGCTCCTGGCCCCCTACGTGCGGGTCTTCACCAACACCCTCGGCAACGGCCGCTGGTTCGACTCCTACGTCCAGAACCTGGTCGCCGCCCCAGTGGTCCCACGAACGGGAGGAGAGCGGTGAGCAACCGTCGCACGAAGCCCCTGGCCCTGCTGACCGCCCTGGCCCTGGTCGCCGCGCTCACCTACGTCCTGTGGCCGCGGACCGAGCCGGCCCGCGTCACGGCGTACTTCCCGCGCACCGTCGGCATCTACCCCGGCTCGGACGTCCGCGTGCTGGGTGTACGGATCGGCGAGGTCAAGAAGATCACGCCGGAGGGCGGCCGGGTGCGGGTGGAGCTGGAGTACGACGCCGACCGCAAGGTCCCGGCAGACGCACAGGCCGCGATCATCAACTCCTCGGTCGTCAGCGACCGTTACGTGCAGCTGCTGCCGGTGTACCGGAGCGGCCCGGTGCTGCGGGACGGCGACGAGATCCCCGAGTCGCGCACGGCCGTACCGGTCGAACTGGACCGCGTCTTCGACAGCCTGCACACCACGGCCGAGGCGCTCGGCCCCGACGGCGCCAACAAGGACGGCGCCCTGTCACGGCTGCTCGGCGTCAGCGCAGACAACCTCGACGGCCAGGGGAAGAACCTCCACCGGATGGTCGGGGACCTCTCGGAGGCGGTCACGACTCTCTCCGACGGCCGCACGGACCTGTTCGGCACGGTCCGCAACCTCCAGGTGTTCACGGCGGCACTGGCGGCCGACGACAAGAGCGTGCGGTCGTTCAACACCAGCCTCGCCAAGGTCGCCGAGCAACTCGCAGGCGAGCGCAAGGACCTGGCGGCCGCCCTGAAACACCTCGGAACGGCCCTCGGTGACGTGTCCGCCTTCGTGAAGAAGAACAAGAAGTCCCTGACGTCGAACGTGGAGGGCCTGAGCAAGGTGACCAAGGTGCTCGTCACCCAACGGGCGGCGCTGGAGGAGCTGCTGGAAGTCGCGCCGACGGGCATGTCGAACCTGAACAACGCCTACAACCCCTCCGCCGGAACCCTCGACACCCGCAACAACCCCGACCATCCGCAGGATCCGGCCTCCCTGCTGTGCTCGATCCTGAAGACGACAGGGGAGACGACCGGGGAGAAGACCGACTGCAAGGACCTGAGGGACCTCTTCGACTCCCTGCCCGAAGTGCCCGAAGTACCCGACGGCACCGCGGCCCCCGGCACGGTCGACCGCACCCTCGGCGGAATCCTGGGGGCACGCGCATGAGGCCACCGCACAAGGGCGGAGCCGTCGCATGGGCGGCCGTCGGGACGCTGCTGCTGTCCGGCTGCGAGTTCAACGGCTGGTACGACGTCCCGCTCCCCGGCGGAGCCGCCGCCGACGGCCACGCCTACCACGTCACCGTCGAGTTCCGCGACGTCCTGGACCTGGTTCCGCAGTCGGCGGTCAAGGTCGACAACGTCACCGTGGGCGCGGTGGAGAAGGTGGAGCTGGAGGGCTGGCACGCGAGGGTCCGCCTCCGGGTCGCCGACTCGGTGAAGCTGCCCGCCAACGCCGTCGCCGGGCTGCGGCAGACCAGCATGCTCGGCGAGAAGTACGTGGCGCTGGCCGTGCCGCCGGAAGGCACGCCGGTCGGCCGGCTCCGCGACGGTGACGTGATCCCCCTGTCCCGCAGCGGCCGCAACCCGGAGGTCGAGGAGGTGCTGTCCGCGCTGTCCGCCCTCCTCAACGGCGGCGGCGTCGCCCAGCTCAAGACGATCACCACCGAACTGAACAAGGCCCTGGAGGGCCGGGAGAACCGGGTCAAGTCCCTGCTCAAGGAGCTCGACACCTTCATCGGCGGCCTGGACGACCAGCGCCGGGACATCGTCCGCGCGCTGAAGGCCGTGGACCGGCTGGCAAAACGGCTGGGCAAGGAGAAGAAGACGATCGCCGACGCCGTCGACACGATGCCGCCCGCCCTGAAGGTCCTGGCCGACCAGCGCCGCGACCTGACGAGGATGCTCACCGCCCTGTCCAAGCTGGGCAGGACCGGCACCAAGGTGGTCAACGCCTCGCACGACGACACGGTCGCCAACCTCAAGCGGCTGCGGCCGATCCTGCGACAACTCAACAAGGCGGGCAGCGACCTGCCCAACTCCCTGGAACTGCTGACGACATACCCGTTCCCGCGCAACGTGGTGGACGCCATCAAGGGCGACTACGTCAACCTGCACATCACGGCGGACCTCGACCTGCCCGGGATCTACGGCAACCTGACGGACGAGCCGGGCGGCGGGAACGGCGGGGACACTCAGGTACCCGAGCTGCCCGAGACCCCGGACCTGCCGGACGTGCCGGATCTCCCGGAGGCACCGGATCTGCCGGACGTGCCGAAGCCCACCGCGCTGCCGAGCGCCCCGAGCGTGCCGTCGCCCCCGTCGGCCCCCTCGGGCGGCGACGACCTGCTGTGCCCGCCGGTGTGCACCGCCGGCTACGGCGCCGGCGGCCACCGCACCGGCGGTGACTGGCCCGAGGGGATCAACCTCGAACTCGCCGAGCTGATGCTGAAGGGGGTCCAGCCGTGATCACCCGTACGGTCAAGGCGCAACTGATCGCCTTCGCCACCCTCACCGCCGTGGGGGTGTCGTACGTCGGCGCCGAGTACACGGGCCTGGTGGACGAGGTCCTGGACCGCGGCTACACCGTGCGGGCCGACTTCGCCGACTCCGGGGGCGTCTTCCCCGGCGCCGAGGTCACCTATCGCGGGGTACCCGTGGGCAAGGTCGGCGCACTGCGCCTGACCGGCCCGGACGGGGTCTCGGTGGTGCTCGACATCGAGGACGGGGCGCCGCGCATCCCGGCGGACACGCTGGCCGTGGTGGCGAACCGTTCGGCGGTGGGCGAGCAGTACGTCGATCTCCAGCCCCGCACCTCCCGCGGCCCGTACCTGCTGAACGGCAGCACGATCCCGCGCGAGAGCACGCGGGTGCCGCTGTCGACGACGGACATGGTCCTCAGCCTCGACCGCCTGGTGAATTCGGTCGGCAAGGACGACCTGCGGGTCACGGTCGACGAGTTGGGCAAGGCCTTCGCGGGCACCGGCCCGAACCTGAGCCGCCTGGTGGACTCGGGCAACACCCTGGTCGAGTCGGCGTCCGAGGCGCTGCCGGAGACGATCGCCCTGATCGAGGACTCACGCAAGGTCCTGAAGACGCAGGCCGACCAGGGCTCGTCGATCAAGTCGTTCGCGCGCGATCTGGCGGCGCTCTCGGCCCAGTTGAAGGCCAGCGACGGGGACCTGCGCAAGCTGATCGGCAACGCGCGGCCGGCGGCGCAGGAGCTGAACTCGCTGCTGAAGTCGACCGGGCCGCAGCTGTCGGTCCTGCTGGCCAACCTGATCAGCGGCGGCCAGGTCACGCTGGCCCGCCTCCCCGGCGTCGAGCAGGCCCTGGTCACCTTCCCGCTGATGGTCGCGGGCAGCTACACGGTCGTCCCGGGCGACGGCACCACCCACTTCGGCCTGGTGCTGAACGCCGACGACCCGCCGGCCTGCACCCAGGGGTACGGCACGGCACGCCGCGATCCCGCGGACACCAGCACACGCGAGGCGAACACCGACGCCCGCTGCATGCTCCCGCGCGGCAGCGAGTCGTCGGTACGGGGCGCGCAGAACGCCCCGGGCGCGTCGCCCGCCGACGGCGGCGCGAACCAGGCGACCTACGTCACCCCGTACGACCCGGAGACCGGTACCACCACCGGCCCGGACGGAAGGAACGTCGAGATCGGCTCGACGGGCGGCCAGCAGGCCGTGTTCGGAAAGGAGTCGTGGCAATGGCTGCTCGTTGGCCCCATGGCATGAGGCCGGTGCGGCCCGGAGTGATGACGGCGGGACTCGTCGCGGCGACCGTCGTCACCACGGCACTGTCACTCTGGCTGGCCTTCGGCCTCTACCAGCAGCGCGCGGCGGACCAGCGGCACCAGGGCATCCTGGCCGCGGCCCGCCAGTCGGCGCTGAACTTCACCTCCCTCGACTACCGGCACTACGACCGCGACAGCGCGAACGTGCTGGCGGGCGCGACCGGCGAGTTCAAGAAGCAGTTCACCGCGCAGACGGACCAGTTGACGAAGCTGGTGGCCCAGAACAAGTCCGTGTCGGAGGGCCAGGTCCTGGAGGCGGGCATCGTCCGCTCCGACGAGGACTCGGCCCGGGTACTGGTGGTCGCCGACAGCAAGGTGACCAACACCGCCGCGCCCGACGGGGAGGCGCGCACGTACCGGCTCCAGCTCGACCTCGTACACAAGGACGGCCGCTGGCTGACGTCCGACGTCGAGTTCGTCGGCTGACCCACGGGCCGATCCGCCGAACGGCAAGCACCGACGAGGAGCACGAGGAGTACCACCATGCCGAAGACGACCACCGGCCGCGCCCCCGGCCCCGGCACCCGCCGCACCATGACGGCGGCCGCCCGCGCGGCGGCGAAGCGCGCGGAGCGCGGCCACCGCGAAGCGGGCGCGGCGACGGCCGGCGACGAGGAGTCCCCGCGCCGGGCCGAGCGGCCGCGCGCCGGACGCACCGTCGTCGTCGAGGCCCCCAGGGGCGGCTGGGACGACCCGCCGGAGCCGTCGCAGGAGTCGTTCCAGGAGGACGGGCCGGAAGACCGGAGCGAGCCGGGGTCCGGCGGCCGTCGGAGGCCGCTCACCTTGGTCCTGGCCGTCCTGCTCGTCGTCGGCCTGGTCGCGCTCGCCGCCCTGGGATGGCAGTACCGCGACGGCCGCCTGACGGAGAGCGCCCGGACCGAGGCGCTCGCGGCCGCGCGGAAAGCGGCGCCGGTCGTCCTGTCGTACGACTACCGCCGCCTGGACAAGGACTTCTCCAGGGCCCGCGCCCACCTGACCGGCGACTTCCGCGACGAGTACTCCAAGACCACGAAGACCGTGGTCGCCCCGACGGCCGAGAAGTACCACGGCGTGGTGAAGGCCACGGTCGCCGCCCCCGGCTCCGGCGGCACCCCGGCCGCCTCCGTCGTCTCGGCCTCTCCCGACAAGGTGGTGGTCCTGCTGTTCATCAACCAGGTCACCGAGAGCACCCAGGTCTCGGGTTCCCGAGTGGACCAGAACCGGGTGCGGATGACGATGGACCGCACGGGCGACGGGTGGAAGGTGAGCGCGGTGGACGCGCTGTGAAGAGCGGTTTCCTTCAGTCCCCGCAGTCCACCGCGGACCTCAGCGCCTCGGTGAAGGACCCGGCCCACGCCTCGACCGTCTCCCGGGTGAACAGGTCCGTCGAGTACTCGAACGTGACCGTGATCGTGTCGGCCTCCGGTGCGATCACGACGTAGAGCTCGTTGCGGGCCACGCCCTGGACGGGCAGGGCCTGGATGGTGGTGGAGACCTCCTGGAGGTTCAGGGTCGGGGGCTCTGTGGTGATCACCGTGAACAGGACCGTGGGGAACAGGACGTCCTTCAGCTCGGGCGAGACGAGGGACACCACGTCCGTCAGGGGCAGTTCCTGGTGGTCGAGGGCCGTGAAGAGGGTGGTGCTCAGTTGGGACACCAGGTCCGGGAAGGACTCCGCTTCGCCGAGCCGGGCCCGTAGGAGTACGGCGTCGCCCAGGATTCCGACGATCTCGGAGCGGTCGCGCTGGACGCGGTTGGCGCTGGAGGCCGCCAGGACGATGTCGTTCTCCTCGCCGCAGAGGTCGCCCAGCCACGTGGCGAACGCGGCCGCGAGGACCGTGTAGGCCGTGGTGCCCAGGCGGGTTGCCGTGCCGGCCAGGCGGGCGGGGGTGTCGTCGGTGATGGTCCAGGTGTGCAGGGCGCCCCGGCCGGAGAGCTTGCCCGGGTGCGGGTGGTCGTAGGGGAGGGACGGGCGCAGCGGGATGGTGCCGAGTTCCGTGCGCCAGAAGTGTTCCAGGGCTGTCCTGCGCCTGTCCGGCAGGGCGTGTTCCGAGCGGGCGAAGTCCGTGAACTGGGCGACCGTGACCGGGAGTTGTGGGGCCCTATCCGATCGTCGCGCGTTGTACAGCTCCTGCAGGTCGCGCCTGATGATGCTCAGGGACCAGCCGTCACACACCGCGTGGTGGAAGACCGTCACCAGGACCCAGTGGTCCTTGGCGAGACGGGCCAGGCGGAATCGGAAGAGTGGTGGCTGGTCCAGTGTGAACGGGGTGGAGACCGGCCCGCGGCACCAGCGGTCAACGGCCTCCTTCGTGTTCCCGGCGCGGAGGTCGCTGATCGGCAGGTCCACGGGGACGTCGGCCAGGACTTCGACCGCGTACTCCCCGTCCTGCCGGCTCACGGGGCGGCTGCGCAGCGCGTGGTGGCGTGCCACCAGGTCCCTGAGGGCCTGGTGCAGGACCTCCGGGTCCAGGTCGCCGCGCAGGTCCATGCGGTGGGCGATGTTGTACACGCTCGGGTCGGGGAGCGCGTGGTGGCGGAGCCACAGGCGGCGCAGGGTCGAGGGCATCGGCGCGGTGTCCACGACACGGTGACGTGTCGCGATGCCCCGGATCGTCGGATCCAGGAAGAAGTCGGCCATCGTGAGATCCACGTCCGCCTCCTCCCGCATGCGGTTCAGCAGCCGGATCGCGCTCAGGGAGTGGCCGCCGAGTTCGAAGAACGACGTGGTGACCGGGATCGGCCGTGTGGCCAGTTCCTCGGCCCACAGATCGTGCAGCGTCTTCTCCAGGGCCGTCGTCGGCCCGGTCTGCGACGGCTCGGCGGACTCGTCCTCCGGGTCCGGCAGGGCCGTGCGGTCCAGCTTGCCGGAGGCGTTCACCGGGAGGCGGTCGAGGGCCACCCAGCGGCGGGGCACGAGGTGGTCCGGCAGTTCGGCGGCCAGTGCGGTGCGCGCGGAATGCCAGGACGCCGTCGGTTCGGTGGGCACCACGTACGCGACCAGCTCCATGTCACCGTGGCGGTCCCGGCGGGGGAGGACGGCCGCGTCCCGGACCCCGGGCAGTGCCGTCAACGCCGACTGGACCTCGCCCGGTTCGACGCGGTAGCCGCGGATCTTGACCTGGTCGTCCGCGCGGCCCCGGTACTCCAGGGTGCCGTCCGTGCGTATGCGGCCCAGGTCGCCCGTGCGGTACAGCACCCCGCCCTCGCCGTCGTCGACGAACGCGGCGGCGGTCTCGGCGGGGCGGTTGTGGTAGCCGTGCGCCACCGGTGTCCCGCTGACGTGGATCTCGCCGACGGCGCCGACCGGGACCTGCCGGCCCGAGTCGTCCAGCAGCAGGACGCGGGCTCCCGGCACCGGGGTGCCGATCGGGGGCCACTCCTCGCCGGCCGGGTCGACGCGGTGCGACGTGACGATGATCGACGTCTCCGTGGGGCCGTACTGGTTGTGGAGGGCGCAGTCCGGGTGCGTGGACAGGAAGCGGCGGAAGGCGGGCGTGAGCTGGAGTGCCTCGCCCGCCGAGAACAGCTCGCGCAGGGACGGGAGGTGCGGGGCGGTCTCCATCAGGTACTTCAGGGGTGTGCAGGGCATGAACACGCGCTGCACCCGGTGGTGGCGCACCGCCTGCGCCAGCGCCGCGGGGTCGTGCCGTACGGCGTCGTCGACGAGGACGAGCGCGGCTCCCGAGGCCAGCGTCGTGAAGATCTCCTGCACGCTGACGTCGAACGCCGGTGACGTCCATTGCAGGGTGCGGAGCGCGGGGTGGCGGCGCAGATGACTGTGGACCAGGTTCGCCGGGCCGCGGTGGGGTACGACGACGCCCTTCGGGCGGCCGGTCGAGCCCGAGGTGTGGATGCAGTACGCCGGGTCCTCCGGGCCCGCCCCGTCCGGGAAGGGCGGGAGCGGGGTGGACGGCAGCGTGTCGTCCGCCTGTTCCATGCGCAGGACGGGCGGTTCCGGCGCGAGGTCCGGGTGCCCGGCGAGCGCGGTGCCCGAGGTGAGCAGGAGTACGGGTGTGCCGTCGGTGAGCAGCAGCGACAGACGCGGGGTGGGGAGGGACGGGTCGAGGGGGAGGTATGCCGCCCCGCTCTTGAGTACCGCGAGCAGGGCCGTGATCAGCTGCGGGCCTCGGGGCAGGAGTACGGCGACCCGCTCTCCGCGTGCCGCGCCCCTGGTGCGGAGCTGCCGGGCGAGGCGGTTGGCCGCCGCGTCCAACTCCTCGTAGGAGAGGTGTCGTTCCCCGCTGATCAGGGCTACGGCGTCCGGGGTGCGGTGGGCCTGCTGCTCGAACAGGCCGTGCAGGGTGGCCAGGGCACCTTCGGCGAGGGCCCCTTCGGCGAGGGCTCCTTCGCCGGGGTGCTCCAGGTGGGACAGGGCCGCGCGGTCCGCTGCCGTGAGCGCGGTCAGGTCCGCCAGTGGCGCGCCCG
Source organism: Streptomyces swartbergensis (assembly GCF_002148965.1). Classification (GTDB taxonomy): domain Bacteria; phylum Actinomycetota; class Actinomycetes; order Streptomycetales; family Streptomycetaceae; genus Streptomyces; species Streptomyces swartbergensis. The sequence goes on along the minus strand of NZ_NGFN01000193.1, from coordinate 677 downwards.
GTGTGTCCAGGGCGCGGCGCAGGACCTGTTCGACGTAGTCCACGAAGCGACGAACCGTGGCCTCGTCGAAGAGGGCCGTGTCGTACTCGACCATGAAGCGGACGCCACCCGCGTGGTGGGTGAGGTAGACGCTGAGGTCGAACGGGGCGCGGGCGCTCGGCACGTCGAGCAGGGTGGCCGTCAGGCGGGGCGGGTCGAACAGGGCCTCGCCCTCGTTCTCGTACTCCACCATCACCTGGAACAGCGGATTGCGGCCCGGGTCACGGCGCGGGTTGAGCGCGCCGACCAGTTCGTCGAAGGGCACGCCCCGGTGTTCGTACGCCGACGTGCTGCTCTCCCGGACCCGGTGCAGCAGCGTCGGGAAGTCCGGGTCGCCCGTCAGGTCCAGGCGCAGCGGCACGGTGTCGAGGAACAGGCCCACGTGGTCTTCCGCGCCCGCGGGCCGGGCCGCCACCGCGGTGCCGATCACCACGTCCCGTTGCCCGCTGAAACGGCCCAGGATCGCGCCGATCGCACTGGTCAGCGTCATGAAGAGGGTGGCGCGGTGTCGGGCGGCGAACTTCCGTAGTCCGTCCGTCAGTTCCGCGTCGAGGGCGTGCGTGAGGCTCGCGCCCGCTCCCGTCCTGACCGGCGGGCGGGGGCGGTCGGTGGGCAGGGCCAGCTCCGGTGCGTCGCCG
>NZ_NGFN01000192.1 GCF_002148965.1 Streptomyces swartbergensis | reverse complement strand
GGACCCGGCCGAGGCGGAGCGGCTGCGCGACCGGCTCACCGAGCTGGGCGAGGCCCGATCGGCCGGGCTGTGACGGCGCCCGAGGCCGCCGGGGACGCCGGGGCCGCCGCCGAGGCCGCCGGGGACACTGGGGCTGCCGGGACTGCCCGGACCGCCGGGAACGCCGGGGACACCGAGGCCACCCGGACCGCCGGGGACGCCGGGGCTGCTGAAGATGCGGCGGCTGCTGCTGGTGGTGTGGCTGGGGCTGATCAGCCTGGCCGCCGGGCTGGTGCCGGGCCTGCTGGCCGGGCCGGCCTGGGCCGCCTTCGCGCTGCCGCCGCTGGCGCTGATGGCCTGGGGCTGGGTGATGCTGGAGCGCAACTGGCGTTCCTGGCGGTACGCCGAGCGCGCCGACGACCTGCTGATCAGCCGGGGCGTGCTGTGGCACGAGGAGACGGTCGTGCCGTACGGGCGGATGCAGCTGGTGGAGGTCGCCTCCGGGCCCGTCGAGCGGCACTTCGGGCTGGCCAGCGTGCAGCTGCACACGGCCGCCGCGGCGACCGACGCGACCATCCCCGGCCTGGACCCGGCCGAGGCGGAGCGGCTGCGCGACCGGCTCACCGAGCTGGGCGAGGCCCGATCGGCCGGGCTGTGACGGCGCCCGAGGCCGCCGGGGACGCCGGGGCCGCCGCCGAGGCCGCCGGGGACACTGGGGCTGCCGGGACTGCCCGGACCGCCGGGAACGCCGGGGACACCGAGGCCACCCGGACCGCCGGGGACGCCGGGGCCGCCGCCGAGGCCGCCGGGGAAACCGGGGCTGCCCGGACCGCCGGAAACGCCGGGGAAACCGAGGCCACCCGGACCGCCCGGAACGCCGAGGCCCCCCGGACCGCCGCCGAGGTCGCCGGGGACACCGGGGCTGCCGGGGATGCCCGGAACGCCGGGAACGCCGAGGCCCCCGAGGCCACCCGGACGGCCGGGAACGGCAACGGGATCGCCGAGCGGCGGCTGCACCCCGTCACGCCGCTCAGGCGGGCCTGGGCGCCGGTCGCCGTGGTGATCGGCTGGGCGGTGCACGACCCCGACGGGGCGCAGCGCCATCTGACCCGGCTGGACACGACCACGCTGCTGATCGGCCTCGCCGTGATCCTCCCGGCCGCGGCCCTGTACGGCTTCTGCTCCTGGTGGTTCACGCACTTCGCGGTGACCGAGACCGAACTGCGCATCCGTACCGGACTGGTGTTCCGGCGCACCGCGCACATCCGGCTGGAGCGGCTCCAGGCCGTCGACGTCACCCAGCCGCTGCTCGCGCGGGTCGCGGGCGTCGCCAAGCTCAAACTCGACGTCATAGGCACCGACAAGAAGGACGAGCTGGCCTTCCTGGGCGCGGACGAAGCGCGGGCACTGCGGGCCGAACTGCTCGCCCGCGCCGCCGGATTCGCGCCCGAGACCGCGCACGAGGTCGGGGAGGCGCCGTCCCGGCAGATGCTGCGGGTGCCGCCCGGCGTGCTCGCCATGTCGCTGGTGCTGAGCGGGGCGACCTGGGGGTCGCTGGCCGCGGCGCTCGTCGTGCCGCCGGTGCTGTGGCTGGCCACGGAGAGCCTGTGGACGGTCCTGGCCGTCGCCCTGCCCCTGCTGGGCGCGGCGGGCGCGAGCAGCGTGGGGCGGTTCGTCGCCGAGTACGACTGGACGGTGGCCGAGTCGCCCGACGGGCTGCGCCTCGACCACGGCCTGCTGGACCGGGCCCACGAGACGGTGCCGCCGGGCCGGGTGCAGACCGTGCGGATCGTGGAGCCCCTGCTGTGGCGGCGGCGCGGTTGGGTGCGCGTGGAGCTGGACGTGGCCGGCTCCTCCAACTCCGTGCTGGTGCCGGTCGCCCCGCGCGAGATCGCGGAGGTCGTCGTCGCGCGCGTACTGCCCGGGGTGACCGTGCCGGAGCAGGCGGCCCTGTCGCCCTCGCCGCGCCGCGCCCGGTGGTGCGTGCCGGTGTGGTGGCGCGGGTACGGACTCGCCGTCACGGACGCGGTGTTCGCGGCACGGTCGGGGCTGCTGCGGCGGAGCCTCGCACTGGTGCCGCACGCGAAGGTGCAGAGCGTACGGATGACGCAGGGGCCGTGGGAGCGGGCCCGGGGCCTGGCCGACGTGTGTGTGGACACGGGGGCGAACAAGACGGTGCGGGCGAGGCTGCGGGACGCGGCCGAAGCGCGCGAGCTGCTTCAGGCGCAGGCGGAGCGGTCGCGGACCGGGCGCAGGGACGCGCGGCCGGACCGCTGGATGGCGTGACCCGACGGAAAGGCGAAGGCCCCCCAGCTGCGGCCGGGGGGCCTTCTCAGCGGCGTGGACGTCAGGAAACCGCGCTCCGCAGCCCCTGTACGTCGATCTGCTCCGTCTCGTCGTGCGCCGTCAGGTCGATGACCTGGCCGATGCCGCGGGACTCCTCGTCCGCCGGCTTGAACCGGGCCTTGGTCTCGGCCTTGTGCAGCGCGAGGGCCTCCTGACCGACGACATCGGCCAGGTCCTCGTTCTGCACGGCCTCCAGGGCGGCCCGCGACGTGCCCTGCTTCGTACCGAAGAAGTCGAACCCGCCGTCGGACACGTGGCGCCGTACCGGCGTCTGGGGCGCCACGGCGACAGCGGTCGGCACGGTGTAGTGACCCGAGGAGGCAGGCTGCGGCTGCGGCTGCGGCTGCGGGAGTCGCCCGGCCTCGGCGGCGGTGGCGGTCGCGGCGGTCGCTCGCTCGTGTCCGGCGACCGCCTCGGACTGCCCCTGCGCCTCGTCCTCCCGCGACTGCTCCCGCTGGTCGTCCTTCCGGTCGTCCCGCGCGGGCTCCGCGTCGTCGCCCTTCGGTACGCCGTCGCCGCCCCCGCCCCCGTCCGGGTCCGGGGCCGAGTCGCCGTCGAACCGGGCGAGCGCCGCCGCGGCACGCCGGAACAGCCGGGAGCCCTCCGGCGAGAACACCGCGGGAATCGCCGTCTGCTCCTCGGCRGCAAGTCCCTCCGCCTCAACGGCAGCCGCCTCCTCCGCGTCCGCCGGAGCATCCGCCGTCTGAGCCGCCCCCGCGGGCAGCGCGGCCCGCACCGGAGCCGTCGCCTCTATCTCGAGCACCCGGCGTTCCTCCAGGACGCTCGCGCGCTCGGTCTCGGCGGTGGCGTACCGGCGCAGCAGTGCGGCGTGCTCGTTGCGCAGTCCGGCCAGTTCCGTGCGCTTGGCGCGCAGCCGCTGCTCCAGCTTCGCGCGCAGCTCGCGGGACTCCTCCAGGTCGGCCTCCAGTTCGGCGACCCGCTCCTCGAAGCGCCACTCGTCGCTCGCACGCGCGCGCGTGAGGTCGGCGACGCGCTTGCCCGCCTGGGTGTCCCAGCGGCGGAGCACGACCGCGCCGACGACAGCCGTCGCCGCGGCGGCCGCGGCCAGACCGCGGAGCACCATCGGCTCCGTGAACACCCAGGGCCCCAGGGCGCAGACGAGGGAGACGCCTGCGATCGCCGACGGGGGCAGCAGCCTGTGCAAGGGCGGGGAATGGCGGTGACGTCCACGTGGCATGGCCAGAAACTTACCGCGCGTAGGCGAATCATGGTGACCCACCCCGCAAAAACAAAGCCACACCGAAGCGTTCACACGAGATCGGAACTCGGGAAGAAGCGGAATCGGCTCCTCGGGGCTCGGGAACGAATTCCCAAGATCATTTCAAACGCCCGTTCAGCCGCCCGCCGATCCACTCCAGCGTCGCCGGAATCTCGCGCCGCCAGGTGTTGAAGTTGTGCCCGCCGCTTTCCAGGATGATCGACGAGATCCGCGTCCGCCCGGTGGCCGCCACCCGCTCTATGAACCGCATCGTGTCCCGGTAGTTGGACTCGCCGGACCTGCTGCTGGTGACGAGCAGTGAAGTGTCGGGAGCGGGCCGGTGCTTGAGGTACCACCACAGGTCGGCGCGATTCCGCAGCCCCTTGTCGCCCTGGAAGAGATCGCCCGTCGTGGCGTCGATCGGCGCCTTGTAGTACGCGGACAAGCCCGCCCCGGCGGCATACACATCGGGATGGTGCATGGCGATCTTCAAGGCGCAGTAGCCGCCCGTCGAGTTGCCGATGATGCCCAGACCGCCCGGCTTATCGGCCACCCGGTAGTGCGTGCGCAACGCGTCGGGCAGATCCCTGGCGAAGAACGACTCGGTCTGCGGACCGCCCGGGACGTCCACGCACTCGGTGTCGCGGGGCGGCGCCACCGTGGGCCGCAGCATCACCAGGATCATCGGCGGCATCCGGCCCTCCCGGGCCAGCTCCAGTGCCGTACGCGGATAGTGCAGCTTCTCCACCAGCGCCGAGGCCGTGCCCGGGTAACCGGTCAGCACGACGGCCGTGGGGAACGTACGGGTGCGGTACCGCGGCTGGAAGTACTCCGGCGGCAGATAGACGTACGCGGGCGTGGCGATGCGCGTCGTACGCCCCACGATCTCGATCTGCTGGATCCGGCCGCCCGCCCGGGGACTCACTCCGCCGGCCCCCGGCACCCGGCGCGAGCCCACCACCTCCAACGGACCGCCGCCCGGCGTGTGGTCGACGACCACGCCCTGGTCCTTCTCCTGCCCGAACAGGTCCGCCCAGCTCGCGTAGAAACCGAAGGCCTGATTGGCGGCGAGGCCCACCGCGGCGAACAGCGCCAGCTGCGTGGCGAGCAGCAGGCCGACCCGCCCGCCCACGGCCCGCCAACTGCGCCGGGCCAGCCGTGGCCACAGCCAGACCGTGCCGGCGAACAGCAGCACGGCGGACAGTACCGCCAGCACCAGCACCTTGTTGCTCGTGAGACCCAGACCCATCGGTGGTTACCTGTCCGCGCTTTCCGTCCGGGGTCTCTCACCGCACTCACACCTTCGCGAGCACTTGTCCCGAACTTTCCATGGCCTTTGAAACGGCTTTGACGAAGGGAGTGAACCTCTCCCCCCGAGACACCGTCCTAGAGGGCGCAATGTCGCCGGATGCCCGAATCGGCACCGGATCCAAGGTCTCTCGCAGAACTATGGGATGCGATGTCTGTCAGGACAGATGAGGAAATGTCGGGCGAGGTTCCGAGTCACGGAACCACCGCGGCCGGTACGGGCCGTGTGAGCCGTGTGCGCCACCGGCTGCCCGGTCCACGCCCCGAGGCCGTCCCGGTCCTGGTCGGCAGAGCCTGCGCCCTGGTGGGCGTCCTGGACATCGCCGCGGGCGTCTTCCCACGCTTCCGGCACAGCCGGATGCACGCCATCGCCGAGGTACTGCCCGGCGCGCTCGGCCCGTTCGCCGCCGCACTGTCCCTCAGCACCGGGGTGCTGCTGCTGCTGCTCGCCCACGGCCTCAAGCGCGGCAAGCGCCGGGCCTGGCGGGCGGCGGTGGCCCTGCTGCCCGCCGGTGCCGTCGCACAGTTCACGTACCGGCACTCGATCGTGGGCGTGCTCATCTCACTGGCCCTGCTGGCGCCCCTGCTGCGCCACCGCGACCAGTTCTCGGCCCTGCCCGACCCGCGCAGCCGCTGGCGGGCCCTCGCCAACTTCGTGCTGATGAGCGCCGGTTCGCTGCTGCTGGGCCTGCTCATCGTCAGCGTCCACGGCGAGCGCATGCTCGGCGACCCGAGCCTGGCCGACCGCATCACCCACGTCATCTACGGACTGTTCGGCTTCGAGGGCCCGGTCGACTACCAGGGCAACACCTCCTGGACCGTCGCCTTCTCGCTCGGCGCCCTCGGCCTGCTCACCGCCGTCACCACCATCTACCTGGCCTTCCGCCCCGAACACCCGGCCGCGCAGCTCACCGAGGAGGACGAGGCACGGCTGCGCGCCCTGCTGGAGCGGCACGGCGGCCGCGACTCCCTCGGCCACTTCGCGCTGCGCCGCGACAAGGCCGTCGTCTTCTCCCCCAGCGGCAAGGCGGCCGTGACCTACCGCGTGGTCTCCGGCGTCATGCTCGCCAGCGGCGACCCGATCGGCGACGTCGAGGCCTGGCCGGGCGCCATCGAACGGTTCATGGACGAGGCCAAGGCCCACTCCTGGACACCGGCCGTGATGGGCTGCTCCGAGACCGGCGGCGAGGTGTGGACCCGCGAAACCGGGCTCGACGCCCTCGAACTGGGCGACGAGGCGGTGGTGGACGTCGCGGATTTCTCACTGGCCGGCCGCGCGATGCGCAACGTGCGCCAGATGGTCAAACGCATCGAGCGCGCCGGTTACGAGACCCGGGTACGACGTGTCCGTGACGTCGGCGAGGCCGAGCTGGAGCGCATCCGCCGCGCCGCCGACGACTGGCGCGGCACCGACACCGAGCGCGGCTTCTCCATGGCCCTGGGCCGCGTCGGCGACCCCGCGGACGGCGACTGCCTCATCGCCACCGCCCACAAGCAGGACGACCACCCCGGCCCCTACGGCGACCTGAAGGCGATCCTGCACTTCGTGCCCTGGGGCACCGACGGCGCCTCCCTGGACCTCATGCGCCGCGACCGCTCCGCCGACCCCGGCATGAACGAACTGCTCATCGTGGCCGCCCTCCAGGCCGCCCCGAAGCTCGGTATCGCGCGCGTCTCCCTCAACTTCGCCATGTTCCGCTCGGCGCTGGCCCGCGGCGAGAAGATCGGCGCCGGCCCGGTGCTGCGCGCCTGGCGCGGACTGCTGGTCTTCCTCTCCCGCTGGTTCCAGATCGAGTCGCTCTACAAGTTCAACGCCAAGTTCCAGCCGCGCTGGGAGCCCCGCTTCGTCGTCTACCGGGCCTCCGGCGACCTGCCCCGCATCGGTTTCGCCGCCATGCAGGCCGAGGGCTTCGTCAACCTCGCCCTGCCCCTGCCGCGCTTCCTGCGCCGCCGTCGCCCCGCGGGCCGCCGCCCGTGCCCCCACAGCACGACGACGGAACGGAGCGTCCGAGCGGCGTGACCCGTCCGGACCGACCCGGGCCGCAGCGCCTGACGGCCCCCGCCGGGGCCTACGCTGAACATATGAGCAACCAGAGCGGACGCGGGCGCGTGGCGGGCCTACCGGAATGGGACCGCTGCGCGGTCATGGGAGTCGTGAACGTCACCCCCGACTCCTTCTCCGACGGCGGCCGCTTCTTCGACACCACGGCCGCCGTCAAGCACGGCCTCGACCTGGTCACCGAGGGCGCGGACCTGGTCGACGTCGGCGGCGAGTCGACCCGCCCCGGCGCCACCCGGGTGGACGAGGCCGAGGAACTCCGCCGTGTCGTCCCCGTCGTGCGCGGGCTGGCCTCCGAGGGCGTCACCGTCTCGGTCGACACCATGCGCGCCTCCGTCGCCGAACGGGCCCTCGCGGCCGGCGCCGCCCTCGTCAACGACGTCAGCGGCGGCCTCGCCGACCCTCGCATGATCCCGGCCGTCGCCGACGCCGGCGCCCCCTTCGTCGTCATGCACTGGCGCGGCTTCCTCCAGGGCGGCAACGTCAGGGGCGTGTACGCCGACGTCGTCACCGAGGTCGTCGACGAGCTGCACGCGCGCGTGGAGGCCGTGCTGGCGGGCGGCATCGCCCCCGACCGGGTCGTCGTCGACCCCGGCCTCGGCTTCTCCAAGGACGCCGAGCACGACCTCGCGCTCATCGCGCGCCTCGACCGGGTCCTCGCCCTCGGCCACCCGTTGCTCGTCGCCGCCTCCCGCAAACGCTTCCTCGGCCGGGTCCTCGCCGGCCCGGACGGCCCGCCCCCGCCCGCACGCGAACGCGACGCCGCCACCGCGGCCGTCTCCGCGCTCGCGGCGCACGCCGGCGCGTGGGCGGTACGCGTGCACGAGGTACGCGCCACGGCGGACGCCGTACGCGTCGCCCACGCCATCGCAGAAGCACGCACCGGCGCAGAAGGAACCCGGTGAGCGCCCCCCACACCGACGTCGAACAGGTCGAGGCCGCCAACACCGCCTTCTACGAGGCACTGGAACGGGGCGACTTCGAAGAGCTGGCGTCGCTCTGGCTGACCCCCTCCGACCTGGGCGTCGACGAGACCTACCACGACCCGGCCGACACCGGCGTGGTCTCCTGCGTGCACCCCGGCTGGCCGGTGCTCACCGGCCGCGGCGAGGTCCTCCGGTCGTACGCGCTGATCATGGCGAACACCGACTACATCCAGTTCTTCCTCACCGACGTGCACGTCTCGGTGACCGGCGACACCGCCCTGGTGACCTGCACGGAGAACATCCTCAGCGGCGGCCCCGCCCCCGAGGGCGAGGGTGAGGAGCTCGGCCCGCTCGTCGGACAGCTCGTGGTCGCCACCAACGTGTTCCGGCGCACGCCCGCGGGGTGGAAACTCTGGTCGCACCACGCTTCCCCCGTTCTGGCCGAAACCGACGAGGACGAGCAGGACGACACCCCCGCCTGAGTGGGTACGTGCCAGGAAGTGGTGGGAATCACGAACCCGCGGGCAGGGGTGGCTACCAACCCGTGAGCCGCCGGGTTCCCCAGGGGAAACGCCGGGTGAATCCTGCCGGTCCCGGCCCGGGCCCCCGCCCCCGTGGCCCAGCCCCGTCCGGGCTCGCAGGTAGATTCGACCGAGGCCGGTGTGCCGTCCGCACACGGCACGGACCGGCCGTGACCGACGACTGCAGGAGTGATTCGCGTGGATCGTGTCGCGCTGCGCGGCCTGAAGGCCCGCGGGCACCACGGTGTGTTCCCGAGGGAACGCGAGGAGGGCCAGACCTTCATCGTGGACCTCGTCCTCGGCCTGGACACCCGGCCGGCCGCGGCCGACGACGACCTGGCGAAGACCGTGCACTACGGCATCGTGGCCGAGGAGGTCGTGGCCGTCGTCCAAGGCGAGCCCGTCAACCTCATCGAGACGCTCGCCGAGCGCATCGCCCAGGTCTGTCTGAAGCACGAGGGGGTTCAGCAGGTCGAGGTCTGCGTCCACAAGCCGGACGCCCCGATCACGGTCCCCTTCGACGACGTGACCGTCACCATCACCCGGAGCCGAGTATGACTGCGCCCTTCCTCAAGGGTCCCAGCGACCCGACCGTTCAGCCGGTACCCGCCTCCGTCGTCGAGAAGGTCGACGCCGCCGACACCACGCTCAGCAACCCGAAACGGGCCGTGGTCGCCCTCGGCTCCAACCTCGGCAACCGCCTGGAGACCCTCCAGGGAGCCATCGACGCCCTGGAGGACACCCCAGGCGTCCGCATCAAGGCCGTCTCCCCGGTCTACGAGACCGAACCCTGGGGCGTGGAGCCCGGCAGCCAGCCCGCCTACTTCAACGCGGTCGTGGTCCTGAAGACCACCCTGCCGCCGTCCTCGCTCCTGGAGYGCGCGCACGCGGTGGAGGAGGCCTTCCACCGCGTCCGGGACGAGCGCTGGGGCCCCCGCACCCTGGACGTCGACATCGTCTCCTACGCCGACGTCGTCTCCGACGACCCGCAGCTCACCCTCCCCCACCCCCGCGCCCACGAGCGCGCCTTCGTCCTGGCCCCCTGGCACGACCTGGACCCCGAGGCGCAGCTGCCCGGGCGCGGCCCGGTCGCCGGTCTGCTGGACGCCGTCACCCGCGACGGCGTGGCGCCCCGCCCGGACTTGGAACTCCGGCTGCCCGAGTAGCCGTTAAGGTCGAGACGGCCGCACAACCAGGCCGGAGCCGGGGGAACCGAAGGGACACTGTGAAAGAGCTGCGCAWCAGGGTGCTGGCCGGCGTCTTCGTCGTGGCAGGGGTGCTGTCCTGGGCGGGCGCCCGCCTGTGGAACTCGATCGGGACCCTGCCGAGCGTCCCCCTGGCCGCCCCCATCGTCCTGGCTCTGATCGCCGTGGTCCTGCTGGCCACGGCGCTCTCGATCCGCGCCCGTCTGAAGGACCAGCGCGAGCGGCAGCCCGACGCCAAGGGCGTCGACCCCATGATGGCGGCCCGCGCGGTCGTCTTCGGCCAGGCCAGCGCCCTGGTCGCCGCCCTCGTCGCCGGCATGTACGGCGGCACCGGCGTCTTCCTCCTGGAGTCCCTCGACAACCCCGCCCGCCGCGACCAGGCCATCTCCGCCGGCTTCTCGGTCCTCGCGGGCATCGGCGTCATAGCGGCCGCCCTCTTCCTGGAGCGCGTCTGCAAGCTCCCGGAGGACGACGAACACGACGGCACGGGGGCGGCCCCGACCGTGTGACGCCCGGCGTCAGCGCGCCATGATGAGGCTCATGGCCTCGTTGCGCGTCGCCGCGTCCCGCAGCTGCCCCCGCACGGCCGACGTCAGCGTCTTCGCGCCGGGCTTGCGGATCCCGCGCATCGACATGCACATGTGCTCGCACTCCACGACCACGATGACCCCGCGCGGCTCCAGGATCTCCATCAGCGAGTCCGCGATCTGCGTGGTGAGTCGTTCCTGCACCTGCGGACGCCGGGCGTAGACGTCCACGAGCCGGGCCAGCTTGGACAGCCCGGTGATCTTCCCGCTGGTGGCGGGGATGTACCCGACGTGGGCGACGCCCCGGAACGGCACCAGATGGTGCTCGCATGTCGAGTACACCTCAATGTCCTTCACAAGGACCAGCTCGTCGTGCCCGATGTCGAACGTCGTCGTCAGCACGTCCTCGGGCTTCTGCCACAGCCCCGCGAATATCTCCTTGTACGCCCGCGCCACCCGCGCCGGTGTCTCGCGGAGCCCCTCGCGGTCAGGGTCCTCGCCGACCGCGATCAGCAGCTCCCGTACGGCGTTCTCGGCCCGCTTCTCGTCGAACTCGCCGATCTGGCCCTCGCCGTCCAGCGTCACGGGGTCGGTCATCTGGTGCCTCGTTCCTGTGTCCATCAGGGGGCGGCCGGCGCAGATGGCGCAAAGCCGCGCCCCCCAGGCTAAAACCTGGGGGGCGCGGCATCCATTCCGGGCCCGGTGGGGCCACCGGGAGAGCGTGTCAGCTCTCGGGGCGGTCCTCCGGGGCTCGCTCGGGCGCCGGGGCGGGCTCCGCCGCGGTGCTCTTCGCGGTGGTGATGGCCGGCGTCGCGCCGTTCGCCCCGTTCGTCAGGGCCAGCTCCTTGGGGGAGAGGACCGGCGGGCGGGTGGACGGCGTACGACGGGAGGAGCCGGTCCAGGCGGGCCTGGGCGGGCGCTTGACGATGGGGGCGAAGATCTCGGCGATCTCCTCCTTGCCCAGCGTCTCCTTCTCCAACAGCTGCAGCACCAGGTTGTCGAGGACGTCGCGGTTCTCGACCAGGATCTCCCAGGCCTCGTTGTGCGCCGTCTCGATGAGCTTCTTGACCTCTTCGTCGACGAGCGCCGCGACCTCTTCCGAGTAGTCGCGCTGGTGAGACATCTCACGCCCGAGGAACGGCTCGGTGTTGTCGCCACCGAACTTGATCGCGCCGAGACGCTCGGTCATGCCGTACTGCGTGACCATCGCGCGGGCCAGGCCTGTGGCCTTCTCGATGTCGTTGGCGGCACCCGTCGTCGGGTCGTGGAAGACGAGCTCCTCGGCCGCGCGGCCGCCCAGCATGTAGGCCAGCTGGTCCAGCATCTCGTTGCGCGTGGTCGAGTACTTGTCCTCGTCCGGCAGCACCATCGTGTAACCGAGGGCACGGCCTCTCGACAGGATCGTGATCTTGTGGACGGGATCGGAGTTCGGCGAGGCCGCCGCGACCAGGGCGTGACCGCCCTCGTGGTACGCGGTGATCTTCTTCTCCTTGTCCGACATGATCCGGGTCCGCTTCTGCGGGCCCGCGACCACACGGTCGATCGCCTCGTCGAGCATGCTGTTGTCGATCAGCTTCTTGTCGCTGCGGGCCGTCAGCAGGGCGGCCTCGTTCAGCACGTTGGCCAGATCGGCACCCGTCATACCGGGCGTACGGCGGGCCATGGCCGACAGGTCGACATCCGGGGCGACCGGCTTGCCCTTCTGGTGAACCTTCAGGATCTCCAGACGGCCCTGCATGTCCGGGCGGTCGACGGCGATCTGCCGGTCGAAGCGGCCGGGGCGAAGCAGCGCCGGGTCGAGGATGTCGGGCCGGTTCGTCGCGGCGATGAGGATCACACCGCCCTTGACGTCGAAGCCGTCCATCTCGACGAGCAGCTGGTTCAGCGTCTGCTCGCGCTCGTCGTGCCCACCGCCGAGGCCGGCGCCGCGGTGGCGGCCGACCGCGTCGATCTCGTCGACGAAGACGATCGCCGGGGCGTTCGCCTTGGCCTGCTCGAACAGGTCACGGACCCGGGAGGCACCGACACCGACGAACATCTCGACGAAGTCGGAACCGGAGATCGAGTAGAACGGCACCCCGGCCTCACCCGCGACGGCACGCGCGAGCAGGGTCTTGCCGGTGCCGGGAGGCCCGTAGAGCAGAACGCCCTTGGGGATCTTGGCGCCGACGGCCTGGAACTTGGCCGGTTCCTGGAGGAACTCCTTGATCTCGTGGAGCTCCTCGACGGCCTCGTCCGAACCGGCGACGTCCGAGAACGTCGTCTTGGGGGTGTCCTTGGTGATGAGCTTGGCCTTGGACTTCCCGAAGTTCATGACGCGGGAGCCGCCGCCCTGCATCTGGTTCATCAGGAACAGGAAGAGGACCACGATGAGAATCAAGGGAAGCAGGAAAGAGATCAGCATCCCGATGAACGGGTTCTGCTTGGACGGCGAAACCGTGTAGCCGTCCGGGATCTGCTTGTTCTGGAACTTGTTCTGCAGCGTGCTGGCGATGTCCTCGCCCTGGTTGCCGATGTAGCTCGCCTGGATCTTGGAGCTGCCCTCGACCTTTACGCCGTTCTTGAGCGTGACCTTGATGGTCTCGTCATCGCCGGTGGTGAGCTTGGCCGACTCCACCTTGTTCTGGTTGATCGCCTGGACGACCTGGCCGGTGTCCACCGTCTTGTAGCCGCCGGACGAGCCGACGACCTGCATCAACACGACCACGGCAAGGACGGCCAGCACGATCCACATGACCGGCCCACGGAAGTATCGCTTCACGTCCATCCATACGGAGCGGTGCCGCCCCGTCCCTCCTGCCATAGTGAGTTTGATAAAGCCTGTTCTTCGGACGGTACCCCAGCATTGTCACCTGAAGCCGCGCGGGACGGCTGGCGATCCGTCTACGCATGCTCCAACGGCGGGAAGCGCGCTGGGGTTCCCGATCACCGTCACGGCACCGCGGCCGGAGTTTCAGCCGCCGTACACGTGGGGCGCGAGCGTACCGACGAACGGGAGGTTGCGGTACTTCTCGGCGTAGTCGAGGCCGTAGCCCACGACGAACTCGTTGGGGATGTCGAACCCGACCCATTCCACGTCGATGGCGACCTTCGCGGCCTCGGGCTTGCGCAGCAGCGTGCACACCTTGAGGGAGGCGGGCTCGCGCGAGCCGAGGTTGGAGATCAGCCAGGACAGGGTCAGGCCGGAGTCGATGATGTCCTCGACGATGAGGACGTGCTTGCCCTTGATGTCGGTGTCGAGGTCCTTGAGGATCCGCACCACACCGGAGGACTGGGTGCCCGCCCCGTACGAGGATACGGCCATCCAGTCCATGGTGACGGGGGTGGACAGCGCCCGGGCGAGATCGGCCATCACCATCACCGCGCCCTTGAGGACGCCGACGATCAGCAGGTCCTTGCCCGCGTACTCCGCGTCGATCTTCGCGGCCAGCTCGGCCAGCTTGGCGTCGATCTCTTCCTTGGTGATGAGTACCTGCTGAAGGTCGGCACCCATGTCTTTCGCGTCCACCCGCATCACTTTCGGTCGTCCCGGACTGAGCGGCCCCTCCACCGACTTCCCGGAGGGGACGTGATTCAGCCTTGCCGAATCACCAGTCTGCCACCCTGCCGCCGGGCCACGACCTTGCCGGGGAGGTTGATGGCACCCTGACCGCGCCAGCCGGTGATCAACCGGTCGACTTCCTCGATGTGCCGGGCGAACAGCGAACCGGCCGGGGCACCGGCCGCGATGGCGGCCCGGCGCAGGATCCGGCGGCGTACGGCGGGCGGCAGGGCGTAGAGCTTCGCGCACTCCAGGAGCCCGGCGGCGTCGCGGACGGTGGCCTCGGCCTGGGTGGCCCAGGAGTCGAGGGCGTCGGCGTCGTCGCGGGAGAGCTGGGCCGTACGGGCGAGGGCCTCCACGACGCCCTTGCCGAGGGCCTTCTCCAGGGCGGGCAGGCCCTCGTGGCGCAGCCGGGAGCGGGTGTAGGCCGGGTCGGCGTTGTGGGGGTCGTCCCAGACGGGCAGGGACTGGACCATGCAGGCCTTGCGGGCGGTCTGCCGGTCGAGTTCCAGGAAGGGCCGCCGGTAACGGCCGCCGGTCCCCGAGACCGCGGCCATGCCGGACAGGGAGCGGATGCCGGAGCCCCGGGCGAGGCCGAGCAGGACGGTCTCGGCCTGGTCGTCCCGCGTGTGGCCGAGCAGGACCGCGGCGGCGCCGTGGCGTTCGGCGGCGGTGTCGAGCGCGGCGTAGCGGGCGTCGCGGGCGGCGGCTTCGGGTCCGCCCGCGCGGCCTACGGTCACGGCGACGGAATCGACCGGGTCAAGGCCGAGTTCGCGCAGGCGCAGGACGACTTCCGCGGCCCGTACGTCGGAGCCGGGCTGGAGACCGTGGTCGACGGTCACGCCGCCGGCTCTGATGCCGAGCTTGGGGGACTCGAAGGCGAGGGCGGAGGCGAGGGCCATGGAGTCGGCGCCGCCGGAGCATGCCACGAGCACGAGCGGCGGGGGCGGCTCGTGCGAGGGGGCGTGCGGGAGTGCGGCGGTGGTGCGGTGGTGCTCGGTGAGGAGGTCGTGGAGGACGCGGCGGACCGCCAGGCGTATCGCCGCGACCGCAGGATGGGGACCCATGTCCGGTTCCCTTCATGAAGTTTTCGGGGGGTGAACCCGAGTGTCGGTCACGCAGAGTGTGTAGATGGTGACAGAACCGGGCCGTTCCCCGAGCATTGCACGCCTACCCCTCGCTCACGGTCCCTCGGACGGGTGATTGGAGGGGCGTTCGCCTGCCGTCGGCCCGATTCCTTTCACGACCTTCCCGCGATGTTCACTACTCGGCCCTGCGATGCACCCGCGCGATCCAGTCCGCCGGTTTGGCGATCTCCGTCTTGGTGGGGAGGGTGTTGGGCGAGGTCCACACGCGGTTGAAGCCGTCCATGCCGACCTCGTCGACGACGGCCCGTACGAAGCGTTCGCCGTCCCGGTACTGCCGGAGCTTGGCGTCCAGGCCGAGCAGCTTGCGCAGGGCCATGTCCAGGCGGGAGGCGCCCTTGGCGCGGCGCTGCTGGAACTTCTCGCGGATCTCCCCGACGGTCGGTACGACGTCCGGTCCCACGCCGTCCATCACGAAGTCGGCGTGACCCTCCAGCAGGGACATCACGGCCGTCAGGCGGCCGAGGATCTCGCGCTGGGCGGGGGTCTGCACGATCTCGACGAAGGAGCGGCCGCCGTCGTCCTCCTCGGCCTCGGGGCGGCCCCCGGCGAGGCTCTGGGCGGCTTCGCGTACGCGTTCCAGGACGGTCATGGGGTCGACGTCGGTCTCGCCCAGGAAGGACTGGATCTCACCCTCGAGGTGGTCGCGCAGCCAGGGCACGGCGGTGAACTGCGTGCGGTGGGTCTCCTCGTGCAGGCACACCCAGAGCCTGAAGTCGTGCGGGTCGACGTCCAGTTCGCGCTCCACGTGCACGATGTTCGGGGCGACGAGCAGGAGCCGGCCGCCGCCACTCGGTGAATCAGGGGGGCCGCCGGCCGGGAGCTGGCGCGTGGCCGGGGCGAAGGTCTCGTACTGGCCGAGGACGCGGGAGGCCAGGAAGGACAGGAGCATGCCCAGCTCCACGCCGGTGACCTTGCCGCCGACGGCGCTCATGACCGCGCCGCCGGGGGTGTTGCCGCGCCGGTCCTGCATCTTGTCGAGCAGGGGCTTCAGCAGTTCCCGGAAGCCGGCGACGTTCGCCCGGATCCAGCCCGGGCGGTCGACGACCAGGACGGGGGTGTCGTGGCCCTCCTCCGTGCCCAGACGGGTGAAGCCCCGGACGTGTCCCTCCGAGGCCTTGGCATGCCGCCGCAGCTCCGCGACGACGGCCCGGGCCTCGTCGGCGCTGACCTCGGGGCCCGGCCGTACGAGCCGGGTCGCGGTCGCGACCGCGAGATTCCAGTCGACCATGCCGGTTGAAGCACCACCGATGCTCGTCATGCGTCAACCGTACGTGAGCGCTGGCCGCTGGGGCAGGGCGGCGAGGGTTGGGGGTCGCCGGGTTCGTTTTTGAGTGCCGGGCGTTGTGGCCGAGGTGCCGGGGCCGGCAGGGGCTGGGGGAGTGCCGGGCGTTGTGGCCGAGGTGCCGGGGCCGGCAGGGGCTGGGG
>NZ_NGFN01000191.1 GCF_002148965.1 Streptomyces swartbergensis | reverse complement strand
GGTCCAGGGGGTGGCGGAGGCCCCGGCCGCGCACCAGCCGGCCGGAGGGCAGCCGCAGGACGCCGACGTCGCTCTCGTTCCACAGGTCAGTCACGCCCCTCATCATGCTCGGCGCCCGCTCGCCCGGGGAGCGGAATCAGCCCACCCCTCGCGACTCCTCCGCCGCCCGCGCCTCGATCCCCCGGAAGTGCACCGCCATCGCCCGCTGCGCGCCCTCGACGTCGCGGGCGCGCAGGGCGGTGACGATGTCGCGGTGGCGGCGGACCGTGATCTCGGGAGACGGGTCGTCGGTCCAGCCGCGGGCGCCGGAGACCCGGCGGAAGACCGTCCAGAACGCGCCGAGGAGCTGGGGGACCAGCGCGTTGCCGAGGGAGGCGTAGAGGATCTCGTGGAACTCGCGGTCCAGTTCCGGGAAGGAGCGGCCCGTGCCGCCCGCCGACTCCATGCGGGTCACCACGCCCTCCAGCCTGTCCAGTTCCGCCTCGGTGACCGTCGCGGCGACCCGGCGGATCAGACCCTCCTCCAGCACCTCCCGGACCTGGAGGATCTCGGCGAGGGCACCGGTGTCGTCGTCGTGCCGGGCCAGGGTGCGGAAGGTCAGTCCGTCGACGAGGGGGGTGAGGGAGGCCTGGCCGACGTAGGTGCCGTAGCCGTGTCTGATCTCGACGATGTCGAGGGCCTGGAGGGCTTTGAGGGCCTCGCGGACGGAGTTGCGGCTGACGCCGAGATCCTCCATGAGTTCGGCCTCGGTGGGCAGCGGCGCGCCGGCGGTGAGTCTGCGGTCGAGGATGAGCTGCACGACCTGGCGTTGTATCCGGCTGGTCCTGGGCTCCTCGGACATGCGCCGCATCGTACGCGCCCCGGACGTCCCACGTCCCACCTCCGGCGGTACCCGGTGTCGGACCTGCCCTGACAGGCCGCCAACTCATGCCATTTCACAGCGCCATTGGTCCGACCTGTGGCAGATACGCCATTCGTGTGCGATCCCTTGACCGCCTCCACGGCCCCTCCTATGGTCGCGCTGACCGCAGGACGTAGGACGTCGTATCTCCACTGCTCGCCCCCTCGCTTCCTTTCCAGACCTCTCGCTGGAGGACCCCGTGCGCGACGTGACCCACGACGTGCCGGCGCCGCACCGCCGGACGTTCCTGAAGTACACCGGCGCGCTGGGCGCGGCCGCCGCCGTCTCCGCGTCGCTGTCGGCCTGTTCGTCCGGGCCGGAGTCCACCAACGACACCGGTGGCGGCGGCAGCGGGGCGAACCGGACGCTGACCGCGGTGATCGGCTACGGCAACGACGGCAGCTGGGATCCCACCCAGACGGCGTCCGCGTTCTGCATGGCCGCGAACAACCACATCTACGAGGGCCTGCTCGACACCGACCCGATCTCCCGCGAGCCGTACGCGGCCCTGGCGACCGAGGTGCCGCAGGACCCGGACGGCACGTCCTGGACGTTCACGCTGCGGGCGGGGGCGACGTTCCACGACGGCAAGCCCGTCACCGCCGACGACGTGGTCTTCGTCTTCGAGCGGATCCTCGACCCGGACACCCAGACCCTCGCCAAGGGCTTCTTCGCGAGCTGGCTGAGGGAGGTCCGGAAGATCGACGCGCGGAACGTGGAGCTGGTGCTCAAGTTCCCCTTCCCGGAGGGGCTTTCGCGGCTGACGCTCGCCAAGATCATGCCGAAGCACGTTTTCTCGCAGCCGGGCGCCTGGGACGACGCCATCAAGGGCAAGGCGATCGGCTCGGGGCCGTACCGGCAGACCGCGCACCACCCGAAGTCGAACACGACCTTCGAGGCGTTCGACGACTACAACGGCCCGCGCAAGCCCGCCTTCCGGAAGATGAACTGGCTGACGATCGTGGACGCGGCACCCCGCGTCGCGAAGATCTCGGGGTCGAGCGCGGGCGCGCAGATCGCGGACAACATCCCGTACGCCAATATCGCGCAGCTGGAGAGCAGCGGGCTGACGGTCGCGGGTGGGGCCGGGATGAACAACCTGTTCCTGATGTTCAACACCAAGCGCAAGCCCTTCGACGACGTGCGGGTACGCCAGGCCCTGCACTACGCCATCGACACCGAGAAGATGGTGGAGGTCGCCCTCAAGGGCCACGGGAAGCCGTCGAGTTCCTTCCTCGACGAGAGCAACCCGTCCTACCGCCGGGCCAGGACCGTCTACGACCACGACCCCGACAAGGCGAAGGCGCTGCTGAAGGAGGCCGGGGTCAGGGGGCTGAGCATCGACATCCTCGCGGTGAACGTGAGCTGGATCGTCGACTGCCTGCCGACCATCAAGTCCTCCTGGGACGCGATCGGTGTGAAGACGACCCTGTCCCCGCAGGAGACCACGGCCGTGTTCACGAAGATGGACCAGAAGCAGGACTACCAGGTCGTCGCAGCCGCCTCGAACCCCAACCAGTTCGGCCTCGACGCCGACCTGATCATGCGCTACAACTACGGGCCCGAGAACCTGTGGATGCAGTACACACGGTGGGCCGGCGACCCCGTCGCCAGGGCGCTCTTCAGGGACATGGACCGGGCCACCCGGGAGCCGGATCCCGAGAAGAAGAAGGCGATGGTCCAGGACTACATCGACGTCGTCGCCGAACAGGCCGTGCTCTACCCGGTCGTCCACAACGAGCTGATGACGGCCTGGGACCCGAAGCGGCTCAGTGGCATAAGGGCGCAACCGTACCCGGGCATCAACCTGCTTCAGGCCAAGTGGGCCTAGCGACCAGGGGGTTCACGCCAGGTGATCGCCGTCGTCCGTATCCTGCTCCGCCGTATCGCCCTGCTCGTGCCGCTGATGCTCGGCATCGTGCTGTTCGTGTTCCTGGTGATGCGGTTCTCGGACGTCGACCCGGCGTCCGCGTTCTTCCAGGGCGCCAACCCGACACCGCGGCAACTGCACGACTTCCGTGAGGAACACGGCCTGCTCGACCCGCTGCCCGTGCGCTACGCCGACTTCGTGGCCGACCTGCTGCACGGGGACATGGGCACCAGCGCGCTGACCCGGGCGCCGGTGATCGACCAGGTCACCACCGCACTGCCGCTCACCCTCCAGCTGACCTTCCTGGGCCTGGGCGTCGCGGTCGTGCTGTCCCTCGTGGGCGGGGTGACCGCGGCGATCTACCGGGACCGGCTGCCCGACCAGATCATCCGGGTCGTGTCGCTGACCGGTGTCGCGGCGCCCGGCTTCTGGCTGGCGCTGCTGATGATCCAGTATCTGGCGGTCGACCTGGGCTGGTTCCCGACCGGCGGCTACATCAACCCGGCCGACTCCGTCACCGGCTGGCTGAAGACCATGACGCTCCCCGCGCTCGCCCTGTCCCTTCCGGTGGCGGCGCAGCTGACCCGGATCGTGCGGACGGCGGTGGTGGAGGAGCTGGACAAGGACTACGTACGGACGGCGATCGGGAGCGGGCTGCCGCCGCGCGTGGTCGTGGGGCGGAACGTGCTGCGGAACGCGCTCATCAACCCGCTCACCGTGCTCGGGCTGCGTGTCGGCTATCTGCTGGGCGGCGCGGTCGTCATCGAGACGATCTTCTCGCTGCCCGGCATGGGCAAGCTGATGATCGACGCGGTGAAGAACGGCGACCCGGCCGTCGTGCAGGGCGTCGTCCTGACCACGGCGGCCGGGTTCGTCGTCGTGAACCTCGTCATCGACGTCCTGTATCTGCTGGTCAACCCGCGACTGAGGGATGCGACCACGTGATGACCCGCATGATGACCCGCAAGAGCCTCACCGAGGCGCTGTCCCGGCCCGGCGTGCGGCTGCGCGGCCGGCGCCGGCTGCCGTTGCTGTCGAAGGCCGCCGTCTGCTTCCTGGCGGTCGTCGTGCTGCTGGCGCTGCTCGCGCCGCTGCTCGCCCCGCACGACCCGCTCGACCAGCAGCCGCCGGTCGACGGCACCGGGCATCCGTCCGCCGGGCACTGGATGGGCCAGGACAGCCTCGGCCGGGACATCCTGAGCCGGCTGATGTACGGGGCGCGGTGGTCGCTCGCGATCGGGCTCGGCGCCACCGGCCTGGCACTGGTGGCCGGGGCGCTGCTCGGGGCCGTCGCGGCCACCTCGCGCAAGGCGGTCGACGAGACGCTGATGCGCTGCCTGGACGTCGTCATGGCGTTCCCGGGCATCGCGCTCGCCGCCGTGCTGGTGGCGGTGTTCGGCGGGGGCATCACGGTGCTGATCTGCGCGATCGCGTTCCTGTTCACGCCGCCGGTGGCGCGGGTCGTCCGGGCGAACGTCCTCGACCAGTACGGCGAGGACTACGTGACGGCGGAACGGGTGATCGGTGCCCGGACACCGCACATCGTGCTGAAGCACGTGGCGATCAACTGCGCGGCTCCGGTGCTGGTGTTCTGCACGGTTCAGGTCGCCGAGGCGATCGTCTTCGAGGCGTCGCTGTCCTTCATCGGAGCGGGCGTACGGCCGCCCGACCCGTCCTGGGGCAGTGTCATCGCGGACGGCAAGAACATGGTGCTGACCGGCGGCTGGTGGGCGACGGTGTTCCCCGGCCTGCTGATGCTGGTGACGGTGCTGTCGCTGAACATCCTGTCCGAGGGGGTGTCCGACGCGTGGGCGGCCCCGCCGGCGCGGGATGTGGAGGTACCCGAGGACGACCGGCTCCAGGCGCCGCAGCCCGGCAGCGGGGAGATCGTGCAACTGCCCGGCCTGACTCAGGCGGCCCGGCGGCTGCGGGCCCGGGCCCGTCACCTGCCCCGGGACGGGCAGCCGGTCCTCGCGGTGGAGAACCTCGCCATCGGCTTCGACCAGCGGCACGGCGGCGTGGACATCGTCGACGGCATCAGCTTCGCGGTGCATCCCGGTGAGGTGCTGGGCCTGGTCGGCGAGTCGGGCTGCGGCAAGTCGCTGACCGCGCTGGCGATCATGGGGCTGGCGCCGAAGGGGGCGCGCATCGAGGGCCAGGTGCGGTTCGGCGGGCGCGACCTGCTCGCCGAGCCGATGCGCGTACGCCGCGGGCTCCTCGGCCACGAGATGGCGATGGTCTACCAGGACGCCCTGTCGTCGCTGAACCCGGCGATGACGATCCGCGCGCAGCTGAAGCAGGTCGTGCGGCGGGGCGGGCGGCGCGGTCCCGCCGAGTTGCTGACGATGGTCGGCCTCGACCCCGGGCGCACCCTGCGCAGCTACCCGCACGAACTGTCCGGCGGGCAGCGGCAGCGCGTCCTGATCGCCATGGCCCTGTCCCGCGAACCGAAGCTGATCGTCGCCGACGAGCCGACGACCGCCCTCGACGTGACCGTGCAGGCCCAGGTCATAGAGCTGCTGCTGCGGCTGCGCGAGGAGCTCGGCTTCGCGCTGATCCTCGTCTCGCACGACCTGGCGCTGGTCGCGGACGTCACCGACCGGGTGGCGGTGATGTACGGCGGGCAGATCGTCGAGATCGGCGTGACCGCCGACCTGGTGGAGGCCCCGGCCCACCACTACACGCGCGGCCTGCTCGGCAGCGTGCTGTCGCTGGAGTCGGGGCAGGAGCGGATGACGCAGATCAAGGGGGTCGTGCCGTCCCCCGCCGACTTCCCTGCCGGGTGCCGGTTCGCCGACCGGTGTCCGCGGGCGAGCGGGGTCTGCCGGACGACGGCCCCCGTTCTGACCGGTACGCCGGCGCACACGGCGGCCTGCCATCACCCGGCCATAGAGCTGGCGTCGACCGGGACCGGGGCGGTGTCATGAATACACAGCCCGCGCTCGTGGAGCTGTCCGACGCGCACGTCGTGCACAAGGCCCGCAGCGGCGGCCTGTTCACCCGCGACCGGGTGTACGCCCTGACCGGCGCCGACCTGACGATCGCGCCCGGCGAGACCATCGGCGTGGTGGGCGAGTCGGGCTGCGGGAAGTCGACACTGGCGAAGGTGCTGGTCGGGGTCCAGCGGCCGACGCGGGGAACGGTGTCGTTCCGGGGCCGCGACCTGTGGGCGATGCCGCCCGCCGAACGCCGCCGGGCCGTCGGCGGCAGCACCGGCATGATCTTCCAGGACCCGTCGACGGCACTGAACCGCCGCCTGACCGTACGGCATATCCTGCGGGACCCGCTGGACGTGCACGACCGGGGCACGCGGCAGCAACGCGACGAACGGGTACGGGAGCTGATGTCCCTGGTCGGCCTCCCCCGGGCCCTCGCCGACGCCCTGCCGGGCCAGCTGTCGGGCGGGCAGCGGCAGCGCGTCGCGATCGCCCGGGCGCTGGCGCTGGACCCGGACCTCGTCGTGGCGGACGAGCCGACCAGTGCCCTGGACGTGTCGGTCCGCGCGCAGATCCTCAATCTGCTGCTGGACCTGAAGGAACGCCTGGGCCTGGCCCTGGTGTTCGTCTCGCACGACATCCAGACCGTACGGCGGATGAGCGACCGCGTGATCACCATGTACCTGGGCCGGATCGTCGAGGAGTCCCCGGCCGCCCTGGTCACCGACCGGGCCCGGCACCCGTACACCCGCGCCCTGTTCTCCGCCACGCCCGGACTGCTCGACCCGATCGACCCGATCCCGCTGGCCGGTCCGGTCCCGTCGGCGACCCGCCCGCCGAGCGGCTGCCCGTTCCGCACGCGCTGCTGGAAGGCGGACGGGACGTGCGCGGAGGTGATGCCGGACTTCTCGGTCGCGTCGGCCCCCGCACACCGCTTCCGCTGCCACCATCCTGTCCAGGAGGACGAGTCGACCCGCGACCTCGTCCGCCGGAGCGACCCGATGGAGGCCCCATGACGATCACCTCGCTGACCGGTGTCATCCCGCCCGTCTGCACGCCCCTGACACCGGACCGCGAGGTGGACGTCCCCTCGCTGCTCAGGCTGGTCGACCATCTGGTGGCCGGCGGGGTGCACGGCCTGTTCGTGCTCGGCTCGACGTCGGAGGCGGCGTATCTGACGGACGGGCAGCGCAGGCTGGTGGTCGAGTCGGTCGCGGCCCACGTGGGCGGGCAGCTGCCGGTGCTGGCCGGGGCGATCGACATGACGACGGCCCGGGTCCTCGGCCATGTCGCGGCGGTGTCGGCGGCGGGCGCGGACGCGGTCGTCGTCACCGCCCCGTTCTACGCCCGCACCCACCCGGCGGAGATCGCCCGCCACTACCGCGCGGTGGCCGCGGCGAGCCCGGTCCCGGTGGTCGCCTACGACATCCCCGTCGCCGTCCACACGAAGCTGCCCTCGGACGTGATCCTGGAACTGGCCGCCGACGGTGTCCTGGCCGCGCTCAAGGACTCCAGCGGCGACCTGGCCGCCTTCCGCCAGGTCGTGACCGGGGCCAGGGCCCACCAGGGCATCACCGGCTTCAGCGTGCTGACCGGCTCCGAGCTGATCGTCGACGCGGCGCTCGCGGTCGGCGCGGACGGCACGGTGCCCGGCCTCGGCAACGTCGACCCGCACGGCTACGCCCGCCTGGACCGCCTGTGCCGCGCCGGGGAGTGGGACGAGGCCCGTGCCGAACAGGAGCGGCTGTGCGCCCTGTTCGGCATGGTCACCGTCGGCGACCCGGCCCGCATGGGCCCCGGCTCCTCGGCGATCGGCGCCTTCAAGGCCGCGCTGCACCTGCGGGGCGTGATCGACTGCCCGGCCACGGCGGAGCCGCAGGTGCCGTTGTCGCAGGACGAGGTGGAGCGGGTCGGGAAGTACCTGGCGGCGGCGGGGCTGCTCTAGAGCCCGTCGGCCGGAAGGCGGCGGAACTCGATCGTCTCGTAGGGCCCCTGGGCTCCGGTCTCGTAGAGGATCCCCACCGTCTTCCGGCCGAGCGGCACCAGGTCGGAGTAGGCCGCGGGGCGCTGGGAGAGCGTCAGCGCCTTGGTGAAGGTGGCGCCGCCGTCCGTGCTGCGCCAGACGGCCATCGCCCGGCGGGCGGTGGGGACGGACGGGCCGGAGAACAGCAGCGGACCGCGGCGGCCGGGCGGTTGCAGGACGCTGCCCTGCACGACAGGGACCTCGTTCAGGGTGGGCTGCACGGTGTACGGCCGGTCGAGGGATGCGCCGCCGTCGCTCGAATGGCCGTCGAGACGGTTGCCCGCACTGGTGCCGTGCTGGTCCCGGGCGTTGAAGTACACCCTGCCGTCGGGCAGTTGGGCGGCGGTGGACTCGTTGGCGTTGTCGGTCCCCTCGTACGAGTCGTCGACGAAGCCCGGCCGCCAGGTCCTGCCGCCGTCGTCGCTGAGCAGCGCGTGGGCGCCGTAGTAGCGGGGCTCCTGGCCGGTGTCCGGGGAGCCGGCCGGCGGGGACGCCGAGTGGTTGGCGGGGACGACCAGGCGGCCCGCGTACGGGCCCCGGGTGAGGGCGATCGCATGGCCGGGGCCGGTCGCGTACCAGCGCCAGGACGGGGCCTTCACCTGCGCGGTGATCTCGCGGGGCGGGGTGAAGTGCCGGCCGTCGTCCCGGCTGCGCTGCACGAACACCCGGCGGCTCTGCTCGGGCGTGACCTCGCCGCGCATGATCCGGGCCTCCGTCACCTCGCCGCTGTTGTAGGAGGTGAGGAGTACGACGGCGCCGGTGCGCGGGTCGACGACGGGGGCCGGGTTGCCCCGGGTGTCGCCGTCCCCGGCGGCGACCACGGTGAGCGGGCCCCAGGTGCAGCCGCCGTCCGCCGAGCGCCTCAGGACGACGTCGATGTCGCCGGTGTCGCCCGCGCCGCCGCGTCTGCCCTCGGCGAAGGCGAGGACGGTGCCTCTGCGGGTCGTGACCGTGGCCGGGATGCGGTAGGTGTCGTAGCCGCCCTCGCCCGAGACGTACGGGACGGAGGAGGTGCAGCCGGGGGCGGCCGAGGCGCCGGTCGTGGCGGCGAACGGGGTGAGGAGCACTGCGGTGACGAGGAGTGTGCGACTGAGGAGTCCCATGCTTCTCCTGACGGAACGTCGGAGCGTGCCTGTCCGTCAGATGCTCCCCGGTGTCACCAGCCCCGACTCGTACGCGACGATGACCAGCTGCGCCCGGTCCCGCGCCGCCAGCTTGCCCATGATGCGGCTGACGTGGGTCTTCGCGGTCAGCGGGCTCAGGCCCAACGCATCGGCTATCTCCGCGTTGTTGAGGCCGCGCGCGACCAGTGACAGCACCTCCCGCTCACGGCCGGACAGGCACTCCGGCCCGCCGGTCTCCGGTGCCGAGGGGGTGCGCAGGAACCGCTCGATCAGCCGTGCCGTGGGCCCCGGCGACAGCAGGGACTCCCCGGCCGCGACCGTACGGATGGCGTCGAGGAGTTCGGCCGGCCTGGTGTCCTTCACCAGGAACCCGGAGGCGCCGGCGCGCAGGGCGTCCACGATGTTCTCGTCGGTGTCGTACGTGGTGAGGACCAGGACGCGGACGCCCGCGAGGTCCTCGTCGGCCGCGATGAGCCGCGTCGCCTCGATGCCGTCCAGGTCGGGCATGCGGATGTCCATCACCACCAGGTCGGCCCGCTCGCTGCAGGCCAGTCGCACGGCCTGCCGGCCCGTGGCGGCCTGACCGACGACCTCCATGTCCCGGGCCGACTCCACGAGCATCGCGAACGCCTCCCGTACCAGGGTCTGGTCGTCCGCGAGCAGCACCCGTATGGTCATCCGGTCCCCTCCCCCGTGGTCCCCGTCTTCGTCAGCGGCAGTACGGCGGTCACCTCGAAGCCGCCGTCCGCACGCGGACCGGCGTCGAGTGTGCCACCCACGCTGCGCGCCCGCTCGCGCATTCCGACGAGTCCGAAGCCCGGGGTACCGCCCGGGGCCGGTCCCGTGCCGTCGTCGCTGACCGACAGGTGCAGGGCGCCCTCCCGTTCCACCAGGTCGACACGGACGGCCGGTTCGGGTCCCGCGTGCCGGACCGCGTTGGTCAGCGCCTCCTGCACGATGCGGTAGGCCGCGGCACCGACGGCGGGCGGTGCCTGCCGTATCCCTACGGTCTGCTCGACCCGGGCACCGGCGAGCCGCGCGGCCTCCGCCAAATCGGTCAGACCGGCGAGGCCGGGCAGCGGACCGCGGGCGTCCGGAGAACCGTGCTCGCGCAGCACCTCCAGCGTCGTACGGAGTTCCCCGCGGGCGCTGCGACAGGTCTCGGCGATGTCGTCCAGCGCCTTGGCCACGGTCTCCCGGTCGAGCCGCTCGGGGTCGGCGGACAGCACGTGGGCGGCGACGGAGGTCTGCACGCCGATGAGGGTGATGGTGTGCGCGAGCAGGTCGTGCAGGTCCCGGGCGATCCGCAGCCGCTCCTCGGCGACCCGCCGCCGGGCCTCCTCCTCGCGGGTGCGCTCGGCACGTTCGGCGCGTTCCACGATGGAGGCGACGTACTGGCGGTAGAAGCGCACATCGGCACCGCAGAACAGCACGGCGACGACCCACCCGGAGATCTGGAGCACCCTCAGCGCCTCGTGCATGCTCACGGTGAGCATCACGCTCGTCGAGAGGGTGATGACGCCGACGCCGACCAGGACGGTACGCAGCGGCCGTCCGGTGACGGCGACGGTGTAGAGGGCGATGTAGGTGGCCGGGGTCGGCGCCGTGTGGGTGTTGTCGAGGGCGTGATAGGGCGCGACGCACACCACGATCGCGAGCAGCACGAGCAGCGGACGGCGGCGCCGCCACACCAGCGGCACATGGCAGGCGAGCAACAGCGTCCACCCGAGCGCGTCGGGCCGGCGGCCGTCGTCGACGAACAGCGCGAGACCGACCGCGAGCACGGCGGCGACGACTGCGAACAGCGCGTCGTTGCGCACGGCGTGCGGAGCGGTCAGCGGATCACGGTTGATCACCGCCATGATCCGATTACCTGTCGTGGGCACCTGCACGGACCTCATCCTCGTCCAGGAATGCGCCCCTCCGGGAGGGGAGGGGCGCTTGATCTGCTCAGCGCTACGCCGGGCTGCGAACTCGCCCCGGCTCAGCTTCAACAGGCAGCTCCGGTGCACGCGAGAGCCTCCCCGGCCACCAGACCCGCCGCCGCAACAGCACACTCGCCGTGGTCACCAGATACGTCCGCACAAGGAACGTATCGAGCAGCACCCCGACCGCAATGACGAACCCGAGCTCGACAAGCCCGACCATCGGCAGCGTCGTCAGCACAGCGAACGTCGCCGCGAGCACCACCCCCGCAGAGGCGATCACCCCACCGGTCGTACGCAACGCGGTAAGCGCGGCAGCCTCCGGCTCGGCCCCCTTCACGGACTCCTCCCGCATCCGGTGCATGAGGAAGATGCCGTAGTCGACCCCGAGGGCGACCAGGAACACGAACGACAACAGCCCCAGCCCGGGATCCGTACCGCCGAAGCCGAACACCGGCTCGAACACCAGCCCCCCGATGCCGAGGGCCGCACCCCACACCGCCACCACAGCCGCCAGCAGCAGCAACGGCGCGACGAGACTCCGCAACAGACCGACCAGGATGATGAACACGGCGGCCAGCACCAGCGGCACGATCACCTTGCGGTCCCGCGACTCGCTGTCGGCCAGGTCGATCTGCTGGGCGCTGGGCCCGCCGACGTAGGCGCCCGTCGGATCGAGCCCGGCACGCAGGGCCTCGATGGTCCGGGTCTCGGCCGCCGTCTCGGGCGCGGCCGTGGTGAAGACGGCGATCTCGGTCCAGCCCGAACCGCTGCGTCCCGGGGCCACTTCGGCGACACCGTCCGTCGCACGGGCCCGGTCCAGGACCGCGTCGGCCCGGTCGGCGGGGGCGATGACGGTCACAGGCCGGCTGCTGCGCTCCGGATACTCCCGCGCCAGCGTCTGCATCGCGGTGATCGACTCGGGCCGCTCCGTGAAGGAGTCCTCCTGCTTGATGCTCCCGGACAGATTCAGCGTGCCGAGCGCGAGCGCACCGAGCAGGACGCCGCCACCGACGAGCACGGTGACGGGCCGGCGCGTCGCCGAGGTCCCCATCGCCGCGAACAGCGACCGGCGGGCCTTGGGCTCACTGCCGAAGGCGGGGATCAGCGGCCAGAAGACCCGC
The DNA here is from genome assembly GCF_002148965.1 of Streptomyces swartbergensis. Classification (GTDB taxonomy): domain Bacteria; phylum Actinomycetota; class Actinomycetes; order Streptomycetales; family Streptomycetaceae; genus Streptomyces; species Streptomyces swartbergensis. Next base: position 4,341 of record NZ_NGFN01000191.1, on the reverse strand, counting down.
CGCCCGAGCAGCACGAGCACGGCGGGCAGCAGGGTCGTCATGGCGACCAGCGCCGCGAGCACCCCGACCGTGCCGACCGGCCCCATGCCGCTGCTGCTGTTGAGATCGGCGGCGAGCAGGCACAGCAGCCCGGCCGCGACGGTCCCGGAGGAGGCGAGGATGGCCGGTCCGCAGCCGCGCAGAGCGGTGCGCATGGCGTCGTACGGCCTCTCGTGGCGCCGCAGTTCCTCGCGGTAACGGGCGATGAGCAGCAGCGCGTAGTCAGTGCCGGCGCCGAGGACGAGCACGGTCATCACGCCGCCGCTCTGGCCGGTGACGGTGACGTCGAACAGTTCGTGGAGTCCGTACCCGGCGGCCATGGCGGTGGCGGCGGCGACGCCCGCCACGGCGAGCGGCACCAGCCACAGGAACGGGCTGCGGTAGATCAGGATCAGCAGGACGGTGACGACGGCGAGCGTGGCCAGCAGCAGGGTGCCGTCGATCGTCTCGAACACCTTGCCCATGTCGGTGTTCAGCGCCCCTGGCCCGCCGACCTCGACGCTCAGCCCGCCGCTCCCCTCGGCGACCTCGCGCACGCCGTCCACGAAGGCGTTCCTGGCCTCCTCGTCCTGCCCCGGCTGGGTGCTCGACACCGGGTACATCAAGGTGGAGCCGTCCTCGGACGGCACGCCCCGCGGCTCGCCGGTCAGGTCGTAGGCGCCGCGCACCTCGGCGACCTGCTCGGCGGCCGTGCGCCGGTCGGCGTCGGTCAGACCGCCGTCCCGGTGGTACACGAGCACCAGGTCGGTGGACTCGCCTCCCGGAAGCCGGTCCTGGATCCGCGCGACCTGCGTGGAGTCGGCGCTGTCGGGCAGGTAGTCGACCGCGCGGTTCTGCTGGATGCCGGCGAACTTCCCGGCGAGCGGCCCGACCAGCACGAGGGCGGCGAGCCACAGCCCGACCACCGCCCAGGGCACGGCTCGCCGCCGTGCGGTTTTCCTTGTGTCCCCCACTGTTCGGGCTCCCTCCGGTCCGGGTGTCTGGAACGGTCTCCAGACTCCCGGCGCACGGGGGCGGATTCGTCCGGCCCGAGGCCGAGTCGGGGGCTACTGCACAGGGCGGTGCGGGCGGTGGATTACTCCCCGGGGAGTATCGCCCGGGGAGTAACGCCCGTGGAGTGACACCCGAGGGGCGCCTGGCAGGGGCGCCGCTCTACGACGGCGTACGCGCCGCCGCCGCGAGCACCCGTGTCACGTCGTCCGAGCAGATGGTGAGCGCCGCCCCCACCGTCGCGAGCACGTCCCGCTCGGCCGGGGTGTACGGCCCGTCCGCCAGGGCGATGCGCGCCCCCTGGAGCAGGATCGATTCGCGGCCGACCGTGGCGAGGTGCGGGGCGAGCGGGTCCAGCGCCTCGTGCAGCTCTATGGCCAGCCCCGCACCGCAGGGCTCCCCCGTGATCCGGCCGGTGTCCGCCTCCAGCGCCTCCACGAGGGCGGCCAGCTGCTCCTCCGTACAGTCGTCGAAGCCGGCCGCGCGCACGGCGAGCACCGCGGACTCCAGCGCCGTACGGGAACCGGCGCCGCCCGCGGCCAGCACGGCGAGGGCGACGGTGTGCACGGCGTCGCGGAGCATCGCGGAGAAGCGGGTGGTGGTCGGATGGTCGAGGATGTCCATGCCGAAGTGGCGGCGGCAGGCGGCGCACTCCACGACCGGGCCGGTCTCGCCGCGCGGCAGCACGGGCAGGCCGAGCAGGGTGAAGCGGCGTTGTCCGGTCAGCCGCTGGTAGTTGCGGTCGCCGCCGCAGCCGGGGCAGAAGAACTCCCCGTCACCGGCGGGCGTCCACGCGGTACGGGTGCCCAGGATGCTCGAAAACCTGGCGGCATGGCCGTTTCGTCCCCGTCCTGGCAGCACGTCGCACCTCCGTCATGCCGCACGGCGGCGTCGCCGCGCTTGCGTGATGTTAGCCACATCCATGAGGAGGAGTCAGCACCCCGGAGGAGACCTTTCCGTGACCCTCACAGGGATTGGCCGGTATACGACGGGGCTCCGCCCGCCGGACAGCGGCGGACGAAGCCCTCGAACCATCGTCGGGACTGGTCAGCGAGTCGCGCGGTTGACGGCCGAGACGACCGCCTTCAGCGAGGCGCGCGTGGTGTTCGCGTCGATTCCGATCCCCCACAGGACCTTGTCGTCGATGGCGCATTCGATGTAGGAGGCGGCCTGCGCGGAGGCGCCCTCGCTCATCGTGTGCTCCTGGTAGTCCAGCAGGCGGGCGTCGATGCCGATGCCCTGCAGCGCGTGGAAGAACGCCGAGATCGGGCCGTTGCCGGTGCCGACCAGGGTGGTCTCCACGCCGTCGACCTCGGCCTCGACGGTGAGGGTGTCCACGCCGTCGGTGTCGGTGGTCGACTGGTTGTTGCGTACCTGGATGCGGCCCCACGGGTTGTTCGGGTTCGGCAGGTACTCGTCCTGGAAGGCCGCCCAGATGTCCTTCGGCGTGACTTCGCCGCCCTCGGCGTCGGTCTTCGCCTGGATGATCTTCGAGAACTCGATCTGCATCCGGCGGGGCAGTTCCAGCTTGTGGTCGTTCTTCAGGACGTACGCGATACCGCCCTTGCCGGACTGCGAGTTGACCCGGATGACCGCCTCGTAGGAGCGGCCGACGTCCTTGGGGTCGATCGGCAGGTACGGGACCGCCCACTCGATGTCGTCGACGGTGACGCCCTTGGCGGCCGCGTCGGCCTCCATCGCGTCGAAGCCCTTCTTGATGGCGTCCTGGTGGGAGCCGGAGAAGGACGTGTAGACCAGGTCGCCCACGTACGGGTGGCGCGGGTGGACCTGCATCTGGTTGCAGTACTCCCACGTGCGACGGATCTCGTCGATGTCGGAGAAGTCGATCTGCGGGTCGACGCCTTGGGAGAACAGGTTCATGCCCAGGGTGACCAGGTCGACGTTGCCGGTGCGCTCGCCCTGCCCGAACAGGCAGCCCTCGACGCGGTCGGCGCCGGCCATCAGCGCCAGCTCGGCGGCGGCGACGGCCGTGCCGCGGTCGTTGTGCGGGTGGATCGACAGGCAGACGTACTCGCGGCGGGACAGGTTGCGGCCCATCCACTCGAAGCGGTCCGCGTGGGTCGACGGGGTCGAACGCTCCACCGTGGCGGGCAGGTTGAGGATGATCTCGCGGTCCGGGCCGGGCTGCCAGACGTCCATGACCGCCTCGCAGACCTCCAGCGCGAAGTCCAGCTCGGTGTCGGTGAAGATCTCCGGGCTGTACTGGTAGCCGAACGCAGTACCACCAGCCTCTGGGCCCAGCAGATGCTTCTCCGCGTACTCCATGACCAGCCGCGTGCCGTCGACGGCGATCTGCTTGATGTCGCCCTTGGAGCCCCGGAAGACGACCCGACGGAAGACGGGGGCGGTGGCGTTGTAGAGGTGGACGGTCGCGCGCTTGGCGCCCTTCAGCGACTCCACCGTGCGCTCGATCAGATCCTCGCGGGCCTGGGTCAGTACGGAGATGGTGACGTCGTCGGGGATCGCGCCCTCTTCTTCGATGATGGAGCGCACGAAGTCGAAGTCGGTCTGACCGGAGGCCGGGAAGCCGACCTCGATCTCCTTGTAGCCCATCTTGACCAGCAGGTCGAACATCGCGCGCTTGCGGGCGGGCGACATGGGGTCGATCAGGGCCTGGTTGCCGTCGCGCAGGTCGGTGGAGAGCCAGCGGGGGGCGGTGGTGATGCGCTGGTCCGGCCAGGTGCGGTCCGGGATGTCGACCTGCTCGTAGCGGCCGTACTTGTGGATCGGCATGGAACTGGGCTGCTGGCGGTTCGCCATAATGCGGGGGCTCCTCAGGAGGTGTCCGGAAGGACGGCCGACGACGCAGCACCAAGCTCCGCGGGGAGGGAGTCGGCCTCGACTACAGGCCCTCGCCGCGGCAGCTAAGGAGAAGCAGCCCGAAACGCATGATGCGCAGCATGCTAGCCGAGGCCCTCCGTGTGCGCGGATCCGTATCAGTATGCGGGACCCGGCGCACATACAGGACAAAAAGTGCGCTATACCACTTCGCCATACCACTTCGCCACGGAGAGTGAAGGCCCTTGTCCCGGTATTTCACCAATCATGGTGGCTACTAGTGACAGTATCGTCACGCAGTGCAAAGGTGCCGGGCATGACGACTCACGGGGGCTTCGAGCCCGTCTTCTGCACCATCGTTCCACCCCATGTCCTCGACAAGCTCGCCCAGGCCGAGGACCCCGCGCTCGCCGGACCCGCCCGCCGGACCCTGGAGCGCGACGCCCTGGAGCGCACCCACCGCCGGCTGACCACGGTCGTCGGCGCCCCGCCCGTGGCCCCGCCCGCCGGGGC
>NZ_NGFN01000190.1 GCF_002148965.1 Streptomyces swartbergensis | reverse complement strand
GGGCGGGGTGGCCGTGCCGGGGCGGACGGCGGCGATGCGGCCGTCCCGGACGTCGAGGGCCACCCCCGGCTCGACGGACGTACCGAGCCAGGCGTGCTCCAGCCAGTACGTCCGCTCGGGTGCTGTGGTCACCTGCACGCCAGTCCTTCCAGTACGTCGGCGAGTGCGAGTACCCCGGCGACGCAGTCGTCCTCGGTCGCGGACTCGGCCGGGGAGTGGGAGACGCCGGTGGGGTTGCGCACGAACAGCATGGCGGTCGGGACGCTCCCGGACAGGATCCCGGCGTCGTGTCCGGCGCCGGTGCCGAGGACGGGGACGGTGAGGCCGGTGTCCGTGCCGAGGATGCGGGCGAGTTCATCGCGCAGGGCGTGGTCGAACTCGACGACGGGGGTGAACGACTCGCGCACGACGGCGAGATCGACGCCGTGGGCGGCGGCGTACTCCCCGGCCGCCTTCTCGACGTCGGCGACCACGGCGTCCAGGCTGTCCTGGTCGGCGGCGCGGGAGTCGAGCCAGCCGCGCACGAGGGAGGGGATGGCGTTGACGCCGTTCGGCTCGACGGCGATCTTGCCGAAGGTGGCGACGGCACCGGCGAGTTCGGCCTCGCGGCGGGCGGCGAGGACGGTCTCGGCGTAGGACAGCATGGGGTCGCGCCGGTCGGCGAGCCGGGTGGTGCCGGCGTGGTTGGCCTCGCCCCGGAAGTCGAACCGCCACCGGCCGTGCGGCCAGATCGCGCTGGCGATGCCGACCCGGTCGCCGGACAGGTCGAGGGCCCGGCCCTGCTCGACGTGCAGTTCGACGAAGGCGCCGATGCGGGCGAGCCGCTCGGGGTCGGGCCCGATGGCGTCGGGGTCGTAGCCGGCGGCCTCCATGGCGCGCGGCAGCGTCACTCCGTCGCCGTCGGTGAGCCGGTGGGCCTGCTCGCGGGTGAGCTGCCCGGCGGTGAGCCGGGACCCGACACAGGCGAGCCCGAACCGGGCGCCCTCCTCGTCCCCGAAGTTCACGATGCCGAGGGACCGGGTGAACCGCGCGTCCCGGCCGCGCAGTTCGTCCAGCGCGGCGAAGGCGGACACGACCCCGAGGGGGCCGTCGAAGGCCCCGCCGTCCGGCACGGAGTCGAGATGCGACCCGGTGACGACGGCGTCCCCGGCGGCGGGGTCGCCGAGCCAGGCCCACTGGTTGCCGTTCCGGTCGACCTCGTAGCGCAGTCCCCGGGCAGCGGCTTGCTCTTCGAACCAGGCCCGGCAGTCGCCGTCGACGCCGGTCCAGGCGAAGCGGCGGTAGCCGTGGGTGGCGGGGTGGCGGCCTAGGGGGAGCAGGTCGCGCCACATCTGGTGGAAGGACGCGCCGCCAGGCCCAGGCTGTGAGCCGGCCGGCGGTACAGGCTGTGGGCAGTCGTTCCGCAGGGCGATGGGGGTCCCCCCTGCTCGAGCGGAGCCGGGAGCTTGGGGGAGGGTGGGCACAGCCGGACCCGCGGGCGGCGTCGATGCGCCCGCGCCCACCGGAGGGTTGCCGTCACGAGTCACGCCGAGTCACCTTCACGCATCGGCACCCGGACGCCCTTCTCCTGAGCCACCGACTCCGCGATGTCGTACCCGGCGTCGACGTGCCGGATGACCCCCATGCCGGGGTCGTTCGTCAGCACTCGCCGGATCTTCTCGCCGGCCAGCCTCGTACCGTCGGCCACCGTCACCTGCCCGGCGTGGATCGACCGCCCCATACCGACCCCGCCCCCGTGGTGCAGGGACACCCAGGACGCCCCCGACGCCACGTTCACCATCGCGTTCAGCAGCGGCCAGTCGGCGATCGCGTCGGACCCGTCGAGCATGGCCTCGGTCTCCCGGTAGGGGGACGCGACGGAGCCGCAGTCGAGATGGTCGCGGCCGATGACGACCGGCGCGGCCAGCTCCCCGCTCGCGACCATGTCGTTGAACCGCTCACCGGCCTTGTCCCGCTCGCCGTAGCCGAGCCAGCAGATACGGGCGGGCAGGCCCTGGAAGCGGACCCGCTCCCCTGCCATGCGGATCCAGCGGGCCAGGGACTCGTTCTCCGGGAAGAGGTCGAGGATCGCCTTGTCGGTCTTCGCGATGTCGGAGGCCTCGCCGGACAGGGCGGCCCAGCGGAAGGGGCCCTTGCCTTCGCAGAACAGCGGGCGGATGTAGGCGGGGACGAAGCCGGGGAAGGCGAAGGCCCGCTCGTAGCCGGCGAGTTGCGCCTCGCCGCGGATGGAGTTGCCGTAGTCGAAAACCTCCGCGCCGGCGTCCATGAAGCCAACCATGGCCTCGACGTGCCGGGCCATGGACTCGCGGGCCCGGGTGGTGAAACCGGCCGGGTCCTTGGCGGCGGCGTCGGCCATGTCCTCGAAGGCGGTGCCGAGGGGCAGGTAGGCCAGCGGGTCGTGAGCGGAGGTCTGGTCGGTGACGATGTCGATCGGGGCGCCCATGGCGAGCAGCTGCGGCACCAGCTCGGCGGCGTTGCCGAGGACGCCGATGGACAGCGGGCGGCGGGCGTCCCGGGCCTCCACGGCGAGCCGCAGCGCGTGGTCCAGGGAGTCGGCCTTCACGTCCAGGTACCGGTGCTCGATGCGCCGCTCGATGGCGCGCGGGTCGCAGTCGACGCAGATCGCCACGCCGTCGTTCATCGTCACGGCGAGCGGCTGGGCGCCGCCCATCCCGCCGAGACCGGCGGTCAGCGTGATCGTCCCGGCCAGCGACCCGCCGAACTTCTTCGCGGCGACGGCGGAGAAGGTCTCGTAGGTCCCCTGGAGGATGCCCTGGGTGCCGATGTAGATCCAGGAGCCGGCCGTCATCTGCCCGTACATGGTCAGGCCGAGGGCCTCCAGGCGGCGGAACTCCTCCCAGTTCGCCCAGTCGCCGACGAGGTTGGAGTTGGCGATGAGCACGCGCGGGGCCCACTCGTGGGTCTGCATGACGCCGACGGGCCGGCCGGACTGGACCAGCATGGTCTCGTCCTGCTTCAGCCCCCGCAGTGTCCGCACCATCGCGTCGAAGGAGCGCCAGTCGCGGGCCGCCTTGCCGGTGCCGCCGTAGACGACGAGCTTGTCGGGGTGCTCGGCGACCTCCGGGTCCAGGTTGTTCTGGAGCATGCGCAGGGCGGCTTCCTGCTGCCATCCCAGGGCGCTCGTTTCCGTGCCGCGCGGCGCTCGGACGGGGCGGGGTCCTGACATGGTCTGCCTCCTGGTGGGTGCGTGGTGCTCCCGGCGGGGTTGTTGCTGCGGTTATTCACATCCTGGCTGTCTGAATAGAGCTAGTCAATACGTCCGGGGGTCGGCGCGGCGGTGCCCTGGATGTTTGGCTGGACGCATGGGCGCACACATCGAGGCGGAAGAGACAGGCAACTCCGGCGCCGGGCGGGCGGCCCGGCGGGACGAGGCGGTACGGGCCGCCGTGGAGCAGGGGCTGCTCGGGCCCGACAGCCCCATCATCGGGCTGCTGGACGTCACCGGCATCCGGGAGTCGGCGGCGGAGCTGCGGGCGGCGTTCGACGCGGTCGTGGCGCCGGGCACGCCCGTGCTGCACGCCTTCGCGGTGAAGGCGACCCCGCTGGTGCCGGTGCTGCGGCTGCTGCGGGAGGAGGGCGTCGGCGCCGAGGTGGCGAGCCCCGGCGAGCTGGCGCTGGCCCGGGCGGCGGGGCTGGGCCCGGAGATGACGGTGCTGGACTCGCCGGCCAAGACGCCCGGGGAGCTGCGCGAGGCGCTGGCGCTGGGCATCGCCGTCAACGCGGACAATCCGCAGGAGCTGGACCGCATCGACGCCCTGATGATCCCCCACAGCCCGAAAGACGTGGGAGGTGCCCCCATCGCCGCCAGCCGGTCCCCGCTCGGGATACGGGTGAATCCGCAGATCGGCGGGGGTTCCATCGAGGCGACGTCCACGGCGACGGCGACGTCGAAGTTCGGGGTGGCGCTGCGCGATGAGGGTGCCCGGGAGTGGGTCGTCCGGGCGTATCTGGACCGGCCGTGGCTGACCCGGCTGCACGCGCACACCGGGTCCCAGGGGGTCCCGCTGTCCCTGATGGCGCGGGGCGTGGCGGAGACGTACGGGCTGGCGGAGGAGATCAACCGGCGGGCCGGGCGGCGCCAGGTCGACACGCTCGACATCGGCGGCGGGCTGCCGGTGAACTTCGCGTCGGACGCGACGACACCGACGTACGCGCAGTACGCGCGGACGCTGGCCGAGGAGGTGCCGGGGCTGTTCGACGGGCGGTACGGGCTGGTGACGGAGTTCGGGCGGTCACTGCTGGCGAAGCACGGGACGGTCGTGGCGCGGGTCGAATACGCCAAGAGCGCGGGCGGGCGGCCGGTGGCGCTCACGCACGCGGGCGTGCAGGTCGCGACGCGGACGGTGTACGCGCCGGGGGTCTGGCCGCTGAGGATCGCCGCGTACGACTCCAAGGGGCGCCCGAAGGAGGGCCCGGCCGTGGTGCAGGACGTGGCCGGGCCGGCGTGCTTCTCGGGCGACCTGCTGGCCGAGGGGTGTGCGCTGCCGCTGCTGGAGCAGGGGGACTTCGCGGCGGCGCTGGATACGGGGGCGTACTACTTCGCGCACCACTATGCGTACAACTCGCTGGTCCGGCCCGCGATTTACGGGTTCGGACCGGGTGGGGAGCGGCGTGTCGCCTTCGCGGTGGTGCGGGAGGCGCAGACGGTCGAGGAGGTCGTGGCGGAGTCCGGAGGGGCTCAGGTGGACGCGCTGGTGGGCGGCCGGGCGCCGTGGGGGCTTCCGTAGCACCCGGCTGCGGGTCGTGGTGGCTTGCCGCGCTGCCCGGGCGGGACGCGGACGGTGGCCGTCCGGGCGGAGGGCGCGGACCGCGCGCTCGTCACGCCCGCGCGGCGGAGCCGCACATCGGCACAGCCCCGAGCCCCTCCGCGCGCGGGCAAGCCCCCTTACACGAGGGCAGGCGTCTTCCTTCTTGCCCCGCCCGGTGCCGCGTCGCCCGCCGCGATGCCCGTGCTGCGGTACGCCTTGACCCGGTTGCCCGCGGGGCCGCCCGCGCCCCCGCGCAGCCAGTCCACCCGCACCCACAGCAACTCCTCGTCCGCGCGCTCGCGGCGGCCGAGCCACGCGGCCTTCAGCCACAGGCCCGCGCCGCAGCCGGCCAGGAGCAGGCCGGCCGCGGCGGGTACGGCGAAGGCGCTGCCCAGGGCGGCGAGGAAGGCGAGGAGGAGCCACCAGCGGTGGTGGCGGCGCCAGTTGCGTGACGTGACCGCGCGGTCCTGGAGGATGTCGTGCTTGCCGGCGCGGGCCGCGGAGGCGGCCAGGGTGGCGTAGCGCTTGCGGCGTCCGTAGGCCACCGCGGCCGTCGCCAGGACGAACAGTGCCGCCCCGGTCAGCACGCCGATGCGGCGGCCCGTCAGTCCCGGGGGCAGCAGGCCGATGCCCGCCGCGAACACGCCCAGCCACCACAGCGGGGCCGCCCCCGCCCGTACGACGACGGCCACCCGAGCCAGTCCCTGTCCTCCGCGCGTCACGTTCATCCTCCGTCCGGTCTGCGAAGCGCCTGAAGGGTGTTACAGGAACAACACGTTAGCGACACAACGTGAGACGAGTCTGAGAATGCGGTGCCCGTGCGGTCAGTCGACGAACAGTCCTCGCGCCGCCGCCTTCACGTCGAACTCCTCCAGGCGGGACTGTGCCTCCGGCAGGTCGTCGCACATCGCCTCCAACAGGACCCGGCCGAGCAGCATCGGGGCGCAGGCCGTGTCGAAGGCGAGGCCGGTGCCGACGGCGGCGGGGAGCAGCAGGTCGGACACCTTGGCCACCGGTGCGAAGGCGGAGTCGGCGACCGTGACGACGGTCAGCCCGGCCTGTCTGGCGTAGTCGAGGGTGTCGACGACCTCGCGGGGGTGCCGGGGCAGCGCGAAGCACAGCAGTGCGGTCGCGCCGGCCCGGACGGCGGCGTCGATGCGGTCGTGAAGCATCGTGCCGCCCTCGTTGAGGAGCCGTACGTCGGGGTGGACCTTGGCGGCGAAGTAGGCGAAGCCGTGCGCCTGGGCGGCTGCCGCCCGCAGTCCGAGGACGGGGAGCGGCCGTGAGGCCGCGAGGAGGCGCCCCGCCCGCTGCACGGGGCGGGGGTCGGCCAGGGCCTCCGCCAGGTGCCGCAGGTTCTCGATCTCGGCCTCGACGGCCTGCTGGTACTCGTTGTAGGACCCGGCGTCCGCGGCGGGTTCGGCGGGGGCGACCTCGCGCAGGTGACGGCGCAGGGCCGGGTAGCCGTCGAAGCCGAGGGCGACGGCGAAGCGGGTCACGGACGGCTGGCTGACCCCGGCCAGCTCGGCGAGCTCCACGCTCGACAGGAACGGCACGTCGGCAGCGCGCCGCACCATGCTGTGCGCGATGCGCCGCTGGGTCGGCGTCAGCCGGTGGCCCTCGAAGAGCGCCTGCAACCGCGCGGCAGGGCTGTCGGTCACGCTCATGACGTGCTCCCCCTCGCCTATTCAGTAGCTGAGGATTCTGCATGAGCATATGCAGACCGGCAAGCGGGACCGAAGGGCCGCCCTGCCGGTGCCGCCTGCCGCGCGACGCCCGGCACACCGAAAGGACTGACGCCCTCAGGGAAGGACTGCCCTCCGCTGAACGCCTCTCGACACCCCTGCGTACTGAGGACATCCGTAGTCGATGCGGAGGGCAGCGATGGGAAGTCCGGCCCTGAATTGGACGCTGGCGGCGGTCGCCGCACTCGTGGCCGTCGTGAGCGCGGCCCGGCTGGCCGCCGCCGACAGCAGAGGGGCCCGGTTCGCGGCCGGAGGCGATCTCGTCATGGCCGGTGGCATGGCCGCGATGTTCCTGCCCGCGACGGCGGCCGGCTTCGGGGACCACGGTCTGTGGTGGGTGGCGGCGTTCACCGCCGTCGGCCTGGGTGGCGTGGCCCTGTCCGTACGCCACGCTCGGCTGCACGGCTGGCGGTACGGCCGCCGCTGGGCGCATCACATCATCGGCAGTGCCGCCATGGTGATCATGACGCTCGCCATGCCGGGTACCGACTCGGCGCCGGTCCTCGCGTTGGGCGGGCACTCGATGGCCGGCACGGATCACGGGCACGGGCACGGATCCGGCACCGTGGGGGTGTCGGGCACGGCCGGGACGGAGGGCATGGACCACTCCTCGGGGATGACCGCCCACGACATGACGGGCGGCGCAGCCCATGGCCCCGCGTCGGGAGACTCCAATTCCGTGTGGCGTGGCGTCCTGCTCACCCTCGCCGTGTACTTCCTGCTCTCGGTCGTCGCGGCCGTGTGGGCGCGGCTCCGCGGCACCGACCGGCCGGCGGGTGCGGGCCGCGCCGCGGGCAAGGGCCGCTGGGCGCGGCGGCTCCTCGCCCTGCCCGACGCGATCGTGGTGTTCGCCGCGTCCCTGGCCATCTCCGTGTGGGACAGGGCCCGGCCGGGAGGCGACAGGCGCCGGTCCCACGCGGCAGCGGGCCACCGGAGCCGCCGTCGCCCGCCGGGCACGTCACCGGGCGCGGCGCTGACGGCCCACATCGGCATGGGCGGCACGATGTGCGCCATGCTCGTCATGATGGCTGCCTGACCACCCGTTGCGGATCAGTGGCCGCCGATCGACGTGACGGCCAGGCGCTTCTCGAACGTAGAGGCGCTGGTCGCCGGGGTCCGGACCGAGACCGTGGATGTGGCCGACGGTCGTCCCGGAGGTGGTGTGCGAGCCGGTCGAGAGCGGTGACCACCGGTCACGGCCATGCCGGCACGGGGAGGTGACCGCCCGGGCTCCTCGGGTGCGCCTCGGAGCCCTGGGCGGTCAGTGGGTGGTGCGGATCAGAGCCGGTCGAGGATCTTCTCGAACTTCTCGACCTCGGCGGACTGGGTCTTCACGACGTCGGCGGCGAGCTTCTCGGCCGTGGCGTTACGGCCCTTCTTCCGCTCGTCCTCCGCCATGGTGATCGCACCCTTGTGGTGCTCGATCATCATCTCCGCGAACATCCGGTCGAACTCGGTGCCCTTGGCGGCCTCGAGCTTCTTCATGTCCTCGTCGGACATCATCCCGGACATCCCGGACCCGTGGTCCATGCCGCCGGACCCGTGGTCCATGCCGGGCATGCTCTCCTCGGCGGACTCCGGCTTGCCCCAGGCCTTCAACCAGGACTTCATGGTCCGGATCTCGGGGTCCTGGGCCTTCTCGATCTGCGCGGCCAGAGTCTTGATCTCCGTGTCGGAGGCCCGGCCGTCCGCGAGCTTGGACATCTCCAGGGCCTGCTCGTGGTGCGGGATCATCATCTGGGCGAACATCACGTCGGCGTCGTTGAACGCGCCGGGCGCCGGGTTCCCATCCGTCGCCCGGGTCGGCGAGGCGGAGGCGGAGGCAGAGCTGCCGCTCCCGTGGTCCATGCCCTTCATGTCGTCCCCGCCGCAGGCGGCGAGCAGCAGCCCGCCCGCCGTGACGGCGGCCACCACCGCGAGACGGCGGCTCAGGCGACGGTTGAGGGCGTGCTTGTAGGCAGTCATGTGCGAGATACCTCTTGTCGTCAGTTCTGTCTGTGCGGAGTAGGCGTCTGCGCGGGCAGCACTGAAGGGGCCGCGCGACGGTTCGGCCTATATCCGCAGAACTGACAACTGGGAGAGGAGCGGTCTCGGCGGTGGAGTGCCGGGGCGCGCCGAGGCCATCGATCGAGCGAGCAGGGCGGTCAGCCGCTCTTGCCGGCGGACCACCAGCGCATGCAGGAACAGCCCGATCAGCCACACGGTGAGAACCGCCAAGCACACGGACATCGGGTCCATGCCGCCCGGGAGTTCGTGTACCGGCGACTTGGCAGCCGAGGCCGCGGTCCCGTGCTCGGCCGCCGCCTCGGGCTCGGCGTTCCGGGCCATGCTGTCGTGTCGCGCGCCTTCGGCACTGGCGACAGCGCCGGCCATGCCATGCCCGTGCGACTCCTCCGGGTGGCCCATCGTGTGCATGGCGAATACGCCCAGCGTGAGCATGGCAACCAGCAAGAGGTACCCGAAGGCCCCACCTGCCCGCAGCCGCCCGCTCATGGTCGACTCGCCCTCCGTACTCGACGTACCGGAATACTACTAAGTCAGTTGGGACATCACCGCCGCCGCTCGGATTCGGACGAGTCCAGGCCCTCGTACGCCTGGATCAAGCCGCAGCGACAGCCTGGCCGACTCGTCCGGCCCGCTGCACGCCGCGACGGAAGGCTTCTCACTCGCGATCACCGTCGCAGCCGCCCTCCTCGCCCTCGGCGCCGCTCTCATCGCCACGCTGTTCACAAGCCGCCGCTCAGGGTCCGCAGCCGACGCCCGCGACACTCCTGCCTGACTGAGCGGGGCGGGGCACCAGCTGGTGTCCCGCCCCTGGTCCTGAGGACCGGTGGGTCAGACGCTCGTGGCCAGCGGCTCGGAAGCGGGCTGTGCCGCCAGCCGGCCGGTGCGGTGCAGGCCGTACAGGGCGGCAGCGCACGCCAGGCCGAGCACGATCAGCGCGATCCACGGCAGCGCGGGCATCCCGGCCGCCCGCGCGGCGTCGAGCGCGGCGCCCGTGCCCAGGTTCCCGACGGTGATGCCGACGCCGCAGATCGTGTTGTACAGGCCGTAGTGGGTGGCGACGAGGCGGTCACCGGAGAGGCGGACGATGGTGTCCATCTCGAACGGGTAGGCGATCATCGTGCCGACGGCCAGCAGCAGCGCGGCGAGCGTCGGCGGAACCGCCGCGAGCAGCCACAGCCCGACCCCGGACTCCGGTACGGGCACGCCGGTGGCGAGCAGCAAGGGCACGAAGGCCAGCCCCATCGCCGCCAGCCCGCGCACGAGCGCCTGCCCGGGCTCGTACCGCGCCTTGCACCACGCAGTCACCCGCGTCTGACAGAGGATCGTTGTCAGCCCCGAGACGGCGAAGAGCATGGCCACCGCCGCCGTGCCGGACTCCCCGTCGCCGCCGAGCCGGCGCACCTCCAGGGGCAGCGCCAGGTAGACCTGGAAGGACAGCACGTACGAACCGATCATGGCGACGGAGAAGGCCAGGAACGGCCGGTTGGCGAGAATGCCGCGCCACTGGGCGAGCACGCCCTGACCGCCGTCGCCGTTCTGCCGCTCGGCGTCCTCGGACCTCCGGGCGGGCAGCGCGCGGATCTGTACGACGCTCAGCAGGGCGAAGATCGCGGCGGACACCAGGCAGGTGACGCGGAAGTCCACGCCGGTCAGCACCATGCCCGCCAGCGGGCCCAGCAGGATGCCTGCCTGGTAGAACACGTTGAACAACGCGAACGCCTCGACCCTGCGCTCCCCCGCGTCGGCCGCGAGGTACGCCCGTACGGCCGGGTTGAACAGCGCACCGGCCAGCCCGGTGGCCGCGGAGGCGGCGAGCAGGGCGGGCAGGGAATCGACCAGTCCGAGCGTCGCGAAGCCGAGGGTGCGCAGCACGCACCCGGCGACGATCATCGGCTTGTAGCCGAGCCGGTCGGCGAGCGTGCCGCCGACCAGGAACATGCCCTGCTGGCTGAAGTTCCGTACGCCGAGGACGAGTCCCACGATCCAGCCGGCCAGCCCGAGGGTGCCGGAGAGGTGGGCGGCCAGGTAGGGCATCAGCATGTAGAAGCCGAGGTTGATGGTGAACTGGTTCACCATCAACAGCTGGACGCTGCGTTCGTACGACCGGACCTGGGTGAGCAGCCCCTTCACCGGCCCTCCTCCGCAGCGTCGGACTCGACGGCTGCGTCCCCAGTGCCGTGCAGGGTGAGGGGATCGACCACCGTGGTGCACCGGGTCCAGCGAGTGACCTCCTTCTCGTCCGGGCGGCCGATCAGGTCCGGTTCGGGCGCCGGCGGTGAGTCCAGCAGGCCGTGGGCGGCGCAGTAGTCGTCGTCGTAGACCGTTCCCAGGTAACGCTGCGGGCCGTCGGGGAAGATCGCGACGATCCGTGCGTCCGCGGGCGTCGTCCGGGCCAGCCAGCCGGCCACCAGTGCGACCGCGCCGACACTCCACCCGCCGGTGGCGTAGTGGGAGGCGGCCAGTTGGCGGCACGTCCACACGGCCTCGTGCGCGGCGACCCAGTGCACCTCGGTCAAGTTCTCGTAGGCGACGTTGCGGGGGTAGATGCTGGAGCCGAGTCCGCGCATCAGCCGGGGCCGGGCGGGCTGGCCGAAGATCGTCGAACCGGTCGTGTCCACGCCGACGACGGTCAGCTCCGGGTAGAGCTGGCGCAGGACCCGGGAGACTCCGGCCGAGTGGCCGCCGGTGCCGACGCTGCACACCAGTACGTCGATGTGGCCCATCTCGGCGGCGAGTTCAAGAGCCAGCGGTGTGTAGGCGGCGACGTTGTCGGGGTTGCTGTACTGGTCCGGGCACCAGGAGCCGGGGTGCTGTTCCAGCAGCCGCTGGACGCGTTCGCGGCGGGCCTGCTGCCAGCCGCCCGTGGGGTGCGGCTCGGAGACGACGTTGACCTGGGCTCCGTACGCGGTCAGCAGCCGGGTCATGGACAACTCCAGCCCCGGGTCGGTGACCAGGGTGACCGGATGGCCGTACACCATTCCGGCCAGAGCCAGTCCCAGGCCCAGGGTTCCGCTGGTGGACTCGATGATCCGTCCGCCGGGCCGCAGGTCGCCACGGGCCCGGGCCCGCTCCACCATGTGCAGCCCCGGACGGTCCTTGATACCGCCGGGGTTGAACCCTTCGAGCTTCGCCCAGAAGCCGCGTCCGGCCGGGGCCAGCGGCTCCGACACCCGCAGCAGCGGGGTGTTGCCCACCAGCCCGGACAGGGCGGACCGGCCCGAGGGGGTCGCGGCCTTGGTCAATGACTGCATGTCTGTGTGTTCACTCTCGCTCGATGAATGCCGGTGCGGGTTCATCTCGCGCCCCATGGCGAGGCGGCAGACGCGGACTGTGGGTCCGCACACGCCCTGGGCACGCGGCAGCCGTAAGGTCGGTCGGCTGCGAGCGAGTGGTCTAGATCCGCCACCGCGACGTACGGACGAGCTCCACGCGACCGGTGCGTGCGCCGCGACGTCTGCGGTGGGCATGCCGTACGAGGGGTCTGCCCACGGTCGACGACACGGCGACGAGTACGACGACGGCCAGCGCGCCGACGGGAAGCTCGTCGACCGGTTGGGCCGCGGTGCGGACGATCACGTCGGCCGCACAGTCCCCAGCCCCGTTCGGGACGTGGGGGCCGTGGGGGCCGTGGGGTCCATGCGGGTCCTCGCCTGCGGCCATCGCCGAGAATCCGGCAGGCACGGACACCGGCTCGTGCGTCTCCTGAGGTACGCCATGCAGGACGGCGCACAGCACGAGTGCCATCACGAGGGCGCCGCGGATCGCCGAGACGACTCGGCGCCACGAGGGAGAGCCGCATCGGGCCCATGGGGCATGCGTGAGCGTACGAAAATGTGTCGGCACAGGTCCTCCGCGCTGCTGCCACGGCTCCGGCAGAGACGGAGTGAGGCGCAGACATGGGTGGGGGCAGGACGGCTTCGACGAGCCGGTCGGAGGAACTCCGTACCCCTAGACCCGCCGCACCGCGGAGGCTGCTCTCAGAGCCACGGGAGACGCGCCGTCCATGGGGCCACCAGCGGCCGGCCCTCGAACGGTTGAGGCGTCGTACGAACCGGACGATTCGCGAACCGCCGCTGTGGAGCAGGGAGATACCAGCACTGAACCCTGCTGAGGCTGCCCGGACACGCAGTGCTCGCCAGGATGTGACGGCTCATGGCCGCCATGATGATCGCCGGTTTCCGCGGCGAACGGCGGCGCGGGCTCGACGGCTGCGTGGCGACCTCCGTCGGCCGACGGAGCGACGACGACCGTTGCGCCGGCGGAGAGGTGCCCCTGGGCACTCTCCACGTGCACGCCGTGCGTGACGAGGACACCGAACAGGAGCACGGCGAAGGCCAGCACGCGCGGCAGTGGACCCGCACCGGAGCGGGTCCTGACGCTGCGCCAGGGCGACCAAGCCGTAACCATGCCGTGATCCTAGCGGCTCGTTGACCGTGGTCGCCCACAGTCCCGCGCACGTCAGTGCGCGTGCCCGGCCTCTTCCTCGGCGGGCCGGGCCCGCGAGGGCTGCCCGGACTCGCCCGCCGCGCCGCCCGCATGCACCCCTTAAGACCGCGGTACGGACCTTGCCCTCGTGCTGGAGGTCCAGGAACAGGCGGTACGCGCCGGCGCTCGGCGCCGTCGCTGTGAACGAGACCTCGGGGCCGGGCTTCGTCCTGCCGTCGCCGGGCTCGCCGTTGGGGTGGACGTGCAGGTAGGCGAGGTCACCGGAGCGCAGGGCGACAAGGTGGCCGTAAGCGCCCAGGTAGGGCTGGAGGTTGCGGAAGATCGGCTTGATGCGATACCCCCGTGACGAGTTCGACCCGTCCGCTGCAGCGCAGCGACGGCTGTCAGCCTCGCGCCCGGCAAGCCCCAGCTCGGAGAGGGGGGCTAACCCCAGTGCGGCCGGCGCCCCGGCTTTCTACCGTGAGTGGCATGACCGGAATGGACGCGCGGGACACCGACCTGAAGAAGGAACTCGACGCCACCCTGCRCGCGYGCAGGGAGCTGGGCGAGGAGTACGAGTCCGCGCTGGTCGACTCGTTCCTGGAGAAGGTCGACCAGCGGATCGACGGCGCGGTGGAGCGCCGGGTGCGCCGGCAGCTCGCCGAGCAGCAGATGCAGACGGCCCGGGACTCCCGGTCGCCGCGGGCCATGGACTCCTGGGGCGAGCGCTTCGGCTTCGGGATCGTCTCCCTCGTCCTGGCGGTGCCGCTGTCCGCGATCGGCGGGGGCGTGGCCCATCTGCCCGGCCTGCTCGCCGCCTGGGCGGGCATCGTCGGCGTCAACGTCGTGCAGGCCGCTCGCACCAACCCGGGCCTGTTCGGCCGCCGCCGCCAGTCCTCCCGGAACAGCGACTGGGAGGACTGAGCGGGCATACGCCGTTCAGACCTGGCGGGTCGGCAGCGCGACGATCTGCCGCAGGTTGACCCGGCGCGGACGGCTGGTCACGTAGACCACCAGGTCGGCGAGCTCCTCGGCGGACAGCGCGCCCACCTCGTCCAGCATGCCCTCCACCTGCCGGGCCAGTTCCGCGTCACCGATGTGCGTGCGCAGCTCGCTCTCGACGAACCCGGGCTCGATGCTGGTGACCCGGACGTCCCGCGGCCCGAACTCCGAGCGCAGGGCCTGCGACAGACAGGTGACGGCGGCCTTGGTCGCGCCGTACACCGCGTAGTTCGGGAAGCTGACACTCGTGACCCTCCCGTTCGAGACCCTCACGATCCCGGCGGCCCCGGACCAGACGATCGTGGCGTACGCGCCGCAGCCCGGCTCGGAGACGGCGGAGCGTCTGGCACTGCTGGGGAGTTGGGTGACGAGCCGGGCCGGCTGACGCCCGCAAAGGTAATGCGCGGGGACCGCCGCACCCCCGTGAACGGGGGGCGGGACGACGGCGGTCCCCGCGTAAGACGCGGGCCTGGTCAGGCCTGGCCCCCGCGTCTGTGACGTCGGTGGAGGTCCGGGAGCCGCTCCGGAGGTCCTTGACGCCAACGGCGCCGGCCGGGGCGGGGAGCCGCTCCCGCCCTGCCGACACCCACTAATGTGCAGGACTCGTGTTAAGCGGGTGCTGCGCGAACGTGACGCGCTCGTACCACTTCCGCGAAGTCCACGAAGATCGCGGACGAACGGCAAGTGCACCCGGTCAACGTGTGGTTCACCGGCCGTTCGCCGTCACTTCGCGGACCGGGCGAGGAAGGACAGCAGGTCCTGCCGGCTGACCACACCGGTCGGCTTGCCCTCGACGAGGACGATCGCCGCGTCCGCCTTGCCGAGGACGGCCATCAGGTCGGCGACGGGTTCGCCGGAGCCGACCTGGGGCAGCGGGCCGGACATGTGCTTCTCCAGCGGGTCGTCGAGCGAGGCGCTCTTGCTGAACAGCGCGTCCAGCAGCTCGCGCTCCACGACCGAGCCGACGACCTCGGCGGCCATCACGTCGGGGTGGCCCGCGCCCGGCTTGACGACCGGCATCTGCGAGACGCCGTACTCGCGCAGCACGTCGATGGCCTGGCCGACCGTCTCGTCCGGGTGCATGTGGACGAGGGAGGGCATGTGGTCGCCCTCCTTGTCGTTCAGGACGTCGGCGACGCGCGCGCTGGGGCCCGTGTCCTCCAGGAAGCCGTAGTCGGCCATCCACTCGTCGTTGAAGATCTTGCTGAGGTAGCCGCGGCCGCTGTCCGGCAGCAGGACCACCACGACGTCGTCCGGGCCGAGCCGCTCGGCGACCTCCAGCGCGGCGACGACCGCCATGCCGCAGGAGCCGCCCACCAGCAGGCCCTCCTCCTTGGCCAGGCGGCGCGTCATCTGGAAGGAGTCCTTGTCGGACACGGCGACGATCTCGTCCGCGACGGTGCGGTCGTAGGCGGTGGGCCAGAAGTCCTCACCGACGCCCTCGACGAGGTACGGCCGCCCGGACCCGCCGGAGTAGACGGACCCCTCGGGGTCGGCGCCGATGACCTTCACCTTGCCGTCGCTGATCTCCTTCAGGTAGCGGCCGGTCCCGGAGATGGTGCCGCCGGTGCCCACGCCCGCCACGAAGTGAGTGATTCTCCCCTCCGTCTGCTCCCACAGCTCGGGGCCGGTGGAGTGGTAGTGGGAGAGGGGGTTGTGCGGGTTGGAGTACTGGTCGGGCTTCCAGGCCCCGGGCGTCTCGCGGACCAGCCGGTCGGAGACGTTGTAGTAGGAGTCCGGGTGCTCGGGGTCCACGGCGGTCGGGCAGACGACGACCTCGGCGCCGTACGCGCGCAGCACGTTGATCTTGTCGGTGCTCACCTTGTCGGGGCACACGAAGATGCACTTGTACCCCTTCTGCTGCGCCACGATGGCGAGACCCACGCCGGTGTTCCCGCTGGTCGGCTCGACGATCGTGCCGCCCGGCTTGAGCGCGCCGGACTCCTCGGCCGCCTCGATCATGCGCAGGGCGATGCGGTCCTTCACGGACCCGCCGGGGTTGAAGTACTCCACCTTGGCCAGGACGGTCGCCCTGATGCCCTTGGTCACGCTGTTGAGCCTCACCAGCGGGGTGTTGCCGACGAGACTGATCATCGAGTCGTGGAACTGCACCGTTGTCTCCGGTTGCCGCAGAAATGGTCTTAGTGGTGCCGCCAGCCTATGGCCTGCCGGTCATCCGTGACGGTCGTTCACTCGCTGTTGAGATTGGGCGACGGTCTGTACGGGGCAAGCACTGGGTGTACGGGTTCGAGGAGGTGGCGGCGACGCATGACGAGCATGTCGAGGGCGCGGGTGGCCCGGCGGATCGCGGCGGGTGCGGCGTACGGCGGCGGCGGGATCGGGCTGGCCGGGGCGGCCGCCGTGGGGCTGGTGCTGGCGGAGGTGCAGCTGGCGCGGCGCCGGGTGGGCAACGGC
>NZ_NGFN01000019.1 GCF_002148965.1 Streptomyces swartbergensis | reverse complement strand
GGCCTCGGCTCCTCCGGCGCCGGACACCACCGGCCATGTGCCGCTGCCGCCCGGCGGTCCGGTCGCCATGCCCAGCGCGCCGCCCGCGGCGGCGGTCCCCGACCCGGCCGGTACGACGCTCGCCGTGCTGCTCATCGGGCCCGCGGGCGCCGGGAAGACCAGCGTCGCCAAGTACTGGGCGGACCATCGCCGGGTCCCGACGGCCCACATCAGCCTCGACGACGTACGCGAGTGGGTCCGCTCGGGCTTCGCCGACCCCCAGTCCGGGTGGAACGACCACTCCGAGGCGCAGTACCGCCTCGCCCGCCGCACCTGCGGATTCGCCGCGCGGAACTTCCTGGCCAACGGCATCTCCTGCATCCTCGACGACGCGGTCTTTCCCGACCGGCCCGTCGTCGGCCTCGGCGGCTGGAAGCGGCACGTCGGGCCGGGCCTGCTGCCGGTCGTCCTCCTTCCCGGGCTGGACATCGTCCTCGAACGCAACGCGGAGCGCACGGGCAATCGGCGGCTGACGGACGAGGAGGTCGCCCGGATCCATGGGCGGATGGCCGGGTGGTACGGGTCCGGTCTGCCGATCATCGACAACTCGCAGATGGATGTGCCGGAGACGGCGCGGGTGCTGGACGATGTGCTGGCCAGGTCGATTGCGAGTCCGCCGCAGTGGTAGTCGGCGTGGGGGCGGTGCGGTAACCCGGCGTTTTCAGTGCGCTGGGGCGTTGGTGCTGAGGCCGGGGCGTTGCGCAGCCCGGCGGAGCGGGGTGCCGCTTCTTTGGGACGGGTGCCGCCCTTAGCGGCACGATTGCCCGCAGCCAAGGCCACCGGCGCGCAGGCGAACCGCCCATCCGTCGCAGACGACCCCCACTCGGCCCTCCCGACCGGCGGCATCCCCCCGTCGCTCGTAGGCTCGGGTCATGTCAGAGGTGTACGCGGCCCGCCGGACGCGTCTGAGGGAATACTGCAACGCGGGCGGCAGCGCGGCGGCGCTGGTCTCCCGCCCCGCCAATGTGCGCTATCTCGCGGGCGCCGCCCCGCACGGCGCCGTTCTCTTGCTGGGCAAGACCGAGGACCTCCTCGTGTGCGCCGGCCCGACGGCCGACCGCCCCACGCAGGAGCGTCCCGACGAGGCCCTGCGCGTACAGACCCTGCCCGGTGTCGGCGGGGGCGACCCGGCCGTCGCGGCCGCCGGTCTCGCGGCGGGCCAGGGTGCCGACTCCCTCGCCGTGGAGGAGCACCACCTCACCGTGGCCCGGCACCGCGCCCTCGGCTCGGTCGCCCCCGGGCTGCGCCTGGCCAGCCTCGGCGGCGCGGTCGAGCAGCTCAGGGTCGTCAAGGACGAGGAGGAGATCTCCTGTCTCCGCATCGGCGCCGAGATCACCGACCAGGCCCTCGGCGAACTGCTGGAGTCCATCCTCGTCGGGCGGACCGAGCGCCATCTCGCCCTGGAGCTCGAAAGGCGCCTCGTGGATCACGGAGCGGACGGCCCGGCCTTCCCCACCTCCGTCGCCACGGGGCCGAACGCCGGACGGCCCGGGCACCGGCCCACCGACCGTCGCGTCGAGGAAGGTGACTTCCTCTCCGTCTGCCTCGGCGCGACGTACCGCGGCTACCGCTGCGAGATCGGCCGCACGTTCGTCATCGGCACCGCTCCCGCGGACTGGCAGATCGAGCTGTACGACCTGGTCTTCGCGGCGCAGCGGGCCGGACGTGAGAGCCTGGTACCCGGCGCCGCCTGCCGGGACGTCGACCGCGCAGCCCGCCAGGTGCTCGACTCCGCGGGGTACACGGAGGGCCTCACGGCCCTGACCGGACACGGGGTGGGGCTCGAAATCGACGAGGACCCTCAATTGAGTCCCGCGGCCATGGGTAAACTGGACGCTTGCGTGCCGGTCACCGTCGAACCTGGGGTCCACCTCCCGGGACGGGGCGGTGTCCGGATCGATGACACGCTCGTCGTCCGCCCCGAGGCGGATGGCGGACCCGAGCTACTCACCATCACGACCAAGGAGCTGCTCGCCCTGTAGGCAGGTGCGTGCCCCGGGGTCGTACGTCAGTCCAGGAGATTCCGCAACCGTGGCTTCCACGAACGACCTCAAGAACGGCATGGTGCTCAAGCTCGAAGGCGGCCAGCTCTGGTCCGTCGTCGAGTTCCAGCACGTCAAGCCCGGCAAGGGCCCGGCCTTCGTGCGCACCAAGCTCAAGAACGTGCTCTCCGGCAAGGTCGTCGACAAGACCTTCAACGCCGGCGTCAAGGTCGAAACGGCCACCGTCGACAAGCGCGACATGCAGTTCTCCTACATGGACGGCGAGTACTTCGTCTTCATGGACATGGAGACCTACGACCAGCTCATGGTCGACCGCAAGGCCGTCGGCGACGCCGCCAACTTCCTCGTCGAGGGCTTCACGGCCACGGTCGCCCAGCACGAGGGCGAGGTGCTCTTCGTCGAGCTGCCCGCCGCCGTCGAGCTGACCGTCCAGGAGACCGAGCCGGGCGTCCAGGGCGACCGCTCCACGGGCGGCACCAAGCCCGCCACGCTGGAGACCGGTCACCAGATCCAGGTCCCGCTCTTCATCACCACCGGTGAGAAGATCAAGGTCGACACCCGCACCAGCGACTACCTCGGCCGGGTGAACAGCTAACCGTGGCTGCCCGCAACACGGCCCGCAAGCGCGCCTTCCAGATCCTCTTCGAGGGCGACCAGCGCGGCGCCGAGGTCCTGACCGTCCTCGCCGACTGGGTCCGGCTCTCCCGGGCCGACACCCGGCAGCCGCCGGTGAGCGAGTACACGATGGAGCTGGTCGAGGGCTACGCGCAGCACGCGAAGCGCATCGACGAGCTGCTCGCCCAGTACTCGGTCGGCTGGACGCTCGACAGGATGCCGGTCGTCGACCGCAACATCCTGCGGCTCGGTGCCTATGAGCTGATCTGGGTCGACGAGACCCCGGACGCCGTCGTCCTCGACGAGATGGTGCAGATGGCGAAGGAATTCTCCACGGACGAGTCGCCCTCGTTCGTGAACGGCCTGCTCGGACGGCTCAAGGAGCTCAAGCCCTCGCTCCGCCGCGACGAGGTCTGAGACAGACGGAACGCCGGAGGGCCCGCAGCGTGACTGCCGCGGGCCCTCCGGCGTTCCCGTACCGTCGAGGGCTGCCAGGCCCTCAGAACGCCGCCGGGGTGGCCGAAACCATACGGTTTCGGCCACCCCGGCGGCACGTTTCTGCTGTCCCCCCGAAGCGGTCAGGCCTCCTCGTGGCTCGCCACAGCCCGGCGCGCGTCCGCGTCCAGGACGCCCCAGCTGATCAGCTGCTCGGTGAGGACCGAGGGCGACTGGTCGTAGATGACGGCGAGTGTGCGCAGGTCGTCCTGGCGGATCGAGAGCACCTTGCCGTTGTAGTCACCGCGCTGCGACTGGATCGTGGCCGCATAGCGCTGAAGAGGGCCCGCCTTCTCGGCCGGCACCGTGGCCAGCCGCTCCAGGTCCAGGACCAGCTTCGGCGGCGGCTCGGCGGCGCCGCCCGGGGTGGTGCCCGGGAGCAGCTCCTGTACCGGAACGCCGTAGAAATCCGCCAGCTCGGCAAGGCGCTGCACGGTCACGGCGCGGTCGCCGCGCTCGTACGAACCGACCACGACCGCCTTCCAGCGTCCCTGGGACTTCTCCTCGACACCGTGGAGGGAAAGGCCCTGCTGGGTGCGGATCGCCCGGAGCTTGGCCCCGAGCTGTTTGGCGTATTCGCTGGACATATAGCTCCCCGGCACTGTGTCGACGCGTCTGGCGTGGGTGCCAGGCCGCGCGGCTGGTAACTCACTGTGAGGTTACGCAGCGTTACTCTGCCGCGTCAAGCCGAATGGTCCGCACCGACTCTTCCGTGGTATCGGCACTCTGTTAGGCCGAGTGGGTGATCCGAGGGGGCCGTCCGGGCGACAGCGGGGGCCTGCTACCGTGGATGGCGCAATCCCGACGTCCTTTAAGGTCCGTCCCGTGAGGCGGAGAAGGAGGTCCGTTTCGTATGGACACGCACGACTCGCAGTCCGATGCCCGGCCCGTGCTCGAAGGGCCCGACATCGCACGGGTACTGACCCGTATCGCCCACGAGATCGTCGAACGCGCGAAAGGCGCCGACGACGTGGTCCTCCTCGGCATTCCGACCCGGGGCGTCTTCCTCGCCCGGCGGATCGCCGACAAGCTCGAGCAGATCACCGAGCGCAAGGTTCCGTGCGGCTCGCTCGACATCACCATGTACCGCGACGACCTGCGCATGCACCCGCCGCGTGCGCTGGCCCGCACGGAGATCCCCGGTGACGGCATCGACGGCAGGCTGGTCGTCCTCGTCGACGACGTCCTCTTCTCCGGCCGCACCATCCGCGCCGCCCTCGACGCCCTGAACGACATCGGGCGCCCCCGCGCGGTGCAGCTCGCGGTCCTCGTCGACCGCGGTCACCGCGAACTGCCCATCCGCGCCGACTACGTCGGCAAGAACCTCCCCACGTCGTTGCGGGAGACGGTCAAGGTCCAGCTCGCCGAGGAGGACGGTCGCGACACCGTGCTGCTCGGCGCCAAGCCGGCCGCCCAGTAGCGCTTCAGGCGTACGCCGCTGTCGTGCGCCGGCTCAGTGCGCGCTCTCGCGCGCCCGTCTGCCCCGAATCTCCCGTTTGAACTGCCTTACGGAGCCTGACAGATGCAGCGTCATCTCATCTCGGCCGCCGACCTCACCCGCGACGACGCCGTCCTGATCCTCGACACCGCCGAGGAGATGGCCCGGGTCGCCGACCGGCCGATCAAGAAGCTGCCGACCCTGCGCGGCCGCACGATCGTCAACCTGTTCTTCGAGGACTCCACCCGGACCCGGATCTCCTTCGAGGCCGCCGAGAAGCGGCTGTCCGCGGACGTCATCAACTTCTCCGCCAAGGGTTCGAGCGTGTCCAAGGGCGAGTCCCTGAAGGACACCGCCCAGACCCTGGAGGCCATGGGCGTCGACGCCGTGGTCATCCGGCACGGCGCCTCGGGCGCCCCGTACCGGCTGGCGAACTCCGGCTGGATCGACGCGGCCGTCGTCAACGCCGGCGACGGCACCCACCAGCACCCCACCCAGGCCCTGCTGGACGCCTTCACCATGCGCCGCCGCCTGATCGGCCCGGACGCCGGGATCGGCCAGGATCTCGAAGGCAAGCGCATCACCATCGTCGGCGACGTCCTGCACAGCAGGGTCGCCCGCTCCAACGTCGACCTGCTGCACACCCTCGGCGCCGAGGTCACCCTCGTCGCCCCGCCGACCCTGATGCCCGTCGGCATCGAGAGCTGGCCCTGCGAGGTGTCGTACGACCTCGACAGCACGCTGCCCAAGTCCGACGCGGTGATGATGCTGCGCGTCCAGCGCGAGCGCATGAACGCCGCCTTCTTCCCGACCGAGCGCGAGTACTCCCGGCGCTACGGCCTCGACGGCGACCGCATGGCGCGGATGCCCGAGCACGCCGTCGTGATGCACCCCGGCCCGATGGTCCGCGGCATGGAGATCACCGCCGAGGTCGCCGACTCCGACCGCTGCACCGTCGTCGAGCAGGTCGCGAACGGAGTCTCCATCCGGATGGCCGTCCTGTACCTGCTGCTGGGCGGAAACGAACCCGCCGTCACCCAGACCCGTACCGAGGAGAAGTAAGACAGATGAGCAAGATCCTGATCCGTGGTGCGAAGGTGCTCGGCGGCGAGCCGCAGGACGTGCTGATCGACGGCGGGACGATCGCCGAGGTGGGGGCCGGGCTGTCCGCCGAGGGCGCCGAGGTCGTGGAGGCCGAGGGCAAGGTGCTGCTGCCGGGCCTGGTCGACCTGCACACGCATCTGCGCGAGCCCGGCCGCGAGGACTCCGAGACCGTCCTCACCGGTACGCGGGCTGCGGCCTCCGGCGGCTACACCACCGTGTTCGCCATGGCCAACACCTTCCCCGTCGCCGACACCGCCGGTGTCGTCGAGCAGGTCTGGCGGCTCGGCAAGGAGCACGGCTACTGCGACGTCCAGCCGATCGGTGCCGTCACCGTCGGCCTGGAGGGCCGCAAGCTCGCCGAGCTGGGCGCCATGCACGAGTCGGCCGCCGGGGTCACCGTCTTCTCCGACGACGGCAAGTGCGTCCACGACGCCGTGATCATGCGCCGGGCCCTGGAGTACGTGAAGGCCTTCGGCGGTGTCGTCGCGCAGCACGCGCAGGAGCCGAGGCTGACGGAGGGCGCCGAGATGAACGAGGGCGTCGTCTCCGCCCAGCTGGGGCTCGGGGGCTGGCCCGCGGTGGCCGAAGAATCGATCATCGCCAGGGATGTCCTGCTCGCCGACCACGTCGGCTCCCGCGTCCACATCTGCCACCTGTCGACCGCCGGGTCCGTCGAGATCGTCCGCTGGGCCAAGTCCCGCGGCATCGCCGTCACCGCCGAGGTCACCCCGCACCACCTGCTCCTCACCGACGAGCTGGTCCGCACGTACAACCCCGTCTTCAAGGTGAACCCGCCGCTGCGCACCGAGCGCGATGTGATGGCGCTGCGTGAGGCGCTCGCCGACGGCACGATCGACATCGTCGCCACCGACCACGCCCCGCACCCGCACGAGGACAAGGACTGCGAGTGGGCCGCGGCCGCCATGGGCATGGTCGGCCTGGAGACCGCGTTGTCAGTGGTGCAGGAGACCATGGTCGACACGGGCCTGCTGGACTGGGCCGGCGTCGCCGACCGTATGTCCTTCAAGCCCGCGCAGATCGGACAGGCCAAGGGGCACGGCCGTCCCGTCTCGGCAGGTGAGCCCGCCAACCTCACCCTCGTCGACACGGCATACCGTGGCCCTGTGGACCCCGCGGGCTTCGCCTCGCGCAGCCGCAACACCCCCTACGAGGGTCGTGAGCTGCCGGGCCGTGTGACGCACACGTGGCTGCGGGGCAAGGCCACGCTCGTCGACGGGAAGCTCACGTGACACCTGTACTCCTGCTGGCCGCCGAGAAGGAATCGGCGCAAGTGACCGACTGGGCCGCCCGCATCGGCTGGGTCGTCGGCCTCACCCTGTTCGTCGCGCTCGTCTACTGGCTGATGCGCGAGGGCTGGAAGTGGCGCGGCACGCTCCAGGGCGACCTGCCCGAGCTGCCCACGACCCCGGAGGAGACGGGCCAGGCGCTCCTGACCATGAGCGGCCGCTACCACGGCTCCACCACCGCCGGACAGTGGCTGGACCGCATCGTCGCGCACGGCCTGGGCACCCGCAGCCGCGCCGAGCTGACTCTCACGGACGCGGGACTGGACGTCGTACGCCCCGGGGCGAGCGACTTCTTCGTCCCGGCCGCACAGCTCCGCGAGGCCCGGCTCGACAAGGGAATCGCCGGCAAGGTGCTCACCGAGGGTGGCCTGCTCGTCGTCACCTGGGAGCACGGCGACAAGCTGATCGACTCCGGCTTCCGCTCCGACCACGCGGCCGAACACAACGAGTGGGTCGAGGCCATCAACTCCATGATCGAAACGAACAGCAGGGAAGGCGCCGAACGATGACCACCTCCACCAGGGGAGCCGCCAAAACTCCCGCCGTACTCGTCCTGGAGGACGGCCGGGTCTTCCGCGGCCGTGCTTACGGGGCCGTGGGGGAGACCTTCGGCGAAGCGGTGTTCTCCACCGGCATGACCGGCTACCAGGAGACCCTCACCGACCCGTCGTACCACCGCCAGGTCGTGGTGATGACCGCACCGCACGTCGGCAACACCGGCGTCAACGACGAGGACATGGAGTCCAAGAGGATCTGGGTCTCCGGCTACGTCGTGCGCGACCCCGCGCGCGTGCCGTCCAACTGGCGCTCCAGGCGCTCGCTGGACGAGGAACTGGCCGCGCAGGGCGTCGTCGGCATCTCCGGCATCGACACCCGCGCCCTCACCCGCCACCTGCGCGAGCGCGGCGCGATGCGCGTCGGCATCTTCAGCGGTGACACGATCAAGGACGACGCCGCGCTGCTGGCCCGCGTCCAGGACGCCCCGCAGATGAAGGGCGCGAACCTCTCCGCCGAGGTCGCCACCACCGAGCCGTACGTCGTCCCCGCGATCGGAGAGAAGAAGTTCACCGTCGCCGCCGTCGACCTCGGCATCAAGGGCATGACCCCGCACCGCATGGCCGAGCGCGGCATCGAGGTGCACGTGCTCCCGGCGACCGCGACCGTCGAGGACGTCTACGCGGTGAACCCGGACGGCGTGTTCTTCTCCAACGGCCCGGGCGACCCGGCCACCGCCGACCACCCCGTCTCCGTCATGCAGGGCGTCCTGGAGCGCGGCACCCCGCTGTTCGGCATCTGCTTCGGCAACCAGATCCTGGGCCGCGCGCTCGGCTTCGGCACCTACAAGCTGAAGTACGGCCACCGCGGCATCAACCAGCCGGTGCAGGACCGTACGACCGGCAAGGTCGAGGTCACCGCGCACAACCACGGCTTCGCCGTCGACGCCCCGCTCGACCAGGTCTCCGAGACCCCGTTCGGCCGCGCCGAGGTGTCCCACGTCTGCCTGAACGACAACGTGGTGGAGGGGCTCCAGCTCCTCGACCGCCCCGCCTTCAGCGTCCAGTACCACCCCGAAGCGGCAGCCGGCCCGCACGACGCCGCCTACCTGTTCGACCGCTTCGTATCCCTGATGGAGGGCCAGCGTGCCTAAGCGCACCGATATCCAGTCCGTCCTGGTCATCGGCTCCGGCCCGATCGTCATCGGCCAGGCCGCCGAGTTCGACTACTCCGGCACCCAGGCGTGCCGCGTCCTGAAGGCCGAGGGCCTCAGGGTCGTCCTGGTGAACTCCAACCCGGCGACGATCATGACCGACCCGGAGATCGCCGACGCCACGTACGTCGAGCCGATCACCCCCGAGTTCGTCGAGAAGATCATCGCCAAGGAGCGCCCGGACGCGCTGCTGCCCACCCTGGGCGGCCAGACGGCCCTCAACACCGCGATCTCGCTGCACGAGAACGGCGTCCTGGACAAGTACGGCGTCGAGCTGATCGGCGCCAACGTCGAGGCGATCCACAAGGGCGAGGACCGCGACCAGTTCAAGGAGGTCGTGGAGGAGGTCCGCAAGAAGATCGGCCACGGCGAGTCCGCGCGGTCCTACATCTGCCACTCCATGGACGACGTCCTCAAGGGCGTCGAGGAACTCGGCGGCTACCCCGTCGTCGTCCGCCCCTCCTTCACCATGGGCGGCGCCGGCTCCGGCTTCGCGCACGACGAGGAGGAGCTGCGCCGCATCGCCGGTCAGGGCCTCACCCTCTCGCCGACCACCGAGGTGCTCCTGGAGGAGTCCATCCTCGGCTGGAAGGAGTACGAGCTGGAGCTGATGCGCGACAAGCACGACAACGTCGTGGTCGTCTGCTCCATCGAGAACTTCGACCCCATGGGCGTGCACACCGGCGACTCCATCACCGTCGCCCCCGCGATGACGCTGACCGACCGCGAGTACCAGACCCTTCGCGACATCGGCATCGCCGTCATCCGCGAGGTCGGTGTCGACACCGGCGGCTGCAACATCCAGTTCGCCGTGAACCCCGAGGACGGCCGGGTCATCGTCATCGAGATGAACCCGCGCGTGTCCCGCTCCTCGGCGCTCGCCTCCAAGGCGACCGGCTTCCCGATCGCCAAGATCGCCGCCAAGCTCGCCGTCGGCTACACGCTGGACGAGATCCCGAACGACATCACGCAGGAGACCCCCGCCTCCTTCGAGCCGACGCTCGACTACGTGGTCGTGAAGGCCCCCCGCTTCGCCTTCGAGAAGTTCCCGAGCGCGGACTCCACCCTCACCACCACGATGAAGTCGGTCGGCGAGGCCATGGCCATCGGCCGCAACTTCACCGAGGCCTTCCAGAAGGCCCTGCGCTCGCTGGAGAAGAAGGGCAGCCAGTTCACGTTCGTCGGCGAGCCCGGCGACAAGTCCCGGCTCCTGGAGCAGGCGGTCCGTCCCACCGACGGCCGGATCAACACCGTCATGCAGGCCATCCGCGCGGGCGCCACGCCCGAGGAGGTCTTCGCGTACACGAAGATCGACCCCTGGTTCGTCGACCAGCTCTTCCTGATCAAGGAGATCGCGGACGAGCTGGCCGAGGCCCCCGAGCTGACCCCCGATCTGCTCGCCGAGGCCAAGCGGCACGGCTTCTCCGACCAGCAGATCGGCGAGATCCGCGGCCTGCGCGAGGACGTCGTCCGCGAGGTCCGGCACGCGCTGGGCATCCGCCCGGTCTACAAGACGGTCGACACCTGCGCCGCCGAGTTCGCCGCGAAGACGCCGTACTTCTACTCGTCCTACGACGAGGAGACCGAGGTCGCCTCCCGCGAGAAGCCGGCCGTCATCATCCTGGGCTCCGGCCCGAACCGCATCGGCCAGGGCATCGAGTTCGACTACTCCTGCGTCCACGCCTCCTTCGCGCTGAGCGACGCGGGCTACGAGACCGTGATGGTCAACTGCAACCCGGAGACCGTCTCCACGGACTACGACACCTCCGACCGCCTGTACTTCGAGCCGCTGACGCTCGAGGACGTGCTGGAGATCGTGCACGCCGAGCGGCAGGCCGGACCGGTCGCGGGCGTCATCGTCCAGCTCGGCGGCCAGACCCCGCTGGGCCTGTCGCAGGCGCTGAAGGACAACGGCGTGCCGATCGTCGGCACCTCCCCGGAGGCCATCCACGCCGCCGAGGACCGGGGCGCCTTCGGCCGCGTCCTCGCCGAGGCGGGCCTTCCGGCTCCCAAGCACGGCACCGCCACCACCTTCGCCGGCGCCAAGGCCATCGCCGACGAGATCGGCTACCCGGTCCTGGTGCGTCCCTCGTACGTCCTGGGCGGGCGCGGCATGGAGATCGTCTACGACGAGACCCGGCTGGAGTCCTACATCGCGGAGTCGACCGAGATCAGCCCCTCGCGGCCGGTCCTGGTCGACCGGTTCCTCGACGACGCGATCGAGATCGACGTCGACGCCCTCTACGACGGCGAGGAGCTCTACCTCGGCGGCGTCATGGAGCACATCGAGGAGGCCGGCATCCACTCCGGCGACTCGGCGTGCGCCCTGCCCCCGATCACGCTCGGCGGCTTCGACATCAAGCGCCTGCGTGCCTCCACGGAGGGCATCGCGAAGGGCGTCGGCGTGCGCGGCCTGATCAACATCCAGTTCGCGCTCGCGGGCGACATCCTCTACGTCCTGGAGGCCAACCCGCGCGCCTCCCGGACCGTCCCCTTCACCTCGAAGGCGACCGCCGTGCCGCTGGCCAAGGCCGCCGCCCGCATCTCGCTGGGCGCCACGATCGCCGAGCTGCGCGCCGAGGGCCTGCTGCCTGCCAGTGGCGACGGCGGCGAGCTGCCGTTCGACGCGCCGATCTCCGTCAAGGAGGCCGTCATGCCGTGGTCGCGCTTCCGCGACATCCACGGCCGCGGCGTCGACACGGTCCTCGGCCCGGAGATGCGCTCCACCGGCGAGGTCATGGGCATCGACTCCGTCTTCGGCACGGCGTACGCCAAGTCGCAGGCGGGCGCCTACGGCCCGCTGCCCACCAAGGGCCGCGCCTTCATCTCGGTCGCCAACCGCGACAAGCGCTCGATGATCTTCCCGGCCCGCGAGCTGGTCGCCCACGGCTTCGAACTGCTCGCCACGTCCGGCACGGCCGAGGTCCTCAAGCGCAACGGCATCAACGCCACGATCGTGCGCAAGCAGTCCGAGGGCACCGGCCCGAACGGCGAGAAGACCATCGTCCAGCTCATCCACGACGGCGAGGTCGACCTCATCGTCAACACCCCGTACGGCACCGGCGGCCGCCTCGACGGCTACGACATCCGTACGGCGGCCGTGGCACGCTCCGTGCCCTGCCTGACGACGGTCCAGGCGCTCGCGGCGGCGGTCCAGGGCATCGACGCCCTCAACCGCGGCGAGGTGAGCGTCCGATCGCTCCAGGAACACGCGGAACACCTGACCGCGGCCCGCGACTAGCAGCCCCGAGGGGGACACCGGAAACGGTGTCCCCCTCTTCGTGAGGACGCCCATGTCTTCGTGAGGACATCATGTACAAGATCTTCTTCAGTCTGCTCTTCAAGCGGATGGACCCGGAGCAGGCCCACCACCTCGCCTTCCGCTGGATCCGCCTGGCCGCCCGCGTGCCCGTGCTGCGCACCTTCCTCGCGGCCGCCCTCGCGCCCCGCCACAAGGAGCTGCGCACGGAGGCCTTCGGGCTGCGCATGCACGGCCCCTTCGGGCTCGCCGCGGGCTTCGACAAGAACGCCGTCGGCATCGACGGCATGGCGATGCTCGGCTTCGACCACGTCGAGATCGGCACGGTCACCGGTGAGCCCCAGCCCGGCAATCCCAAGCAGCGGCTGTTCCGGCTGGTCAAGGACCGGGCGCTGATCAACCGCATGGGCTTCAACAACGACGGCTCGCTCCGCGTCGCCGCCCGCCTGGCCTCCCGGACGCCCGTCTTCAGGACCGTCGTCGGCGTCAACATCGGCAAGACCAAGGTCGTACCCGAGGAGGAGGCCGTCGCGGACTACGTGAAGTCTGCCGAGCGGCTGGCGCCCTACGCCGACTACCTCGTGGTCAACGTCTCCTCCCCGAACACGCCCGGTCTGCGCAACCTCCAGGCCACCCAGGCGCTGCGGCCCCTGCTGAGCGCCGTGCGCGAGGCCGCCGACCGCGCGGTGTCCGCGCGGCGCGTCCCGCTCCTGGTCAAGATCGCGCCGGACCTCGCCGACGAGGACGTCGACGCCGTCGCCGACCTGGCCGTGGAACTCGGCCTGGACGGGATCATCGCCACGAACACCACCATCGCGCGCGAGGGACTCGGTCTGAAGTCCGACCCCTCCCTGGTGAAGGAGACCGGCGGCCTGTCCGGGGCGCCCCTGAAGGCACGCTCCCTGGAGGTCCTGCGTCGCCTCTACGCGCGCGTGGGCGACCGGATCACCCTGGTGGGGGTCGGGGGCGTCGAGAACGCCGAGGACGCCTGGCAGCGCATCCTGGCCGGTGCCACGCTGGTCCAGGGATACAGCGCCTTCATCTACGAGGGGCCGTTTTACGCTCGCGACCTCCACAAGGGGCTCGCCGCGCGCCTGCGCACCAGCCCGTACGCCACGCTCGCCGACGCGGTGGGCGCCGACGTGAGGAAGACGGCATGAGTGGTCTCGAACCCTTCGGCGCCCGCCTGCGCCGCGCCATGGACGAGCGCGGCCCGCTCTGCGTCGGCATCGACCCGCACGCCTCCCTGCTCGCCGAGTGGGGCCTGAACGATGACGTGGCGGGCCTGGAGCGGTTCAGCCGCACGGTCGTCGAGGCCCTGGCCGACCGGGTCGCCGTGCTCAAGCCGCAGAGCGCGTTCTTCGAGCGGTTCGGCTCGCGCGGCGTCGCCGTCCTGGAGAAGTCGGTGGCCGAGGCGCGGGCCGCGGGCGCACTGGTCGTGATGGACGCCAAGCGCGGCGACATCGGCTCGACCATGGCCGCGTACGCCGAGTCCTTCCTGCACAAGGACGCGCCGCTGTTCTCCGACGCGCTGACCGTCTCGCCCTACCTCGGCTACGGCTCGCTGAGCCCGGCCGTCGCGCTGGCACGGGAGAGCGGCGCCGGGCTGTTCGTGCTGGCGCTGACCTCCAACCCGGAGGGCGGCGAGGTCCAGCACGCCGTGCGGTCGGACGGCCGGAACATCGGAGCGACCATGCTCGCGCACCTGTCCGCCGAGAACGCGGGGGAGGAGCCCCTGGGGTCCTTCGGCGCGGTCGTCGGCGCGACCCTCGGTGACCTGTCGTCGTACGACCTGGACATCAACGGCCCGCTCCTCGCGCCCGGCATCGGTGCCCAGGGGGCCACGCCGGCCGATCTTCCCCGGGTCTTCGGGAGGGCGGTGCGCAATGTCGTGCCGAACGTCAGCCGGGGAGTGCTACGCCACGGTCCCGACGCGGTCACGCTGCGTGATGCCGCGGAGCGCTTCGCGGAGGAGATCCGTCACACCGTGACCTCCTCCTGACGTCCTCCTGACCTCTCCCGGACTCCTCCGATGAGTGGTCCGGGGCGCGCTTGAGTCTGAATACATCCTCAAATCCGGGGCAGTATGTCCTAAATATCCCTTCAGATGAAGGCTGACCAGGACTTTTCCGCTGTTCTCGCTGACTCTGGCGGACTTGCCCGCTAGTCTCCGACGAGAGTGAACGGGCAAGCGTGTTGCTCGTAGCTCCCCAGGTGTGGGGCGACTAGGTTCCTCACCGGTCCGTATCCGACAGTTCGACATCCGAGGTGACGTAGGCGTGGCTCTTCCGCCCCTTACCCCTGAACAGCGCGCAGCCGCGCTCGAAAAGGCCGCCGCGGCTCGCCGGGAGCGGGCCGAGGTCAAGAATCGACTCAAGCACTCCGGCGCCTCCCTTCACGAGGTCATCAAGCAGGGCCAGGAGAACGACGTCATCGGCAAGATGAAGGTCTCCGCCCTCCTCGAGTCGCTCCCGGGCGTGGGCAAGGTCCGCGCCAAGCAGATCATGGAGCGACTCGGTATCTCCGAGAGCCGTCGTGTGCGCGGCCTCGGTTCCAACCAGATCGCCTCCCTGGAGCGCGAGTTCGGCAGCACCGGCTCCTGAACCGGGCACTCCGGGGAAGCGAGTCCCGGGCACTCCGGGATTGCTGGATAATCGCTGCATGGCTGCAACACCCCGGGGGACGACCCCCGTACCCCCGGACGTACGTCCGCGGCTGACCGTGCTCTCCGGCCCCTCCGGGGTCGGCAAGAGCACGGTCGTCGCCCATATGCGCAAGGAACACCCCGAGGTCTGGCTCTCGGTGTCGGCGACGACCCGCAAGCCCCGCCCCGGCGAGAAGCACGGAGTCCACTACTTCTTCGTCACCGACGACGAGATGGACAAGCTGATCGCCAACGGCGAACTGCTGGAGTGGGCCGAGTTCGCCGGCAACCGCTACGGCACGCCGCGTGCGGCCGTGCAGGAGCGCCTGGAGAAGG
The DNA here is from genome assembly GCF_002148965.1 of Streptomyces swartbergensis. Taxonomy (GTDB): domain Bacteria; phylum Actinomycetota; class Actinomycetes; order Streptomycetales; family Streptomycetaceae; genus Streptomyces; species Streptomyces swartbergensis. Next base: position 31,705 of record NZ_NGFN01000019.1, on the reverse strand, counting down.
GCGAGCCCGTACTCCTCGAGATCGACCTCCAGGGCGCCCGTCTGGTCCGGGAGTCGATGCCCGAGGCCCAGCTGGTGTTCCTGGCTCCCCCCTCCTGGGAGGAGCTGGTGCGCAGACTCACCGGGCGGGGCACCGAACCGCCCGAGGTGATCGAGCGCCGGCTCCAGGCGGCGAAGACCGAGCTGGCCGCCGAGCCGGAGTTCGATACGACCCTCGTCAACACCTCCGTCGAGGACGTGGCTCGCGAGCTGCTAGCCTTGGTAGGCGTCGTGTGACCATCGCTGATCGTTTCCGGGTCTCGCTGATCACCCCGACAGAATCTTTCCCATCCATCGGAAGGTAGAGCGTGTCCTCTTCCATCTCCGCGCCCGAGGGCATCATCAACCCGCCGATCGACGAGCTCCTCGAGGCCACCGACTCGAAGTACAGCCTCGTGATCTACGCGGCCAAGCGGGCCCGCCAGATCAACGCGTACTACTCGCAGCTCGGCGAGGGTCTCCTCGAGTACGTCGGTCCTCTCGTCGACACCCACGTCCACGAGAAGCCGCTCTCGATCGCCCTTCGCGAGATCAACGCGGGGCTGCTGACGTCCGAGGCCGTCGAGGGCCCGGCGCAGTAAGTAGTATTTGCAGCTTGACGCTGACTTTTCCACAGGCCCGGCAGGCCGACTGCCGGGCCTGTGGTGTGTCATGGAGTCGTACGTTGTGCCGGTTGCCGAGGTCCGGGGAGAGACGTGGACAAGCCGAAGGTCGTTCTGGGGGTCAGCGGCGGCATCGCCGCGTACAAGGCCTGTGAGCTGCTGCGGCGGCTGACGGAGTCGGGCCATGACGTGCGCGTGGTGCCCACCGCCTCCGCGCTGCACTTCGTCGGCGCCGCCACCTGGTCCGCGCTCTCCGGGAACCCGGTCTCCACCGAGGTGTGGGACGACGTGCAGGAGGTCCCGCACGTCCGCATCGGACAGCACGCCGACCTGGTCGTCGTCGCCCCCGCCACCGCCGACATGCTCGCCAAGGCGGCCCACGGCCTCGCCGACGACCTCCTCACCAACACGCTGCTCACCGCCCGCTGCCCGGTCGTCTTCGCCCCCGCCATGCACACGGAGATGTGGGAGCACCCGGCCACCCAGGAGAACGTGGCGACGCTGCGCCGCCGCGGCGCCCTCGTCATCGAGCCGGCCGTGGGCCGTCTCACCGGAGTCGACACCGGCAAGGGCCGGCTGCCCGATCCGGGAGAGATCTTCGAGGTCTGCCGCCGAGTGCTGGCCCGGGGCGTGACCGAGCCGGACCTGAAGGGCCGGCATGTCGTGGTCAGCGCCGGCGGCACCCGCGAGCCCCTGGACCCCGTCCGGTTCCTCGGCAACCGCTCCTCCGGCAAGCAGGGCTACGCCCTCGCCCGCACCGCGGCCGCCCGCGGCGCCCGCGTCACGCTGGTCGCGGCCAACAGCGCCCTGCCCGACCCGGCCGGCGTGGACGTCGTCCCCGTCGGCACCGCCGTGCAGCTGCGCGAGGCGGTGCTGAAGGCCTCCGCCGACGCGGACGCGGTGGTCATGGCGGCGGCGGTGGCGGACTTCCGCCCGGCGGTGTACGCGGCCGGGAAGATCAAGAAGAAGGACGACCAGGAGCCCGAGCCGATCACCCTGGTGCGGAATCCGGACATCCTCGCGGCGATCTCCGCCGACCGCGTACGCCCGGGACAGGTGATCGTCGGCTTCGCGGCGGAGACCGACGACGTGCTCGCCAACGGCCGCGCGAAACTGAAGCGCAAGGGCTGTGATCTGCTGGTGGTGAACGAGGTCGGGGAGAGCAGAACCTTCGGTTCCGAGGAGAACGAGGCCGTCGTCCTCGGCGCCGACGGCAGCGAGACCGCGGTGCCGCACGGCCCCAAGGAAGCCCTGGCCGAAACCGTCTGGGACCTGGTGGCCGAGCGCCTTCGCTGATGTTTCAGTCCCTCTGCGCCCCCGTGAAACCCGGCCGATCGGGGCGTGGCGCCTCTGGCCAACGCAGCACGGCATTGGGCAGAATGCCCGTGCCGCAGGTCACAGCGCTTCCGAGTGTCGAGACAGGGAGTCCGTGGCCCAAGCGTGACCGATAAGCTGTTCCACGGACGGCGCCGGGTGCAGCCCCCGCCGTCCGCCAAATGATCAGCCAGCAGCCGCTGCAACCCCAGGGAGCGTTGTGTCCCGTCGCCTGTTCACCTCGGAGTCCGTGACCGAGGGTCACCCCGACAAGATCGCTGACCAGATCAGCGACACCATTCTCGACGCGCTGCTCCGCGAGGACCCGACCTCTCGGGTCGCCGTCGAAACCCTGATCACGACCGGCCTGGTGCACGTGGCCGGCGAGGTCACGACCAAGACGTACGCGGACATCGCGACGCTGGTCCGGAGCAAGATCCTCGAAATCGGCTACGACTCCTCGAAGAAGGGCTTCGACGGCGCCTCCTGCGGTGTCTCGGTGTCGATCGGCGCGCAGTCCCCGGACATCGCCCAGGGCGTGGACACGGCTTACGAGTCCCGTGTCGAGGGCGACGAGGACGAGCTCGACAAGCAGGGCGCGGGCGACCAGGGCCTGATGTTCGGCTACGCGACGGACGAGACGCCGACGCTGATGCCGCTGCCGATCTTCCTGGCGCACCGCCTGTCGAAGCGCCTGTCCGACGTGCGCAAGAACGGCACCATCCCCTACCTGCGCCCGGACGGCAAGACGCAGGTCACCATCGAGTACGACGGCGACAAGGCGGTCCGCCTGGACACCGTCGTGGTCTCCTCGCAGCACGCCTCCGACATCGACCTGGACTCGCTCCTGGCTCCGGACATCAAGGAGTTCGTCGTCGACCCGGAGCTCAAGGCACTGCTCGACGAGGGCATCAAGCTCGACACGGAGAACTACCGGCTCCTGGTCAACCCCACCGGCCGCTTCGAGATCGGCGGCCCGATGGGTGACGCCGGCCTGACCGGCCGCAAGATCATCATCGACACCTACGGCGGCATGGCCCGCCACGGCGGCGGTGCCTTCTCCGGCAAGGACCCGTCCAAGGTCGACCGCTCCGCGGCGTACGCGATGCGCTGGGTCGCCAAGAACGTGGTCGCCGCGGGTCTCGCCACCCGCTGCGAGGTCCAGGTGGCGTACGCCATCGGCAAGGCCGAGCCGGTCGGTCTGTTCGTCGAGACCTTCGGCACCGCCAAGGTCGACACGGAGAAGATCGAGAAGGCGATCGACGAGGTCTTCGACCTCCGTCCGGCCGCCATCATCCGCGACCTCGACCTGCTCCGCCCGATCTACTCCCAGACGGCGGCGTACGGCCACTTCGGCCGCGAGCTTCCCGAGTTCACCTGGGAGCGGACGGACCGCGTGGACGCGCTGCGCAAGGCCGTGGGGCTGTAAGTCCCCGCAGGACGGCCGGGCCGCAGGCCCGACGCCGTCGCGGTACCTCGCGAGGCCCGGCACCCTTCGGGGCGCCGGGCCTCGTCGTGCGTCCGGTGTCCGTCCGGTGTCCGGGCAGGACGGGTACTCGGGTGCCGCCGGATGTCAGTGGCGTTTGGTAAGAATGCAAGCGTGAGCAGCGAGAACGAACAGGCGGGCGGCGGCGCGGAGGGTGCGCCGCCCGAGCAGCTCGCGCTCATCCGGGAGAGTGTGCGGAAGGCGAAGACGCCCCGGGCCAAGCCGCGGACCTGGCGGGGGGCCGCGCTCGCCAAGGACCTGCCCGTCGCGCGGGTGCTCGTCGACAAGGGCGTGCTCCATCTCGACCGGTACTTCGACTACGCCGTGCCCGAGGAGCTGGACGAGCAGGCCCAGCCGGGCGTGCGGGTGCGGGTGCGCTTCGGGGCCGGGCGGCACCGGGTGCGGGAAGGGCGGCGCGAGGGCGGCGGCCTGATCGACGGGTTCCTCGTCGAGCGGCTGCCCGAGTCCGACTACTCCGGGCCGCTGGCCGCCCTCGCCCAGGTCGTGTCGCCCGAGCGCGTGCTGAGCGAGGAACTGCTGGGCCTGGCCCGGGCGGTCGCCGACCGGTACGCGGGCAGCCTCGCCGACGTCCTGCAACTCGCCGTGCCGCCGCGCAACGCCCGGGCCGAGCAGCGCCCCTCGCCCGCGCCGCTGCCGCCGCCCCCGGCGCCCGAGGCGGGCTCCTGGCAGCGGTACGAGCGGGGAGCGGCCTTCCTGGAATCGCTGGCCTCCGGCGGTGCGCCACGGGCCGTGTGGAACGCGCTGCCCGGCCCGGAGTGGAGCGAGGAGTTGGCCCGGTCCGTCGCGGCGGCGCTGGCCTCCGGTCGCGGGGCCCTCGCCGTCCTGCCCGACGGGCGGGCGGTCGCGCGGGTCGACGCCGCCCTGACCGCCCTGCTGGGGGAGGGGCGGCACGCGGTGCTCACCGCCGACGCGGGGCCCGAGAAGCGGTACGCGCAGTGGCTCGCGGTCCGGCGGGGTTCCGTACGGGCCGTGATCGGGACCCGGGCCGCGATGTTCGCGCCCGTCCAGGACCTCGGGCTCGTGGCCATCTGGGACGACGGGGACGACAGCCACAGCGAGCAGCACGCCCCGCAGCCCCACGCTCGTGAGGTGCTGCTGCTGCGGGCCGCCCAGGACAAGTGCGGCTTCCTGCTGGGCAGCTGGGGCTGCACGGTGGAGGCCGCGCAGCTCGTCGAGAGCGGTTGGGCGCGCCCGCTGGTCGCCGGGCGTGAGCAGGTGCGCGCCGCCGCTCCGCTCGTCCGCACCGTCGGGGACGGGGACCTCGCGCGGGACGAGGCCGCCCGGGCCGCCCGGCTGCCGACCCTCGCCTGGCAGGTCGTCAGGGACGGCCTGCGGCACGGTCCGGTGCTGGTGCAGGTGCCCCGGCGGGGATACGTGCCGCGCATGGCGTGTGCCAACTGCCGGGCGCCCGCCCGGTGCCGGCAGTGCTCCGGGCCGCTGGAGACGCGGGACGGCGGCGCGTTGTGCTGCGGGTGGTGCGGCCGTGAGGAGAGCGGCTGGCACTGCCCGGAGTGCGGTGCCTTCCGGCTGCGCGCCTCGGTGGTGGGCGCCCGGCGGACCGCCGAGGAGCTCGGACGGGCCTTCCCCGCCGTTCCGGTGCGGACCTCGGGGCGTGAACATGTGCTCGACACGGTGCCGGGGGCGCCCGCGCTGGTGGTGAGTACGCCCGGGGCCGAGCCCGTCGCCGAGGGCGGGTACGCGGCGGCGCTGCTGCTGGACGGGTGGGCCATGCTCGGGCGGCCCGATCTGCGCGCCGGGGAGGACGCGTTGCGGCGGTGGATCGCGGCGGGGTCGCTCGTCCGGCCGCAGCCGGCCGGCGGCACGGTGGTGGTCGTGGCCGAGCCGACCCTGCGGCCCGTCCAGGCGCTCGTACGGTGGGACCCCGTCGGCCATGCGGTGCGGGAACTCGCCGAGCGGGCCGAGCTGGGGTTTCCGCCGGTGTCGCGGATGGCGGCCGTGTCGGGGCAGCCGGAAGCCGTGGCCGAGTTTCTCCGTGCGGCGGAACTGCCGGCGGAGGCCGAGGTACTGGGGCCGGTGCCGTTGCCCGTGCCCGCAGCGGGGCGACCGCGTCGGGCGGGGGCGCCGCCGCCCGGGGAGCAGTGGGAGCGGGCGCTGATCCGGGTGCCGCCGGGGAAGGGCGCGGCGCTGGCCGCCGCGCTGAAGGCCGCGCAGGCCGCGCGGATGGCTCGGGGAAGTGCTGAGCCTGTCTGGGTGCGGATCGATCCGGCTGACATCGGGTGAGCCACTGCCGGGGTCCGGCGGGGCGGTGTCCGCGGAGACGCTGCCCTCGGCACAGTGACGCGGTCGCAGGGCCGAGAGACGGCAGCGTCCGGATACGTCGCTGCCCTCCCGGAGGTGCTCCGGGAGGGCAGGGGCAGGAGGGTCGCTCAGCCGTTGCGCGGGCCGGGGAAGGCCGTCGGCCTGGCCTCGTCGCGGAGTGCAGGGCTGCCCGCCGTCGGCTGGGTGGGCATGGAGCGGGCCGCCGGGACCGTCGGGACGGTGGGGAGGCCGGTGTTCACACCGACCGGGCGGGAGCCCGACGGCTCCGGCGTGCGCTCCGCCTCGGCCGCGGCCGGCTGGGCCGTGGCACGGCGGGCGCCGTAACGGCGGTGGACCGCCTGCTTGGTGACTCCGAGCGCGGAGCCCACCGCGTCCCACGAGAAGCCGAGTGAGCGGTCGAAGTCCACGGCCGCCGTCACCAGGGTCTCGACACTGTCCCGCAGCTCCTGGGCGAGACGTACCGTCGGGGCGGGGGCGCGTCCGTAGACGACGAAGCCCGTGGAGGGGCCGGAGCGGCGCGGGCGGTAGACGTTGCCCAGCTGGGCGGTGAGTGTGCGCAGTGCGTCCACCTGCCGGCGGACCCGCTCGATGTCCCGCACCAGCAAGTGCAGGCTGGCCCGAGCCTGGGCGTCGTGGGTTGCGTGGTCGGCCATGAACAAGCCTCTCGAACCGGCGTTGAAAGGAATGGGCCGCGATCGCGGCCCGATGTGGTCAACTCTGTCTTGACCAACGCGGATTCGCTCCGCGGGTCACGGTGTGGGGGCGTGGGGGAATGTGCGTGCGCCTGTTTGCGCGGGGCGTGCGCCTCGGCCTTCGGCCTTTGTCTCCCACCCGCGCACCACCCGTGACTCTCCGTCGAGTGGCCCGGCCTCCGGTGGGGGGCGAGCGCCGTCGGCGGCTTTCCACGGCGGGGCTCATAGACTTGTGTGCCGCCCGCCGTTCATCCCCGTCCGAGAGGCCCCCACCACCCCATGAAGCTCGTCTTCGCCGGTACACCCGAGGTCGCCGTTCCCGCTCTGGACGCTCTTCTCGCCTCCGAGCGGCATGAGGTGGCCGCTGTCGTCACGCGGCCCGACGCGCCGGCCGGGCGGGGGCGCAGGCTCGTCGYGTCGCCCGTCGCCGAGCGGGCGGAGGAGGCCGGGATCGAGGTGCTGAAGCCCGCGAAGCCGAAGGACCCCGAGTTCCTGGAGCGGCTGCGGGAGATCGGACCGGACTGCTGTCCCGTCGTCGCCTACGGCGCCCTGCTGCCCCGTGTCGCCCTGGACGTCCCCACGCACGGCTGGGTCAATCTGCACTTCTCCCTGCTGCCGGCCTGGCGCGGTGCCGCGCCCGTGCAGCACGCCATCATGGCCGGGGACGAGATCACCGGGGCCTCCACCTTCCTGATCGAGGAGGGGCTCGACTCCGGGCCGGTGTACGGGACGGTCACCGAGGAGATCAGGCCCACCGACACCAGCGGGGATCTGCTGACGCGGCTGGCCTTCGCCGGGGCCGGGCTGCTCGCGGCGACCATGGACGGGATCGAGGACGGCAGGCTGAAGGCCGTACCGCAGCCGGCCGAGGGCGTCAGCCTGGCCCCGAAGGTCAACGTCGAGGACGCCCGCGTCGACTGGACCGCTCCCGCGCTGCGCGTCGACCGGATGGTGCGGGGCTGCACTCCGGCTCCCGGCGCCTGGACCACGTTCCGCGGTGAGCGGCTCAAGCTCATCCAGGTCACCCCCGTGCCGGACCGGACGGATCTCGCCCCGGGGCAGATCTCCGCCGGGAAGAACAACGTGTACGTCGGCACCGGCTCGTACGCCGTCGAGCTGGTCTGGGTGCAGGCCCAGGGCAAGAAGCCGATGCGGGCGGCGGACTGGGCACGCGGGGTGCGGATCGCCGAGGGCGAGCGGCTCGGGGGCTGACGGGGGCTGACACAGCGACACGTCCGGGGCGGCGTAGGCTGGACGGCGCACTTCTTCTCACACCCGGAGCACCTTTTCGTGAGCGACCAGCCCCGTCGGCCCCGTACGTCCGGCAAGCCCTACCGTCGGCCCAAGAAGGACCCCGTCCGCATCCTCGCCTTCGAGGCACTGAGGGCTGTGGACGAGCGGGACGCCTACGCCAACCTCGTTCTGCCGCCGCTGTTGCGCAAGGCGCGGGAGAAGGAGGGGCCCGAGACGTTCGACACCCGCGACGCGGCGCTCGCCACCGAGCTGGTGTACGGGACGCTGCGACGGCAGGGGACCTACGACGCGGTGCTCTCGGCCTGCGTGGACAGGCCGCTGCGGGAGGTCGACCCGCCGGTGCTCGATGTGCTGAGCCTCGGCGCGCATCAGCTCCTCGGGACGCGGATCCCGACGCACGCGGCCGTGTCCGCCACCGTCGAGCTCGCGCGGGTCGTGCTCGGCGACGGGCGGGCCAAGTTCGTCAACGCCGTGCTGCGGAAGGTCGCGCAGCACGACCTGGACGGCTGGCTGGAGCGGGTCGCGCCGCCCTACGACGCGGATCCCGAGGAGCATCTCGCCGTCGTCCACTCGCATCCGCGGTGGGTCGTGTCGGCGCTGTGGGACTCCCTCGGCGGCGGTCGCGCCGGCATCGAGGACCTGCTGCGCGCCGACAACGAGCGGCCCGAGGTGACCCTGGTGGCGCGGCCCGGGCGGGCCACCGCCGAGGAACTGCTGGAAGAGGACGCCGCCCTGCCGGGGCACTGGTCGCTGTATGCCGTGCGGCTGACCGAGGGCGGTGAGCCGGGCGCCGTCGCGGCCGTGCGGGAGGGGCGTGCGGGCGTGCAGGACGAGGGCAGCCAGCTCGTGGCGCTCGCCCTCGCGGGCGCGCCGCTGGACGGGCCCGACCGGCGGTGGCTGGACGGGTGTGCGGGGCCCGGCGGCAAGGCCGCGCTGCTCGGTGCCCTCGCGGCCCAGCGGGGCGCGCTGCTCGTCGCCTCCGAGAAGCAGACCCACCGCGCCGGGCTCGTGGCCAGGGCGCTGGCGGGGAACCCCGGGCCGTACCAGGTGATCGCCGCCGACGGGACGCGTCCGGCGTGGCGGCCCGGCAGTTTCGACCGCGTGCTGGTCGACGTGCCGTGCACCGGGCTCGGTGCCCTGCGGCGCCGCCCCGAGGCGCGCTGGCGGCGCCGGCCGGAGGACCTGGAGGGGTTCGCGCCGTTGCAGCGCGGACTGCTGCGCACCGCCCTGGAGTCGGTGCGGGTCGGCGGTGTCGTCGGCTACGCGACCTGCTCGCCGCACCTCGCCGAGACCCGGGCCGTGGTCGCCGACGTGCTCAAGCAGCACCCCGACACCGAACTCCTCGACGCCCGTCCGCTGCTGCCCGGCGTACCGGACCTGGGAGAGGGGCCCGATGTGCAGCTGTGGCCGCATCTGCACGGGACCGACGCGATGTACCTGGCCCTCATTCGCCGGACCGGCTGACCCCCGCTCCGACGCTCTCCCGGGCCGCCGCACCGCCGTCCTCCTTGGCCAGCCGGTGCGGCCACCACACCTTCGGGCCCACGTCCAGGAACAGAGACGTCACCAGCACCGAGCGCACGATGAACGTGTCGATGAGGACGCCGAGGGCGACCGCGAAGCCGATCTCGGCGAAGGCGACCATCGGGAGGGTGCCGAGGGCGGCGAAGGTGCCGGCCAGGACCAGGCCGGCGGAGGTGATGACCGCTCCGGTGGTGGCGAGCCCGGTGACCACGCCCGCTCTGGTGCCCTGGCGGGCCGCCTCCTCGCGGATGCGTGTGGTGAGGAAGATGTTGTAGTCGATGCCCAGGGCGACCAGGAAGACGAAGACGAACAGCGGGAAGTCCGTCGCCTCGCCCGCGTAGTCGAAGACGTACCGGAACACGAGCGCGCTGATGCCGAGGGCCGCCGCGAACGACAGGATCACCGTCCCGACCAGCAGCAGCGGGGCGATCAGGGCGCGCAGCAGGACGCACAGGATCAGCAGGACGACCACCAGCACCAGCGGGATGATCAGCATGTTGTCGTGCGTGGTCGCCTCGTCCATGTCGAGCAGGGCCGCCGTACCGCCGCCCACCTGGGCGTCGGCGTCCGGCACCGCGTGCACGGTGCCCCGCACCCGCTCCACCGTCTCCTTGGCGGCCTCGCTGTCCGCCGGGGCGGTCATGGTGGCCTCGAACAGGACCTTGCCCTCGAAGGCCGGTTTGGTGCCGGGCGGCAGCCCGAGGGACTGGGGTACCACGCCCTGCGTCGCCGCCACCGCGCGGCCGACCTGCTCGGCCTGCGCCTGGTTGCTGATGATGACCAGGGGATCGCCGCTGCCCGCCGGGAAGTAGCGCGCCGAGACCTCCTGGCCGGTGATCGAGTCCGGTTTCCCGGTGAACGCGTCCGCGTTGCCGATGCCCTCCGCGCGCAGCTGGATCAGGCCCAGCGAACAGACCGCCAGAGCCAGTGCCGTGACGGCCCAGGTCATGCGCGGGCGGCGGGCGATACGGCGGCCCATGCGCGCCCAGATGCCGCGCTCGGTCGGGTCGGGCGTGCCGTAGTGCGGGATCACCGGCCAGAAGATCCACCGGCCGAAGATCACCAGCAGGGCGGGGAAGAGGCTCATCATCGCCAGCAGGGCGACCGCGACGCCGATCGCGGCCACCGGGCCCAGGCCGCGCGTGGAGTTCATCTCGGCGGCCAGCAGCACCAGCATGCTCAGCACGACCGTCGCGCCGGAGGCGAGCACCGCGGGGCCCGCGCGGTGCAGCGCCAGGGCCATCGCCTCGTGCCGGTCCTCGTGCCGGCGCAGCTCCTCCCGGTAGCGGGCGACCAGCAACAGGGCGTAGTCCGTCCCCGCGCCGAAGACCAGCACCGTGAGGATGCCGGCGCTCTGGCCGTTGACCGTCAGGCCCGCGTGCTCGGCCAGCAGGTAGATCAGCGCCTGGGAGGCGAACAGCGCGCAGACCACCGAGACCAGGGGGACCAGCAGCAGGGTCAGGCTGCGGTACGTGATGAGCAGCATGACGATGACGACGGTCATCGCCGAGAACAGCAGCGTCGAGTCGATGCCCTCGAAGGCCTCCGCGAAGTCCGCCGACGTGCCGCCCGGGCCCGTGATATGCACGGCCAGGCCGCCGCCGCCCTCGCCGACGTCGTCACGGATGGAGTCGACGGCGGGCGAGATCCGCTCCCAGCCCTCCTCGTCCATCGTGATCGGCACGAAGACCTGCGCCGCCCGCGGATCGTCCGGCCGGTCGAAGACCGGTCCCCGGGTCTCCGCGCCCCGGATGCCGTGGTCACGCAACTCCTTGAGCTGCCGCACGTCCTCGGCGATCTGAGCCCGGTCCTGGGCCGTCAGCCCGCCGTCCCGGGCGTAGATCACGATCGCCGGGATCTGCTCCGGCCGGAAGTCCTCGGAGATCTCCAGCACCTGCGTCGACTCCGCGGACCCCGGCAGCCAGGACGACGCGTCGTTGTCCTGCGCGTCGGTGAGCTTCATGGCGAACGGCGCGGCGACGAACAGCACCACCACCCACAGCACCAGCACCAGCCACTTGGCCCGCCGCCCGCAGACGAGGTGCGCGACGCCCTGTTTCACGGCAACCCCCACTGCGACCCGGGACCGATGCCCACAACCCCCGGAGGGCATGGCAGTCTTAGGACATGGCCGTGCAGATCAACCCCAGCATCCTCTCCGCCGACTTCGCCCGCCTCGCGGACGAGGCGAAGGCCGTGGAGGGAGCCGACTGGCTCCACGTCGACGTCATGGACAACCATTTCGTCCCGAACCTCACGCTCGGTGTGCCGGTCGTGGAGTCGCTCGCGCGTGCGACGGACACTCCCCTGGACTGCCATCTGATGATCGAGGCCCCCGATCGGTGGGCGCCCCAGTACGTCGAAGCGGGGGCCGGTTCCGTCACCTTCCATGTCGAGGCGGCCGCCGCACCGGTCCGGCTCGCCCGGGAGATCCGCGCCAAGGGCGCCCGCGCCTCCATGGCGCTGAAGCCCGCGACCCCCATCGAGCCGTACGAGGACCTGCTCCCCGAGCTCGACATGCTGCTGATCATGACGGTCGAACCGGGCTTCGGGGGACAGGCCTTCCTCGACATCATGCTTCCCAAGATTCGCCGCACCCGCGAGTTGATCAGCAAGCACGGTCTGGAGCTCTGGCTCCAGGTCGACGGCGGAGTCTCCGCCTCCACCATCGAGCGGTGCGCGGACGCCGGAGCCGACGTCTTCGTGGCCGGATCGGCGGTCTACGGGGCGAACGACCCGGCAGAGGCGGTACGTGCACTACGCACGCAGGCGGAGGCGACCACGGCCAAGGCCTCCTGGGCCTGCGACCACTGAGCCACAGCAAAGTGAACGGCTCTCATCAGGGCTGATCATCCGCGCCGGATCTGCAAGGATGAACGGCGAATCCAGAGTGTGAACAGCAGTGAGGAGATCGCCGTGTCGGGTATGTCGGCGGGCCGGTCAGCCATGCGGATGGGACCCGCTGAGCTGGTGCAGGCGGCGGCCATGGCCCGCCGCTTCTACCTCGAGGGGAAGTCCAAGATCCAGATCGCGGAGGAGTTCGGCGTCAGCCGCTTCAAGGTGGCCCGGGTCCTGGAGACCGCCCTCGAACGGGATCTCGTACGTATCGAGATCCGTGTGCCTGCGGAGCTGGACGCCGAGCGCTCGGACGCGCTCCGCGCCCGCTACGGCCTCAGGCACGCCGTCGTGGTGGAGTCCCCGGCCGAGGCCGAGGAGTCACCCGACCCCGAGAACCTGGGAGAGGTGGCCGCCGACCTGCTCGCCGAGCTGGTCAACGAAGGTGATGTGCTGGGCCTGGCCTGGGGCCGCTCCACCATCCACATGGCGGCGGCGCTCGACCGGCTGCCGCCGTGCACGGTGGTGCAGCTGACGGGCGTGTACGACGCCGGAACCGCCGAGCGCGGCTCCGTCGAGGCGGTACGCCGTGCCGCCCAGGTGTCCGGCGGTGACGCGCACCCCATCTACGCGCCGATGCTGCTGCCCGACGCGGCCACGGCCACGGCTCTGCGCAACCAGACGGGGATCGCCCGGGCCTTCGAGCACTTCGACAAGGTCACCGTCGCCTGCGTCTCCATCGGCTCCTGGGAGCCGGGCATCTCCACGGTGCACGACATGCTCGCCGAGGAGGAGCGCGCGCACTACGCCTCCCTCGGTGTCGCCGCCGAGATGTCCGCGCACCTCTTCGACGCCGAGGGCCGCAGGGTCGGCCGGGACCTGGGCGAGCGGTGCATCACGGTCAAGGCCGACCAGCTCCGCCGTATCCCCGAGGTCGTCGCGATCGCCGGCGGACAGCGCAAGGGACCCGCGATCGACGCGGTGCTGCGGTCCGGGCTCGTCACCAGCCTGGTGACGGACACGTCGGCCGCGGACTATCTGATGACGGCGGGCCCGGCGCCGAAGCCCGCGCTCAACAGGACCGACCCGGACGGAGTCTGACGTATGGCCAGGGAGGCGCGGGAGGTGCCGGACGACCCGGCCGGCCGGATCGTGGTCGTGCTGGACCTCGACGGGGTCACGGACAAGGCGGGCCTCATGGACCGCTGCGCCCGTGACCTCTCCCTGCCCGAGTGGTTCGGCCGCAACTGGGACGCCCTCGCCGACTGCCTGGCCGACCCCGCCCTCTGGCCAGACGGATCCGCGGAGCGGGGGCTGCTGGTCATCGTCCGGGGCTGGCGGGAGTACGCCGGGAAGCGGCCCGAGGAGTGGCAGGTCGCGGAGGAGATCTTCGCCGAGGCGACGGACCGGGGCCCGGGTCTCTTCGTGACCCTCGGGTCGTGACCCCTCGGGCTTGGAGCATCCTCCTAAGGCGCCCCTGACCAGCCTGGATGATCTGCTGGGGGACGTGCGCACATCCGGCATGGGACAATGAAGTACGTGCTCTTTCCCCCTGGCCGGCCGGTCGGGGGGTCACCTCTGATCGACTGGGATGTGCAGCACGTGCGTTTCCTCAATGACATCCAGCCCGGGTACGACCTGACGTACGACGACGTCTTCATGGTGCCGAGCCGCTCCTCGGTGGGCTCGCGGCAGGCCGTCGACCTCAGCTCCCCGGACGGCACGGGCACCACCATCCCGCTCGTCGTCGCCAACATGACCGCCATCGCCGGGCGCCGCATGGCCGAGACCGTGGCCCGCCGCGGCGGCCTCGTCGTCATACCGCAGGACATCCCGATCGACGTCGTCACCGACGTCGTCTCCTGGGTCAAGAGCCGCCACCTGGTCCTGGACACCCCGATCATGCTGGCGCCCCACCAGACCGTCGCGGACGCGCTGTCCCTGCTGCCCAAGCGCGCGCACAACGCCGGGGTCGTCGTCGACGACGACCACCGGCCGGTCGGCGTGGTCACCGAATCCGACCTGTCCGGCGTGGACCGCTTCACCCAGCTCGCCGAGGTCATGTCCCGGGACCTGCTGCTCATCGACGCGGACATGGACCCGGGCGAGGCCTTCGACACCCTCGACCACGCCAACCGCCGCTACGCCCCCGCGGTCAGCGAGGACGGCAGGCTCGTCGGCATCCTCACCCGCAAGGGCGCCCTGCGCGCCACGCTCTACAAGCCGGCCACGGACGCGCGGGGGCGGCTGCGCATCGCCGCCGCCGTCGGCATCAACGGCGACGTCGCCGGCAAGGCCAAGCAGCTGCTGGACGCGGGCGTGGACACGCTCGTCATCGACACCGCGCACGGCCACCAGGAGTCGATGATCAGCGCCCTGAAGCTGGTGCGCGATCTCGATCCGCAGGTGCCGATCGTCGCGGGCAACGTGGTGGCCGCCGCGGGCGTGCGCGACCTGATCGAGGCGGGCGCGGACATCGTCAAGGTCGGCGTCGGACCCGGCGCCATGTGCACCACGCGCATGATGACCGGCGTCGGCCGGCCGCAGTTCTCCGCCGTCCTGGAGTGCGCCGCCGAGGCGAAGAAGTACGGCAAGCACGTGTGGGCCGACGGCGGCATCCGCCACCCGCGCGACGTGGCCATGGCGCTCGCCGCCGGCGCGTCCAACGTGATGGTCGGCTCCTGGTTCGCGGGCACCTACGAGTCCCCGGGCGACCTCCAGCACGACGCCCAGGGGCGTGCCTACAAGGAGTCCTTCGGCATGGCCTCCGCGCGGGCCGTGCGCAACCGCACCTCGGAGGAGTCGGCGTACGACCGGGCCCGCAAGGCGCTGTTCGAGGAGGGCATCTCCACGTCCCGGATGTTCCTCGACCCGGCCCGCCCCGGCGTCGAGGACCTGATCGACTCGATCATCGCGGGCGTCCGCTCCTCCTGCACGTACGCCGGCGCAGGCTCCCTGGAGGAGTTCGCCGAGAAGGCCATCGTCGGCATCCAGAGCGCCGCCGGCTACGCCGAGGGCAAGCCGCTGCACGCCAGCTGGAACTGACGGTCCCCACGCCCACGTCCCAGGCCCCCGACGAAAATCGGGGGCCTGGTGCGTGCGGGCGCCCTACCGTCGTACGCCATGGAGATCACCGTCTGCCGGGCCGCCGATGTGGCGCTGCTCGACCAGTACATCGGCTCCCCGGGCGCCACCTCGTTCCACGCGCGCCGCTTCGAGCGCCAGGAGCGGGGCCTGAGCACGTATCTCGTCGCCTGGCTCGACGGACAGCCCGTGGGGCACACGGAGCTGCGCTGGGGCGGCTGCGACGACGCGACCGTACGGGCGGCACGGCCCGGCTGCCCGGAGATCAACGCGCTCGCCGTGTGGCCCGAGGCGCTGCGCTCGCGCGGCATCGGCAGCGCCCTGGTCCGGGCCGCCGAGGTACGCGCCCGGGAGCGGGGCCGCACGGCCATCGGCCTCGGCGTCGCCGACGACAACCCGCGCGCCGCCGCCCTCTACGCCCGGCTCGGCTACCGGCCGCTCACCCCCTACGTCGGTCGCTGGTCCTACGCGGACCAGAACGGCGTCACGCACGAGTGTGTCGAGGAGCTCACGTTTCTGGTGAAAGAGCTGGCCCGGACAAGTCCTGTGCAACGGACGAACACAGCTGTGCAACGAACCTCCGGTCAGTCCCGAGGAACGCAATGATCTTGCGGGCATGCGCAAGGTTGCTGCATTACACGGGCAACGTCCCTGCTCGTAGGCTGTCGCCTCGTACGTGGCGTGGCGGGGACCCCGCTCGGTGGGTCCCGGCTGTCGGGCGGGGCGCTGCCGTCCCTGCCACCCGAGACCGGCAGTGACGAAGGAGTCAGCGCGTGCTCGACCAAGGCGCACCCCCGCACAGCAGTAGTCAGACCGCCCCGCCGTCCCCGGGCGTCGGCGCGCGCCTCATGCGTCGCAAGCCGGTGGAGAACCTGGTCGCGGAGGGTGGCCAGGGCGAGGGAGGCTCGCTCCGGCGCACCCTCGGGCTCTGGCAGCTCACCATGATCAGCATCGGTGCCACCCTCGGCACCGGCATCTTCGTCGTGCTCGGCGAGGCCGTCCCCAAGGCGGGCCCGGCCGTCACGCTCGCCTTCGTCATAGCCGGCCTGACCGCCCTGTTCTCGGCCCTGTCCTACGCCGAGCTCGCGGGCACCATCCCGGTCGCCGGCTCCTCGTACTCGTATGCGTACGCAACGATGGGCGAGCTGATCGCCTGGATCTGCGGCTGGTGCCTGGTCCTGGAGTACGGCGTGTCGGTCGCCGCCGTCGCCGTCGGCTGGGGCGAGTACCTCAACGAACTGCTCGACGGGACCGTCGGCGTCACCATCCCGGCCGCCCTGTCCGCCCCGCCCGGCGACGGGGGAGTGTTCAACCTGCCCGCGCTGATCGTCGTCCTGCTCGCGATGGCGTTCCTGCTGGGCGGCGCCCGCGAGTCCGCCCGCGCCAACACCGTCATGGTCATCGTGAAGATCGCCGCGCTGGTGATGTTCTGCGCCATCGGCGTCCAGGGCTTCCGCTCCGGCAACTACGAGAACTTCATGCCGCTGGGCATGGCGGGCGTCAGCGCCGCCGGCGCGACGCTGTTCTTCTCCTACATCGGCTTCGACGCCGCCTCCACCGCCGGCGAGGAGGCCAAGAACGCCCAGCGCGACCTGCCGCGCGCGATCATGCTGTCGCTGGTCATCGTCACGGCGCTGTACGTCCTCGTCGCCGCCGTCGCCGTCGGCGCCAAGCCCTGGAAGAACTTCACCGACTCCGAGGCCGCCCTCGCCCAGATCATGCGCGAGGTCACCGGGCAGACCTTCTGGGGCACGCTGCTGGCGTTCTGCGCCGTCATCGCCATCGCGAGCGTCGTCCTGACCGTGCTGTACGGCCAGACCCGCATCCTGTTCGCCATGTCCCGCGACGGCCTGGTGCCGAAGGTGTTCGCCAGGGTCCACCCGAAGACCGGCACGCCCCGCGCCAACACCCTGATCGTCTCCCTGTTCTGCGGTGTGCTGGCCGCCGCGATCCCGCTCGGGCAGCTCGCCGACGCCACCAGCATCGGCACCCTGTTCGCCTTCGCGCTGGTCAACGTGGCGGTCGTGGTGCTGCGCCGGACCCGGCCGGACATGCCCCGTACCTTCCGGGTGCCGCTCTCCCCGGTCCTGCCCGCACTGGGCTTCGCCTTCTGCGTCTGGATGATGGGCAGCCTGCCGACCGTGACCTGGGTCGTCTTCGGTGTCTGGATGGCCGCCGGGCTCGTGTTCTACTTCGTGTACGGCTATCGCCGTTCCCGACTCGCACCATCCGAAAAGTGACCGACCCACTGTGCTGAACGATCTCGACGAACGCATCGTGCACGCCCTCGCCGAGGACGCCCGCCGCTCCTACGCCGACATCGGCCACATCGTCGGCCTGTCCGCGCCCGCCGTGAAGCGGCGCGTGGACCGGCTGCGGGCCACCGGAGCCATCACCGGGTTCACCGTACGGGTGGACCCGGGCGCCCTCGGCTGGCAGACCGAGGGGTTCGTCGAGATCTACTGCCGGGGCAACACCTCACCGGAGACCATCCAGCGGGGCCTGGAGCGCTACCAGGAGGTCGTGGCCGCGTCCACCGTCACCGGGGACGCGGACGCGATCGCCCAGGTCTTCGCCTCCGACATGCGGCACTTCGAACGGGTCCTGGAGCGGATCGCCGGGGAGCCGTTCGTCGAGCGGACCAAGTCCGTGCTCGTGCTGTCGCCGCTGCTGCGGCGCTTCTCGTCGGGATCGCCGACCTAGGGGGCTTCTGATGGATCTCCGCGGCGTCGCGGCGTTCGGCACGCACTCTCGCCGCACCGGACACAAGGCCTAGTAGCTCCGCTACGAGGCCTTCCGCCCGGCACGCCGAGAGCACGCACCGAACGCCGCTCCTTCTTCCGCGGAGATCCATCAGAAGCCCCCTAGCGTTCCCGCCGGCGTGTTCCGGCGGTGTCGCCGGCCCTGCGCACCGCCGTCAGCAGGTGCCGAACGCCGAGCGCGTGTCCGCCCGTGGTCATGAGGAGACGACCGTAGAGGGCGCCGGCCGGGCCGGAGAACCTCGCCCGGGTCTCGGCACGCAGCCGGGTGCGTGCCGGTCCGGCCTCGTCCAGGCGGAAGCGCAGGGCGTACGTCGAGAAGTGATGACGCCCGATCAGGACCAGCTCCGCGCCCGGAACCGCGGAAGCCACCCGGAAACCGGGAATCGTCGAGCCCTCTCCCAAGGGACGGGGCCCGGAGGCCGTGCGGTCGGCGCAGCCGACCAGGCGTGCGTACGCGGCCGCCCGGCCACCCCCGAAGGAGCGGTCCAGAACCTCACCGAGCGCGCCCCACACGACCTCGGCGTCCGCCGCGACGACCGTCGTGTGCTCGTCGACGTACGGCAGGGAGAGCAGTGCGGCGGCGTCCATGAAGACCCCCTTCGCCGACCGGTCGGGTCCGGCTTGCCCAGCCAGTCTCGCGCGCCCGCCGTACGGCGGCCTCCTCCGGCGGGTGGACATCCATCGCCGCTCGGCGGCGACGGGCGGCGCCCGCCCTCCTCCCGGCGGAGGACGCCCCGCTGAGGATTCTCGCTGTGCTCCGGGCTCCGGACCGCCTACCATCGGTGTCATGACCTGGCGACATTGATCCACCAGCCGCGCCTCCCGAGGACCGCCTCGGACGCCGTACCTCCGGCATCCGATCGGTCCTTACGGGAAGGCCTCATGACACTCTCACCCGCACGCGTGCCCGCCACCGGCGTCCGGCGGCTGACGACCACGCTGTACGGCTACGCGTTCCTCGACGACTTCATCCTGCTCTACCCGGTGTACGCGCTGCTGTTCGCCGACACCGGCATGTCGCTCTGGCAGATCTCCTCCCTGTTCGCCCTGTGGTCGATCACCTCGGTGGTGCTGGAAGTGCCCTCCGGCGCCTGGGCCGACGCCATGTCGCGCCGGAGGCTGCTGTGGATCGGCCCCCTGCTCACCGCCGCCGGCTTCGCGCTGTGGGTGGTCGTCCCGTCGTACTGGGCCTTCGCGGCCGGCTTCGTCCTGTGGGGCGCGGGCGGGGCGCTCGGCTCCGGCGCGCTGGAGGCGCTGGTGTACGACGAGCTGGACCGGCTCGGCGCCGCCGGCCGGTACGCCCGGATCATGGGCCGGGCACGGGCCGCGCGGCTGGTGGGCACCGTGGCCTCCCTCGGCCTCGCGGGGCCCGTCTTCGCCCAGGGCGGCTACGGGGCGGTCGGTGCCGCGAGCTTCCTGGCCTGTGTGCTGACCGCCGTCACCGCGACCCGGTTCCCCGAGCACCGGGTGCGGCCGGACGACGCCGGCGACAACTGGGCGACGACCCTGCGGACCGGGCTCGCCGAGGTCCGCAGGGACCGTTCCGTGCGCGGCGCCCTGCTGCTGATCCCGGCCGTGGCAGCGGTGTGGGGCGCGCTCGACGAGTACACCCCGCTGCTGGTCCGGGACATCGGCGTCGCCGAAGCGACGGTGCCCTACATGATCATGCTGATCTGGGCGGGCGTCACCGTCGGCAGCCTCCTGACCGGACCGGCCGAACGCCTCGGCCCGGCCGGTCTCGCCGCGCTGCTCGCGGGCGCCGCACTCGCCCTGGCCGTGGGAGCCGCGGCCCGCTCACTGGCCGGCATCGCTCTCGTGAGCCTCGCCTTCGCCGGGTTCCAGCTGGCGGAGGTGCTGGCCGACGCCCGCCTCCAGCACCGTATCGACGAGTCCCGCCGCGCCACGCTCACCTCCGTGGCGAGCCTGGGCACCGAGCTGGCGACGGTCGCCACGTTCGGCGTGTACGCGCTGCTCGGCACGGACATGGCGCACAGCACCGTCTTCGCGGTGCTGGCGATCCCCTATCTGGTGACAGCGCTGGCGCTGGCTAGAAGTCGGGCCGCCACGGCACGACCGTGAAGCCGCCCGTCCCCTTCCTGACCTTCTCGAAGGGGGCGGAGCCCACGCACTTGGGCAGGTCCTTCGGACCGAGGTCCTCGGTCGTCGCCCAGCTGTAGCCGAGCCGGTCGTGGCGGCTGAGGTCGTGCACGGTGATGCCGACCCGGGTGCCCTTCGCGCCGGGCAGGTCCGTGTCGGTGACGACCCCGGAGACGACCGCGACCTCGCCGCCGGTGACCAGGCAGTCGACCTTCGCCTTCGCCCAGGCGCCCTCGCCGTTCAGGTAGTGGCTCCACTCGAAGGTGCCGGTCGCCTTCATCGGGTCGGCCTTGTCCTTCGCGGCCAGGTGCGCGTCGAAGGAGAAGGTGATGTCGTCCCCGGCCGTGCGGTACAGCTTGGCCTTGCCGGTGAGCGCGGCGGCCTCACGCTTGCTCTCGTCGGAGGCTCCGGCGGAGCCGGCCGCGGCGGCGACGGTGAGCAGCAGCGCGGAGCCGAGTAAGGCGGTCCTCGTACGGCGGTTCATGGCGGTCCTTTCCGCAGGTGACGTACGTCAACTGGACGCTCACCACTGTCCCGGCGCGGCGCCCGCGTCACATCGCGCCGGGGACGGGACCCGCCTCCGCCGCCCGGCGGGGAATCCCGCCCGGGCCTGCGCCCACGGGCGGACCGGACGTACGACTCAAGGCCCCGCAACGAATCGCCGCGGACCGGGCGGCGAACGCAATGATCCGCTCACGGACGCGCAACGGCTGCTCCTTGTCCGGCCGGAGCCGCCGACCGTACCGTCTATCAGGCCCCCCGAAACCCCCGCGTACCGGTGAGGAACACGCATGCGCACCGCCCTGCTCCAGAGCTCCGGCCGACCCGGCTCCACCGTCGAGAACCTCAAGGTCCTCGACGAGGCCGCGGGCCGGGCCGCCGCCGCGGGCGCCGCGCTGCTGGCCGCGCCGGAGATGTTCCTGACCGGGTACGCGATCGGCGACGACATCGGCCGGCTCGCCGAGCCCGCCGACGGCGACTGCGCGGACGCCGTCGCCGAGACCGCGACCAGGCACGGCCTCGCGATCGCCTACGGCTACCCCGAGCGGGCCGGCGAGGCCGTGTTCAACTCCGCCCAGCTGATCTCCGCCGACGGCACCCGTCTCGCCAACTACCGCAAGACCCACCTCTTCGGCTGCTTCGAGCGCGACCACTTCACGGCCGGGGACCAGCCGGTCGTCCAGGCGGAGTTCGACGGTCTGCGCGTCGGGATCCTGATCTGCTACGACGTCGAGTTCCCGGAGAACGTCCGCGCCCACGCCCTCGCCGGCACCGACCTGCTGGTCGTCCCGACGGCGCAGATGCACCCGTTCCAGTTCGTCGCCGAGTCGATGATCCCGGTGCGTGCCTTCGAGAACCAGATGTACGTCGCGTACGTCAACCGGGTCGGCCGGGAGGGCGAGTTCGAGTTCGTGGGGCTGTCCACGCTCGCCGGGCCCGACGGGGTCGCCCGTACCCGGGCCGGGCGCGCCGAGGAGCTCGTCCTCGCCGACGTCGACCCCGCCTTCCTCGCCGCGTCCCGCGAGGCCAACCCGTATCTGCGGGACCGGCGCCCGGGCCTGTACGGGCCGCTCGTCTGACCTCCCCCCGGCACCTGTCTGTTTCTTCTGCAAGGAGTCCGTACCCCATGACGTCCACCGTGCCCAACGCCGTCGAGCACGCAGACGCGCAGCAGCCGCCGATCACCATGTTCGGCCCGGACTTCCCGTACGCGTACGACGACTTCCTCGCCCATCCGGCGGGTCTCGGTCAGATACCCGCGACCGAGCACGGCACGGAGGTCGCGGTCATCGGCGGCGGCCTGTCCGGCATCGTCGCCGCGTACGAGCTGATGAAGATGGGCCTCAAGCCGGTCGTGTACGAGGCCGACCGGATCGGCGGGCGGCTGCGGACGGTGGGCTTCGAGGGGTGCGACGACTCCCTCACCGCCGAGATGGGCGCGATGCGCTTCCCGCCGTCCTCCACCGCCCTCCAGCACTACATCGACCTGGTCGGCCTTGAGACGCGGCCCTTCCCCAACCCCCTGGCGGAGGCGACCCCGTCGACCGTCGTCGACCTCAAGGGCGAGTCGCACTACGCCGAGACGATCGCCGACCTGCCCCAGGTCTACCGGGACGTCGCCGAGGCCTGGAACCGGTGCCTGGAGGAGGGCGCCGACTTCTCCGACATGAACCGCGCCCTGCGCGAGCGGGACGTGCCGCGCATCCGCGAGATCTGGTCCCGGCTCGTCGAGAAGCTCGACAACCAGACCTTCTACGGCTTCCTCTGCGATTCCGAGGCGTTCAAGTCCTTCCGGCACCGCGAGATCTTCGGCCAGGTCGGCTTCGGCACGGGCGGCTGGGACACCGACTTCCCGAACTCCATCCTGGAGATCCTGCGCGTCGTCTACACCGAGGCCGACGACCACCACCGCGGCATCGTCGGCGGCTCCCAGCAACTGCCGCTCCGCCTCTGGGAGCGCGAGCCGGAGAAGATCGTCCACTGGGCCTACGGGACCTCGCTCGCGAGCCTCCACGAGAACCGTGAGCCCCGCCCGGCCGTCACCCGCCTGCACCGCACCGCCGGCAACCGCATCACGGTGACCGACGCGCGCGGCGACATCCGCACCTACCCGGCGGCGATCTTCACCGCACAGTCCTGGATGCTGCTGTCGAAGATCGACTGCGACGACTCGCTCTTCCCGATCGACCACTGGACGGCCATCGAGCGCACCCACTACATGGAGAGCTCCAAGCTCTTCGTGCCGGTCGACCGCCCGTTCTGGCTGGACAAGGACGAGGAGACCGGGCGGGACGTCATGTCGATGACGCTCACCGACCGTATGACGCGCGGGACCTACCTCCTCGACAACGGCCCGGACCAGCCCGCCGTCATCTGCCTCTCCTACACCTGGTGCGACGACAGCCTCAAGTGGCTGCCGCTGTCCGCGAACGAGCGGATGGAGGTCATGCTGAAGTCGCTCGGCGAGATCTATCCCAAGGTCGACATCCGCAAGCACATCATCGGCAACCCGGTGACCGTCTCCTGGGAGAACGAGCCCTACTTCATGGGCGCGTTCAAGGCCAACCTGCCCGGCCACTACCGCTACCAGCGGCGCCTGTTCACGCACTTCATGCAGGACCGGCTGCCCGAGGACAAGCGCGGCATCTTCCTCGCCGGCGACGACATCTCCTGGACGGCCGGCTGGGCCGAGGGCGCGATCCAGACCGCCCTCAACGCGGTCTGGGGCGTCATGCACCACTTCGGCGGCACGACCGACCCGGCCAACCCGGGGCCGGGCGACGTCTACGACGAGATCGCGCCCGTGGAACTGCCGGAGGACTGACCGGGACGCCGGGCCCTCCGACGGGCCGGGCCGTCACGGCCTGGGCCCGGCGCGAGCCCTGATCCGCCTGGCGTACCGGAGGTTCCTCGCCGCGCCGGCCTGTCCGAGACGTGACCGGACCCGTCGCACCGGTCGTGGCCGCGGGCCCGGGGCGGCATCGCGTACGGACTCGGTGGCATCCTCGTCCTCCGGGCCACCGGCCGGAAGCCGGCGGCGGACGACCATCGCGACCACGGCGGCGATGGCGCTCACGGACACGGCGAGTCCGCCCAGGCCGGTGATCGCCTCGGTCACCTGCCGCCACAGGTCTCTGGCCCAGGAGAGCCAGTTGTCGTCCTCGGGCGGCGCCCCCGCGTCCACGAGCCAGACCAGGGGCGGCTTCTCCACCAGCACCGTGTCGGTGTCGCGGAGGTAGGAGGTCATGGTGAGCGCGAGGCTGAACGTGCCCGCACGCTCGGCCTGCACTTCCCACAGCCAGACAGCGACGTCCTTGCGGGTCAGGACGTTCTGTCGTTCCGACGACAGTGGCGTGCACCGCACACCGGCACCGGTGCAGTGCAGCTTCACGCCTATCTGCGTACCCGCGCTGACGACCGTTCGGGACTCGCCGGGGGCGGACGGGATCCGGGCGCCCGGAATCTCGACCCGGAACCGGCGCGGCGGCGCATCCGCCACGAGCCCCAGGGCTCGCGGGTTCGTGTGGACGACCGTGACGTCGAAGAGCCGGCGACGCTCCCGCTCGATCTCCTCGACATAGGACGACCGGTCGGACGGGGGCGCCGGTGACACCGCAGCACCATCGGGCCGGTCCTCGTCCTCGCTTCGCGTGACGAACCCGACGAAGCTTCCCCAGACCAAGGCGAGCAGGAGCCCGAGCGCGACCCAGGAAACGCCGCCCAGGGCATCGAGGACCAGGAGCACCGAGCTCCGCCGACGAGTCGCCCACGCGCGTAATCCGACCATGCGCGCACAGCGTAGTGAACGATCCTGTCACCAGGCCCACGCCCGAAGTCGACGCCCGGGCAACCGAGTTGGATCACCTCTGCAACGGTGTGAGCAGCATGCGCCCCGCGAAACCCACCGCCGTGTCCAGGCGGTCGGTGAACTCCTCGGCCACGTCGGGGATTCCGCGCAGCGCCCACAGGGCCCGGGCCGCCGTCCAGGTGGCGTCCCGGGCGCGCTCCAGGCTCCACGCGCCGAGCAGATGGGTCAGCGGGTCGGCGATCTGGAGGAGGTCGGGGCCCGGCATCAGATCTTCGCGGATGCGCTCCTCCAGCGAGACGAGGAGATCGCCCACCGCGTCGAACTCGTCCTCCAGGTCGGCGGGTGCGCAGTCGAGCGTACGGCAGGTGTCCACGACGGCCAGCGCGAGATCGTGCCCGATGTGCGCGTTGATGCCCGCGAGCGCGAACTGCAGCGGGCGTACCCCGGGATGGCGGCGGAACTGGAACAGCGGCCGCCAGCAGGCCGGCGGGACCCGCTCGCCGGCCACCGCCTCGACGGCGTCCAGGTACCGCTGCGCGAACCGTACGTCCAGCGTGATCGCGGAGTGCGGGTCCGCGAACCGCCCGATGTCGACGTACCGGTCCACCGCTTCCGTCACGGCCAGGTAGACGCGGTTGAAGACGGCCACCCCGTCCCGGGGGTGCAGGGTCGCGTCGAGGGCGCGCATACGGGAGATGACTCCGTCGACCGGAGTGTCCACGGCTGGGGGGACTTGTTCGCATCGCGGCATGCGGGCAGAGTCCCAGCTCTAGGCTGGCGGAAGTACCGGCAGGCCCGGCGCTTCCCCGAAACGGGGGAACGCCGCCCGCCGCAGGGGGAGGGGGACCGGCACCGTGTCAGGCTCGCGTGCCCAGCGCCTGGCCGCCCGCAGGGCCGAGCGCAGGCGCGCCGTCCGGCGTGGCGCGATGGTCGTGGCGGCCTCGGTCGTGGTTGCGGCCGGTGCGGTCGCAGGGGTGCTGTCCGCCTTCGACGACCGGCGCGGCCCGGACCAGGCCAGGCGCCCCGAGACGTCCGCGTCGCCCCTCCTGGCGCCGCTGCCCGCGGTGCCGTCGGAGTCCCCGTCGGCCACCGAGTCCGCTTCTCCCACTCCCGCCACCTCCGCGCCCGGGACGCCGAGCCCCACGCCGTCGCCGTCGAGAACCCGGAAGAAGCAGGAGCGGACCACCCCCGTGAGCCCCCGGCTCTACCGCCACCCCGACTCGCAGGTGCTCGACTGGGTCCGGGCCAACTCCGGCGACCCCCGCCACGCGGTCATCGCCTCCCGCATCGCCGACCAGCCGGCCGCCGTCTGGTTCGCCGACCACTCCCCGGACACGCTCACCGCCCGGGTCGCCGCGGTGACCTCGGGCGGTGCCGCACAGGGCCGGGTGCCCGTCCTCGTGCCCTACGCGATCCCCGGCCGGGACTGCGGCGGTCACTCCCAGGGCGGGGCGCCCGACCTGGACGCGTACGACGCATGGATCGACCGGTTCGCCGACGGGCTGGGCTCCGGCGAGGTCATCGTCGTCCTGGAGCCGGACTCGGTCGCCCAGGCCGAGTGCCTGTCCGCCGGTGAGCGGGCGGACCGCTTCGCCTCGCTGGCCCGGGCCGGACGCGTCCTGAAGGCCGCCAACCCCCGGGCACGCGTGTACTTCGACGCGGGGCACTCGGGCTGGAACGCGCCCGGCAATCAGGCGGCGTGGCTGCGGCAGGCCGGTGCCGCCTCGCCCGCCTCCTCCGACGGGATCTTCAGCAACGTCTCCAACTTCCACACCACGGCCGACGAGGTGGCCTACGACCGGCGGGTCCTGGACGCGCTCGGCGGCCCGGCGAGCCTGGGCGCCGTCATCGACACCAGCCGCAACGGCAACGGTGCCCCGCCCGACGGCACCTGGTGCGATCCGGCGGGCCGCAAGCTCGGCCGGGCACCGACCCTGAGCACGGGCGAGGACCGGATCGACGCCTACCTGTGGATCAAGCTGCCGGGGGAGTCGGACGGCTGCAAGGGCAAGCCGGGGACGTTCACGGCGTCGTACGCCTACGACCTGGCCTCGTCGTAGGAGCTGGTGCCCTCGTCCAGCAGCGGCTGCTGCGTCTTCAGGTGGGGCGGGGCGAAGGCCCGCAGCGCGTGGTAGCCGGTGATGACGACGAGCGTGCCGAGCGCGATGCCGCTCAGCGAGAAGGTGTCCGTGATCTGCATGGAGACGTTGCCGACGCCGATGATGATGCCGGCCGCCGCCGGGACCAGGTTCAGCGGGTTGCGCAGATCCACCTCGGCGTTGATCCAGATCTGGGCGCCGAGCAGGCCGATCATGCCGTACAGGATGACGGTGATGCCGCCGAGCACCCCGCCCGGGATCGCCGCGACGACCGCGCCGAACTTCGGGCAGAGGCCGAAGAGCAGGGCGAAGCCGGCGGCGGCCCAGTAGGCGGCCGTCGAGTAGACGCGGGTCGCGGCCATCACGCCGATGTTCTCGGAGTACGTGGTGTTGGGCGGGCCGCCGACCGCGGTGGACAGCATCGAACCCACGCCGTCCGCGGCGATCGCCGTACCGAGCTTGTCGTCCAGCGGGTCGCCGGTCATCTCGCCGACCGCCTTGACGTGCCCGGCGTTCTCCGCGACCAGGGCGATGACGACCGGCAGGGCGACCAGGATCGCCGACCACTCGAACGACGGGCCGTGCAGGGTCGGCAGCCCGATCCAGTCGGCCTGGCCCACGCCGGAGAGGTCGAGCCGCCAGTGGTCGGTGAGCTTGCCGCTGGCGTCCACCGAGTGGATCTTGCCGAAGACCAGGTCGAAGACCCAGGAGACGCCGTACCCGAAGACCAGCCCCAGGAAGATCGCGATCCGGGACCAGAAGCCGCGCAGACAGACGACCGCCAGCCCGGTGAACAGCATCACGAGCAGGGCCGTCCACTGGTCCTGCGGCCAGTACGTCGAGGCCGTCACCGGCGCCAGGTTGAAGCCGATCAGCATCACCACCGCGCCGGTCACGATCGGCGGCATCGCGGCGTGGATGATCCGCGCCCCGAACCGCCGCACGGCGAGCCCCACCAGGAACAGCGCGGCGCCGACGACGAAGACCGCACCGGTGACGGTGGCGCTGCTGCCGCCCTGGGCACGGATGACCGCCGCCACGCCGACGAAGGACAGCGAGCAGCCCAGATAACTCGGGACGCGGCCACGGGTGGCGAGCAGGAACACGACGGTCGCGACGCCCGACATCATGATCGCGAGGTTGGGGTCCAGGCCCATCAGGACCGGGGCCACGAAGGACGCCCCGAACATGGCCACCACGTGCTGGGCACCCAGCCCGGCCGTGCGGGGCCAGGAGAGCCGCTCGTCGGGGCGGACCACGGCGCCGGGCGCCGGGGTACGTCCGTCGCCGTGCAGTTTCCAGCGGACGCCGAGATCCATGGTGCGGTTTCGCTTTCGTCGTGCGTGCGAGTGTCCGGACCATTGTCGAGGTGCGTCGGAAGCGCTGGTGACCGGGGCCGCCCGGGCCGGCCGGGCGTCCGTTCAGGGCCGCGGGTCGGGGACCGCCGCGTCCGGCAGGCTGGTCTTCGCCCGGTCGCCTGGGCGCAGCACGCGCGCGAACGCCACCAGTCCGCCGGACAGCAGCGTCACCAGAGCGAACGACACCATCAGGCTGGTCGCCTGCGCCAGCATGCCGATCGCGCTCGGCGCGATCAGGCCCGAGGTGTACGTGATGGTCGCGACGCCCGCGATGGCCAGGCTCGGGTTGGCGCCGCTGCGGCCCGCCGCCGCGAAGCACAGCGGTACGACGACGGCGATGCCCAGCCCCATCAGCGCGAACCCGGCCATCGCCACCGCCGGCTGCTCCGCCACGACGATCAGCAGCCCGCCGAGGACGGCGAGCACACCGCTCGCGCGCACGGTCCGCACGGCGCCGAAGCGGTCCACGATCCGGTCGCCGGCGATCCGGGCGATGGCCATGGTGAGGGTGAAGCCCGTCGTGCACGCCGCCGCGAGACCGGCCGAGGTCTGAAGCTGTTCGCGCAGATAGACCGCCGACCAGTCCAGGCTCGCGCCCTCGGCGAACACCGCGCAGAACCCGATCGCGCCGATGAGCAGCGCCGACCGGGGCGGCAGGGCGAACCTCGGCGGCGGATCCTCGTCCTCGGCGGGCTGGAGGTCGAGCACCCACTGGCAGGACAGCACGCCGGCGACGGTGAGGACCGCGGCGGCCAGGACGTGGTGCAACCGGGCGTCCGAGCCGAGGTGCGCGGCGAGCGTGCCGGCCGCCGAGCCGACCAGGGCGCCCGCGCTCCACATGCCGTGCAGCCCGGACATGATCGACCGGCTGAGGCGGTTCTCGACCTCGACGCCCAGCGCGTTCATCGCCACGTCCGCCATGCCCGCCGTGGCGCCGTAGGTGAACAGGGCCAGGCAGAGCGTGAGCAGGTTCGGCGCGAGGGAGGGCAGGACCAGCGAGAGCGTCCACAGGGCGATCAGTCCGCGCAGCGCGTTGCGGGCACCGAAGCGGTGGCTGATGCTGCCGGCGAGCGGCATCGCGATGGACGCGCCGAGCGCGGGGAAGGCGAGCGCGATCCCCAACTGTCCGGCGCTGACGCCCGCGTGGTCCTGGATCCACGGCACGCGGGTGGCGAACGAGCCGGTCACGGCGCCGTGCACGGCGAACACGGCGGCCACGGCGTACCGCGACCGTTTCACCTCGCGCTGTTCGTAGACCACGTTGCTCATTCTCCGGCCCCGTCCTCTCCTGGTCTTCCCCGCTCGCGTCGCGTGTCCACGTCCACGGGAGTGCGTCGGCGCGTGTCGGCGGGTGTGGGCGCGCGTAAACTATCAGGAACCCTGCCTGATAGATAAGGGGATTACCGGCTGGCCGGAGTACACGGCCGTGCGGCCCCACAGATCTGGAAGGATCCCGGCATGCCCGCATCCCCGAGCACCGCCCGGGCCATCAACGACCGGCTCGCCCTGCGTCTGCTCCAGCAGGAGGGCCCGCTGACGGCAGGGCAGTTGAAGCAGCTGACCGGTCTGTCCCGGCCGACCGTCGCCGACCTCGTCGAACGCCTCACCGCCGCCGGGCTGATCGCGGTGGTCGGCGAGGCGGGGGAGCAGCGGCGCGGACCCAACGCCAAGGTGTACGGCATCGTCGCCGACCGGGCGCACCTCGCCGCGCTGGACATACGCACCGAGGGCGTCGCCGTGACCGTCGCCGACCTGGTGGGACGGGTGCTGGCCGAGGCGTCGGCGCCCATCGCCGACGACACGGGCACGGGCCCCGCCGTGGAGCAGGCGGTCGCGCTGGTCGAGCGCGTGGTGAAGGAGGCAGGCGCCGACCGGCTGCACACCGTCGGGATCGGGGCGCCCGGCCTGATCGACCCGGCCAGCGGCGAACTCCGCGACTCCTCCGGGCTGCCGCAGTGGCACCGCCGGCTCGTCGCAGCCCTCCAGGAGCGGCTGCCCGAGGCCCGGGTCAGCGTGGAGAACGAGACCAACCTCGCGGCGCTGGCGGAGCAGCGCGACGGGGTGGCGCGGGACCGGGACACCTTCGTCCTGCTGTGGCTGGGCCACGGCACGGGCGCGGCGGTGGTCCTCGACGGCGAGCTGCGGCGCGGTGCCTCCGGCGGCACCGGCGAGATCGGCTTCCTCCCGGTCCCGGGCACGGCGGCGCTGCCCTCCTCGACGGACTGCGAGGGCGGCTTCCACTCCCTGGCCGCGTCGGCGGCGGTCGTGGACCTCGCGGCGCGGTGCGGGGTTCCGGCGGAGTCGGGGCAGGAACCGCCGGCGGTGGGGGTCGTACGGTCGGCGGTCGGTGTGGTGCGGTCGGCGGTGCGCGACGTGCGGGCGTTGGAGACGGGTTCCGGGGTGTCCGAGTCCCCCACGGCGGTCCCCACGGCCGTCCCCGCTGCCCGTTTCCTCGCTGCCCGTTTCCTCGACGCCCTCGCCGATCGTCTCGCCGTCGGTGTCGCCGCGGTCGTCGCGATCCTGGACCCCGGTTGCGTGGTGCTCGGCGGTGAGGTCGGCCAAGCGGGCGGCGACGAACTCGCCGCCCGCGTGCAGGACCGCATCGCCCGGATGACCCCGCTGCCCACGGAGGTACGGACGACCGCACTCGGCGGCAGCGCGGTCCTACGCGGCGCCCTCCTCACGGCCCGCGACCGCGCCCAGGAGGAACTCTTCGCTCCGGGGGAGCGGCCCGTACAGCGGTGGTAGCCCGGACCCGGGTGTCACGTCCGGGACCGCCCGCTGCCCGCCCGCGCCTGCTCGCCCCTGTACCGCCGCGCCAGGTACTCCTCGAACGTGCCTGTGCCGGTCGCCCGCTGCGGCGTCAGGTGACCACCGCTCCGGAAACCCCGGTACGCCGCGCCCCACAGCGGCACGTTCACGACCCCCCGGCGCCGGCCGGTCGCCTTCAGATACGCGCGGGCCAGGGACTCGAGCGTCCGCACCTCCGGCCCGCCCATGTCCTCGACCCGCCCCGCCGGTGCCCCCACCGCCAGTCCGGCCAGCCGGTCGGCGACCTCGGCCACCTCGACCGGCTGGTCCCGGACACCGGCCGGCAGGAACAGGACCGGCAGCTTCGACAGCCCCTGGAGCAGCGTGACGAGCAGGTCGTGGAACTGCGTCGCCCGCAGCACGGTCCAGTCGAGTCCCGACTCCTCGACCAGCTTCTCCACCGCGAGCTTGCTCTTGTAGTAGCGGAACGGCACCCGGTCGACACCGACGATGGAGATGTAGACGAGGTGCCGCACACCGGCCCCGCGCGCCGCGCCGACCAGGTTCGCCGCGGCCTGCTCATCGCCCTTCGGCGACGACGCGCAGTGCACGATCGTGTCCACACCGGCGACGGCCGCGTCCAGCGCGGCACCGCCCTCCCGCAGGTCGACCGCGTACGGCTGGGCGTGCCGGCTGAGCACCCGCACCTCGTGCCCGTCCGCGCGCAGCCGCTCGGCGACGAGCCGGCCGAGCGTTCCGGTGCCGCCGGTCACCAGGATCGTGGTCATGCTGTTCAGCCCCTTCGGACGCCGGACGCTCCCGGACGGAGCGCCCCTCTGCAACTGAGACCGAACAGCCCCTGCCGGATGTGACAGACGCGCCCGGCGATCCGCGGTCCGCCGTCCGCGCCTAGCCCCCGCGTCCCGCGCTTGGCGATCCGCGCCTAGCCCTCGCGTCCCGTGCTCGGCGGCCCGCCTCACACCCGACACGCCGGCGTCCCCCGCCCAGCATCCCGCGCCCCGCCGGCGATCCCGCGACGCGACCCGGCGGCCCTACGGCCGGGCGAGCTGACGCGCGCGAATGCCAGCCTTTCCGGGGTAACCACGGCCCATACCCCAGCGACCGCGCCCGGCGATTTGCACTCGGCGACCCGCGACCACGCCCCGCGGCCTGCGACCCGCGCCCGGCGCGACCGGCGC
>NZ_NGFN01000189.1 GCF_002148965.1 Streptomyces swartbergensis | reverse complement strand
GGTTCACCGAATGCGGGGGAGTGCGGGCCGGACGGACCGGACTGTCCGAAGAGCCGTTCGTGACGGCGAACAAGGCGCACGCGGCAGCCGCAGCCAGACCCAGCAACACGATGGCGGTCCGGCGCCGGGGAAGGGACCACCGCCTGGGCCTGGCGGGAAGGCGGGCAGGCCGCAGGTGTCCCACGTCGACGGTGCTGGCCCGGGCGGCGAGAGCCTCGCGCAACCGGGCCTCGATCGCCTCATGGCGGATCTGGCTGCGGCTCATCGCCGGATCTCTGCAAGGTGCCGGCGGTGGGAAGGACGAGAGCGCGGCTGAGAGGGGTGGTCGGTCATCGAGGTATCTCCTCCAGTTGTCTGCCGAGGGCCTCCAGAGCACGGCTGGCGGTCGACTTGACCGTCCCGCGGGAGACGCCGAGCGTATCGGCGATCTGCGCTTCGGTGAGGTCTGACCAGTAGCGCAGCACCAAGACCTCGCGCTGCCGACGGGTGAGGCGCTGCAACGCGTTGATCACTTCCTGGTGGGTCTCGGCGAGGAGCACGCTGCGGTCGGCGGACGGGAAGGAACGTTCGCGCTCAGGGACGTGGGCGCGTGCCGTGCGGCGTCGACGCAGAACGGAGCGAGCCCCGTTGACCACGCTGGTTCGCAAGTACGCCTCGGGGTCGTCCAGGTTCGCGAGCCGACGGCCGTGGCGGCGCAGGAGCGCGGTGAAAGCGTCCTGCACCACGTCCTCTGCCGTCGGAAGGTCGTCCACCAGAAGCAGTGCCAGTCGCACCAGCGCGAGCCGACGGTGGTGGTAAAGCTCGCTGAATCCGTGCTCGTCCCCGGCTGTGGCCGTGCTGGGGGACAGGGCTTTGAAGGGCCTTCTCCCGCCGTCCTTCCGATGTGTCAGTGAACGCGGAGCGAGTCCGCCCTGTACCAGCCTGCGAATGCTCTGCCACCAGGTGACCGACGGTGCGGCGGTGGGGATCGTCGCTGTTCTCACGTGTCTCCTGGACGTCGCGGTACCGGTCTGTCCACCCGGACGCCGGGTGGACAGACCGTGCTGCCGGGCCCGAGCCGTGCAGCGTGCATTCACGTGGTGCCGCCGACCGGACTGGAGCCGATCAGCGAGCCGAAACGCCGGATAACCTCAGTGGGCCGGAGTCGCGGGCTGCTGCACCGGCTGGGCGGGCTTGGCGTCTTCCGGGACGTCCGTCTCCGACCCTGGGATGTGGGGCCGGGCCGGCTTGGCGTCCTTCGGAACGTCCGTCTCCGAGGTGAGGGCGGGCGTCTCCGAGCCGGACACGTAGGGCTTGGCGTGCTTCCCGGTGGAGGTGGACGTCGCGGGAGAGGTGGAGTGCGCCTTCTCGGCTTCGGTGGCATCCGGCGCGGTGGTGTCGGCGTGGGCCGTGAAGGCTCCACCGAGGGCCAGCGCGGCGCCCACGACTGAGACGCCCAGCGCGGCGCGTACCCGGCCCGGACGGGAACTGCGGACAGCGGCGTGACGTACTGACATTTTCGGTCCTCGAATCATCGGTCTCAATGGGGCTGACCGTCCGTCATGGATGGCTGCCATGCGGCGGCCCTCTGCTGGAGGCGCATCCACTCCCACAGACGTCCGAAGGCCTTCGGGGTTGCGGGTCGGGCGAGACTGATGCGTGGACAATTCAGTGATCTGGGTCACTGAGTCCTGGACCGGTTTCATAGGCTGGCAGCCGCTGTCCGCAGTCGCGCTGCCGACCGGGGTCGTCAGTTCGACTCGGCGCGAGCAGCAGTGGGGAGTCAACTGCGGCAACCTTGAGCCACGGTGTCCGAACCGTGGCTCCGACGCGCCTCCCCCGCCGTTCAACCAGGAAGCTGAACTCACACGCCCTTGGCCGTCTCGGCAACCACGCGCACATGCTCTGCGGCCCGCGCGACAGCCTGCCCAAACGCGTGATCGTCGCTGGACCTCGTGGCGATCGCCTCTGCCAGGGCGACGACCTCGTCCCCACCAGGCAGAAGCAGCAACTCTGCCCCTGCCACGATGCTCGCGAAGACCGAGTCGACAAGGCTGCGGCCATGCTTGGTCCTCGGTGCGGACCGCGCGCTTTGACCCTGCCCTGCGCCTGATGCTCGGCTACGTCGGCCGCCCTGAGCGGCTGTCCAGCCAGAAGGCGATCGACGAACTGGGCTGGGCCGCACGCCCCGTTGCGGACACCCTGCGGGACACCGGGCAGAGCCTCATCGACCACGGCCTTGTCCACTCGCGTCGCCAGGCGAGGAGCTGTTTCCCACTTGGCCGAAGTGAGTGCGGGGCGGTGTCCCCGGGAAGCCGACTCCACCATCGTCCGCGCCCACCGACATGCCGTCAGTTTTCCCAGCAGTCAGGCGCCGGAGTGGATCACCGCCCCATCGCGGCCGCCCGGGTTCGACCTGGAGATCTACCTTCGACGCGACGTCATACAGTGCTGCTTCAAGCGGCTCAAAGGCTGATGAGTCCCACGAAGCGGCGATTACACTCGCGTATTTCGTGTTCTGGACAAGGTCCGTTTGATGACGGACCCCAGGCTTCGATCGGGAGGGCAGGCGCTATACCAAGCCAGTTCATACCGGATATGCAAAGGCTCAATGAACCGTTTCTCCGCTGGTACCGTTGCAACGACGTGCGGAACGGTGTGGTCCCGTACCGTCGGCAACTGCGGCGCTTCCCGCCGACACCGAAGCTGGCGAGGACAGCATCGTGACCCCCATGGCGAGGCGCGTAGTGAGCGCCAGATCCACTGAACGATTCGTCAGAAACGGATTCAGGATGACCTCGGCCAAGAGCAAGGATCCCGTGGGTGTTTACGAAACGGTTTCAGTGCACTTTGAAGACCTTGATGCGTACGGCATGGTCCATCACAACAAGTTTCCCTTCCTCTTCGAGCGGGCATTCAACAGCTACTTGATTCGAAAGGGGTTTCCCTTCGGCCGCGGTTCGGGATCTCCCGAGATGGTTCAGGTCGTCCGGTCCATGCAACTGACCTATGACGTCCCCATCACCAGGCTCGGGGAGGTCCAGGTGCAGTTCTGGCTCGGACATGTGGGGCGTACGAGTTTCACCTATGAGTTCCTTATCCTGTCTGCTGATCGCGCGACCGTCCACGCCAGCGGAACGCGAGCCATGGTGAACCTCGACGCCGGCACGCTGCGGCCGGCGCCGCTGACCTGGGACCTCTTGGATTTCAGCCGACCGCTCATGTCGGACGAACTCCTGGCGACGCTGGAGGCGAGGGAGCTGCAGTCCGCCTCGCCGGATGGAGAGGGCTCACCCGTTCAGTGACGCAGCCGGGAAACGCTGCCTGGCGCGTCGGGCCCCCACTTTCTGACGGTGACGTCGTAGTACCCGCCGATGATTCGGAACACCGGAGACTTGGGAGGTATGCGCGTGTTGCCGAAGGTCGGGAGACGGATCCGGGACCTGCCGATCACACCGGAATGACAACGGCTGACACAATGAGGTGGATCGGCGTCGATGGCCGTGTGCGGCGGCTGGAGTTGAGCGTTCGGCCTGGCGTGGTGGGGACGTCGCCGTGGATCCTGGTCGGATGAGCTGTGGGATCGCCTGGAGCCTCTGCTGCCGCAGCGTGAGCGGCGGTTCCGGTATCCGGGCCGCAAGCCGTTGCCGGACCGGGAGGTGCTCTGCGGGATCCTCTGCGTGCTGCACACCGGGATCCAGTGGGAGTACCTGCCCAGGGAACTCGGCTTCGGATCGGGCATGACCTGCCGGCGACGCTTGCGGGACTGGAACGAGGCCGGTGTCTGGCAGCGTCTGCACGAGGTCCTGTTCGCCGAGCTCAACGCAGCGTGGCGGCTGGACTGGTCGCGCTGCGTGGTGGACTCCTGCCACGTCCGGGCGCTAAAAGAGGGGGAGCCACACGGGCCCGTCGCCGGTCCGCCGGGGCAGGGCCGGCTCGAAACACCACTTGATCACCGACGGGCACGGCACCCCGCTCGCGGTCGTGCTGACCGGCGGGAACCGCAACGACGCACCCAGCTGCTGCCCCTGCTCGATGCCATGCCGCCGATCCGCAGGCGCATCGGGCGGCCCCGCCGCAAGCCGGACTCGTTGTTCGCCGACCGCGGCTACGACCACGACGTCTACCGCGACCAGGTCCGGGTTCAAGGCATCGTGCTGGCCATCGCCCGCCGCGGCACGACACGGCACCGGCCTGGACACCTACCGGTGGGTGATCGAGCCGACCTTCGCCTGGCTCCACGGCTTCCGAGGGCCTGGTCACAGGCGCCTCGTTGGCGGCCTACCCAACAGCACGCCGGTTTCGGGAGGCGGTCCGAGGGAAACCAACCGACAGCAAGGCCGGCGAGGCGGCGCGTCACATACGCAAGGCGCATGCAATATGTGGGCCTATTGCGACACCAGATACGTGGTCCCCGAGGTTCAGAAGACGGGTACTCAGGAGTTCAGGAACTGCTGGAACTGCTTGTCGAAGTCGCGAGGGTCCTGGCTCAGCGACGCCTTGACCATCGCGGTGAACTCGTCGACGACAACCTCGAACGCATCGGCCTCAACACCGTCAAGGGTGATACGGGCGACATCGGCCGGGTCCATCTTGGGCACGTCGTATCCCTTCATCATGTCGGTGTCCGCTGCTCCGAGGTGCACCGACATGACGCTCGTGCCCTGCCCAGCCAGTTCCTGGCGCAGCGCTTTACCCATGCTCCACACGGCAGCCTTCGAGACCGCGTAGGCACTGCTGCCCGGGAAGACGAACCAGGACGCCGACGAGGCGATGTTCACCATCGTGCCCCCGCCGTTCGCCGCCAGGACCGGCGCGAAGGCGCGAGCCATGGACAACGTGCCCCAGAAGTTCACATCCAGTGCGGCGCGGACGACGTCCAGGTCGCCGAGCAGGTTGCCGCCTCCGATACCGGCGTTGTTGACAAGCAGGTTCACATCACCCGCTGCGCGGGCCGCCGCCACGACGGCGTCCGCGTCGGAGATGTCCAGGGCGAGGACCTCGACACCGTCGAGGTCAACGGATGTGGGTCGGCGGGCAGTCGCGTAGACCTTCGCGCCCCGCTCGACGAGCTGGGCGGCGAGATGACGGCCGATGCCGCGGTTGGCTCCGGTGACGAGCGCAGTGGCTCCGTTGATGTCCATGACGCGTACGCTAAAACCTCACGCCAGCGTGAGGATCAAGTCCGAACTTCCCCGGAGGTGCCATGCGTATCGGAAAGCTGGCCGAACGCGCTGGGGTCAGCGTCCGCGCACTGCGGTACTACGAAGAACAGAGGCTCGTCATCGCCGACCGCAGCCCCAGTGGCCACCGGCAGTATCCCGAATCCGCCGTTGAGCGGGTGAAGTTCATCCAACTCCTCTACTCGGCCGGGCTCAGCAGCAAAGCGATCCTGCACGTCCTGCCCTTCCTGGACACCCTCACAGCGACCCCTCAGATGACACAGCGACTGAAAGACCAACGCGACCGCATCCGGACCCAGATCGATGACCTGACCCGGGCACACGACCGACTCAATGATCTGATCTCCCTCGCCAGCGAGTCTGAGATCTCTCCAGCTACCTGCTCGGCGAGCCGTGGGTGAGGGAGAGCAGAGTCTGCTGGCGGCGGGGCAGCCCTACAAGAAGATTCATAACCAGCGGCTTGCCGACATGGCGGGTAGCAACCGTATCTGCCCTGCAACGGTGCGCCGCTGGTTGCTGGAAGTGATCCCTTGCTCGCCGTGCGGGCCTCGCGGCTGGAGCGCGCGCTGAGGCAAGTCAGCCGAAAGGGCGGCCACGGCCTGCTCTCGGGCCCACGAGCTGGGCGCCGGCGACCTCGGCTTCGTCGGTCTGGACACGGACCCGGACGATCCGGTGGTCATCACCGGCTACAAGGCCGCCCGTACCAAGCCACTCGGCTCGGCGAGGAAGCAGCTGATCGCGTCCGTCGCGCCGACTGCGAGCACACCTTCGTGCACCTGAAGAACTGGCGCGTCCTCACCAAGCTCCGCCAGCACATCTGTCACGCCACCACGCTCCCGCGCGATCTGCTCGTCCTGTCGAACCTCGAAGTCTCGCGGTGCCAGAGGTTCTTCGCGCCGGACAACCGCCCGCGTCAGCACGAGAACACGATCAGCGACTCGCGCCCAGCCCCATGACCGGCGACTTCAAGATGTTGGATCTCCACTGCTGCCGCGTGTCGGGCCATCATGGAGTCTTGAGCGCGCCGCCGTCTACCACCCAGTTGGAGCTGATCACACTTGGCATCGTCGGAGACGCCAGCAGCAGCACTGCCCGAGCGATCTCGGCCGGTTCGATCAATGCGCCGGTCACCATTCCGGCTTGCTGGGGCAGCATCGCCAACAGCGCGTCCTGGTCGAGTTCCATGTGCGTGCC
Source organism: Streptomyces swartbergensis (assembly GCF_002148965.1). GTDB lineage: Bacteria > Actinomycetota > Actinomycetes > Streptomycetales > Streptomycetaceae > Streptomyces > Streptomyces swartbergensis. The sequence goes on along the minus strand of NZ_NGFN01000189.1, from coordinate 10,155 downwards.
CCGCCAGTTCGGCACCGAAGCCGTCAGCGCCCGTTAGCAGCGGGGTCCGCGTGCCGGACGGGGTGACGACGTTGACCCGAACCCCCGATTCCGACCTGTTCGGCCAAGCCACGGGAGAAGGCGTTGAGCGCGGCCTTGGCCGCCGAGTAGGACAGCGGTACTCCGCGCGGATTGCGGGCGTTCTGAGAGCTGATGCTCACTACCGCGCCCCGGGACCGGGGCAGCGCAGGGAGGGTGGGCCCGGGTCGTCTCCACGGCGGCACCGAGGTTCAAGACGAAGGCGCTCGTCCAGACGTCGGCCGCGCCGGCCCGGGCGGTCTGGGGGACCGAGAACACTGCGCGGACCCCATCGACCGCCGCATCCAGGGAGGACCGGTCGGAAAGGTCTGCCTTCACCAGCTCGGCACCCGGCGCTTCGATGGGCGGCCGGTGGCCCCAGTGACCAGGACAGGACTGGCGTTGGTGAGCATGATTCTTGCTCCTCGCAATCCGGCTACGAAGACGATGACGGTCACGGCATGTCTGCACGCTCACTACAGGGAACGCCCGCACCGTTCAAAAACCCTCAGCAAGCCGTGGTTCACCCGACCCACCGCGAGCAGCGTCAGAGGATGCTGGGCAGACCTGTCAGATGCCGCAATTCGGCGAGGACTTGGTGGTTGTCACGGAAGTGGACGGCGTGCCAGCCCTGCCGTCGGGCCGCGGCACAGTTGCCTGCGAGGTCGTCGACGAGCACGCAGTCCTCGGGGGTGACACCGGCGCTCTTGGTCGCCAGATCGAAGATCTTCGGGTCGGGTTTGCGGACGCCGACCTTGCATGAGTCGATGAGACAGTCGACCTCGCCGGCCGGGGCCACGATCGCCCGCCAGTACGGCTCCCACTCGACGACGTTGTTCGACAGGATGCCCACTCGGAACCCGTTGTCGCGGGCGTTCCGCAGGGCGCCCGCCATCACCGGGTTGGCCGTGACGCCGTCGAACCACTGCTCGCCGAAGCCCTCCAGGCGGGCACGGCTCAGATCAAGCTCTGGGTGACGGCTCGTCAGGACGCGGCGGAGGCGACGCCCCCACTCGGCCTCGGTGAGGGCGGCGATCTCGATGGGCGCCAGGGTCGGCATGCCCATCTCGTCCGCGACCTCCTTCATGGCGGCCTGTAGTTGCGCGGGCAGAATGCCGGTCTTGCGGTGGTAGGCGTCGTACAACTCGTCCAGAGGTGGCGAGAGTACGCCGCCGAAGTCGAACCAGACCATGGGCAGGGGCATACAGAGAGCCCTCCTGTCAGGGGGTTGTGGGGTGAAGCAGCAAGGAGGCCTGGGCTGAGACAGGGATGAGAAACTGGCCGATGGGGCTGGTGCACCGCAGGGCGACCTCAGCTGTGGAGATCACGGTCTTCTCCTGGAGCATCTCCATACGGAAGACGGCCGCGCCCGGCGTCGCCCGGTCCTCGACCAATTCGGCTTGGCACACGGTGGGCAGTTCGAACTCACCGAACCGTGTGAAGGCGGCCGCGCAGTGCGTCAGCGTCAGCCGCCGGGGCGACAGGCCCAGCAGTTCGTGGGCCGCGTGCAGGGCGGTCTGCCGGTATGCCTCGAAGAACAGCGCACCGGGGATGTGGTCGAGTGGGTGGTCGAACAGAGCCGGATGCGCCTGGTCGACGATGACCTGAGCCACGACCTGGCGTCCGACGGCCGCCGCCTCCGCCAGGACGACGTTGTCGGGCGAGTGCCGCCCGACCGCGGCAGGGCTGAGCCGGCGGCCATGGGGGTGCGGGCGCGGAGTCTCCAGGTCGAGGGCAGCGCGGCCGCGTTCACGCAACGTGTCCCACGCATCGACGGGCATCCACTGGATGGTCATGGTCATGGATGCGGCGTCGTGGCCGTCGACAGCCAGCCGCATCTCCAGGGTGACGCCGACGAGCTCAGCGACGCGGTGCTTCTCGCCCGTGATGGTGACGGTCAGCAGCCCCCGCCCAGGCAGCCGCCCGATCTCCAGCGCTTCGGTGTCGAGGACGGTGAACTCGCCGGAGTTGAAGCTGAACCTTCGGTCCAGCGGGACGGCGCAGTGTTCGTGGGCGACCAGGATGGAGGTCTGTCGGAACACTTCGAGTAACAGAAGCGGGTCGTAGGCGGCCGGAGTCACCAGGTGGTCGCTGTAGTAGCTGTGGACGCGTGGCAGCTGCGCCGCGACGAGGAATTCGTTGTCGGAGCGGCGCTGAGTACGGTCAGAAACACCTCGCAGATGGCGGCGCGGTGGACGAGCTGCCGGGAGACGGTTACCGCGTAGGACAGGCCATGGTTTTCCGAAACGGACATGTCTTGACACTCCCTCGAACCAGGAATGGTGAAAAGAACAGTGGTTCATCTGCGGACCATCATTGCGCGTGCCAGGGCGGCGCAACCAGGGGATGACAACCCCCGCCATTGGCGCCCACTCGGGGTGCACGGGGTTTCGGCTGCGCGGCGACCGGAACGGCGCGGGGTTTCCATGCGAGAAAATCTGCCGCGTCGAATACGGGCTTGTAACGTGTGTCGCCGCCGGCCAAGGTGGGCTCACGCCACGGTGCCGCGGCGACGCGTCGGAGTGGGGCGTTCACGAGCAAACGAGCACATCGATCACGCGGGCTGAGGAATGGATTCGTGCCGAAGACTTATCGCGTCGCGGCGATCCAGTGCGATGGGAATCGGCCGAGACGTCCTCGGAAACAGAAGGATCCCGGTTCGCGGGATCCCTTGTTGGGTGAACGCCTCCAGCTGCGGGTCGATCAGCGCGCAGAACCAGTGCGGACGCAAGCGCCGAGGCCGGGGGCGGCCGGCGGCCGTTCCGCGACGAACAGGGTCCGTCCTGTGCACCGTGAGCAGGGAGGTGCTCGATGTCGCCTGCGCCGGGGCAAGGGAGGTGAGCGTCCGTCACGGACCGGGTCTTCGCGCCATGCGGCTGCCCGAAAGGGGGGGCACATCGCTTCGGCACGGCCATCGACGCCAGCCCGTTCCGCCGCTGATTACGGAAGGCTGAGCTTTCCTGGGGCTCTTGCGTGCACACGCGCTTATGCGCCAGGAGTGTGCGCCTCGCCGCCTTCGCCGGCCCAAATGCCGACCTGCCCGTCCCTGGTACGTCGCCAACGGCACCGACGATTCATAGAACGTCCACTCAGGACTCCTGCTGGTCGAAGATCTGTGTGCCGAGCACGGCGAGTAGTTCCAGTTTGGCGACCGAGTCGGTTCCGACAGCGGGGGTGAACCAGAGCAGTCGCTGCCGTCCGTCCTCGCTGAACAGGTTCAGGCAATTGACCTCAAGCAGTCCGAGCTCTGGATGTAGCAGGCGTTTTCTGTCGTGGCGTCGGAACGAAACATCGTGCCGGGCCCAGTGTTTGGAGAACTCGGGACTACGCGCGCTCAGTGCCATGATCATTGCACGGATATCGGGGTCAGCGCCGCGCCGGGCCGAGGCCGCACGCAGGTCGGCCACGAAGGAGCGGGTGTGCTCGGCATGGTCCTCGGGCGGGTAGAGCGCCCGTGATTTCGGGTCGGTGAACCACCGGTACAGGAAGCTGGCGGTCCATCCCGTCGTGGACGGCGGTGGACCGAGCAGTGCACGGGCCGCCGGGTTCTGTACGAGCATGACGCGCAGGTCGGTGACCACCTGGGCCGGTGTGCCCCCCAGGCGATGCATCAAGTCCAGCATCCCCGGGTGGACGTGGTCGGCCGGACTGCCGGACGGGGGCAGCGGACGGCCCGCCAGGGCAAAGAGGTAGTCGCGCTCGTCCCGGCTCAGTCGGAGTGCCCGGGCGAGCGCGGCGAGCATCTGCTCCGAGGGTTGGACGCCCGCCCCGCGCTCCAGCTCGATGTAGTAGTCGACCGAGACACCGGCCAGCTGAGCGACCTCTTCACGGCGAAGACCCGGTACACGGCGGCGCGGCCCGGTCGGTAGGCCGACATCCGCGGGTCGGATGCGATCACGCCGTGACCTCAAAAAGCCGCCCAGTTCCGAAAGATTCACACCACCACCCTGACCTGAACGCACTCGGCTTTCCAGGGGTTTCCGACCCCTGAGTAAGCGACCCTGGTAGCCGGGGGTCTGTGGACCCATCGTGGACGGCGGACCGTTCAAAGGAGCAACCCGTGAGTGGGAGTACCCCTCGAGTCGCCGTCGTGATCGGCGGCTCGCGTGGCATCGGCCGTGAGGACCTTCACGGTGACGCCGCGGTCGGCCTGGCCGTCGTCGTCGGCTACGTCGGACAAGGAGAAGGCCGAGGGGACCGTCGCCACCGCTGATCCGGGCGGGCGCCCGGGCCATCACCGTGCAGGCCGATGTGGCCGACGAGGACGCGGTGGCCGCGATGTTCGACACGGCCGAGCAGGAATTCGGCGGCGTCGACGTGGTCGCGTACGTGGCCGGCAAGATGGTGCGCGAACTGCGGGCCGGGACATCACGGTCAACGCCGTGGCCCCCGGCCCGACCGTGACCGACCTGTTTCTGGAGGGTCGGGACCCGGCGACGATTGACCGGCTGGCTTCCCTTGCGCCATTGGAGCGCCTGGGTACGACGGCCGACATGGCCTCGGTGGTCTCGTTCCTGGCGGGCGCAGAGGGCCGCTGGATCAACGGCCAGGTCGTCCGGGTCAATGGCGGAGCCATCTGAGGCTCATCGTGATCACTGGCGCGTCCAGCGGCTCGCTTTCGTGCGCGGCACCGGACGGTCGCTGCGATCGGGCGCGCGGATGACGTGGGGGCGGCATGTTTTCGGTGCGCGGGCCGGGCAGGCGAGTGTCGGGCGGATGCGCCGCAACCCGCGCCGGCCGAGGGTCGGCCTGAGCATCGCCGGGGCTGGTGGTTGCCTCCCAGGGCGTACACCGGTCGGCGGCGATCGGTGCGGCGAGGCGGAGTCAGGTGTGCGGCGAGCACTGGGCTGCCGCGAGCGTGATGCCATGCCTCCCGTTCCTCGCCGTGCAGGAGCCGGGCCAGCCACGGATGTCCTCGCCCTTCCAGCTCATCCCGGCGTCCGGGCGCGCGAGGAGCTTGGAGGTCCGGGCGGGGTGGTCAGCCCGCCCGAAACTGGAGCCACCGTTCCCTTCTCCTGTATGGGAGTTACGGAGCCGTCGCCAAGTCGGGCAGAGGCTGTGCGGGAGGGTGGATCCGGCCCGTGCCGTGCGCCAGGGGCAGACCCGTGCCGCGGTTGGTGTGGGCGATGATCTCCGCGGTGATGGAGATGGCGGTCTCCTCGGGAGTACGGGCACCGAGGTCCAGGCCGATCGGTGAGTGCAGACGGGCCAGTTGCTCCTCGGGCACGCCGGCTTCCAGGAGCAGGTCGACGCGGTGGCCGTGTGTGCGTCGGGAGCCCATGGCGCCGACGTAGCCGACGGGGAGGGCGAGCGCCGACCGCAGCAGGGGGATGTCGAACTTGGCGTCGTGGGTCAGGACACAGATGGCGGTGCGGGCGTCGGTTTCGGTGGCCGCGAGGTAGCGGTGGGGCCAGTCGGTGACGATCTCGTCGGCGTGCGGGAAGCGGGCCCGCGTGGTGAAGACGGGGCGGGCGTCGCAGACAGTGACGTGGTAGCCGAGGAAGCGGCCGGCCTGACTGAGAGCGGCGGCGAAGTCGACGGCGCCGAAGATCAGCATGCGGGGGCGGTGTGCGTGGGTGTGGACGAGGACGGTCAACCTCGTGGGGCACGTGTCGGCTTCGCCGCCGACCTCGACGCGTGCGGTGCGTCCCGCACGGCGGAGCGCGCGGGCGTGCGCCACGACCGCCTTGTCCTCGTTCTCGCCACCGAGGGTGCCGTCGTGGGGACCGCCGTCGGGGACGTGGAGGGTGCGGCCGAGGAGTTCGCCGGAGCCGTCGATGACGTGGGCCACGGCGCAGGAGCGGCCGGCAATCACGGTCTCCAGGGCGGCGGCGAGGTGCGCCTCGGCGGCGGGCTCCACGCGCTGGACCAGGACCTCGATCTCGCCACCGCAGGTCAGGCCGACGGCGAAGGCGTCGTCGTCGGAGTAGCCGAAGCGGGTGCGAACTGGTGGCCCGCCGTGTGCCAGGACGTGTTGGCACAGTTCGTAGACCGCCGCTTCGACACAGCCGCCGGAGACGCTCCCGACCGCGGTGCCCTCCATGTCGACGGCGAGGGCGGTGCCGACGGGCAGGGGTGCACTGCCACTGACGTGGGTGACGGTGGCGAGGGCGAAGGGGCGGGCCCTGCCGTACCACTGGTGCAATGTGTACGCGATGTTCAGCATGACCGGCCCTCCGTGAGGTAGGTGCGCCTTCAGGGTGCCGCCGCCGCGCCTCGGGGGTGCGGCTGCGGCGGCGGCCCTGGTGTCCGGCGGTGTGGCGTCGCACATCGCCGGACGCTTGGGATCCCGGGGTGATCTGGTGAGTGCACCGGCCACCCGAGGGCTCAGAGCAGTGCTTCGGCGGTGATGGGCAGGTGGCGGATGCGGCGGCCGGTGGCGTTGAACACGGCGTTCGCGATGGCGGGCGCCACTCCGACGATGACGATCTCGCCCAGACCCTTGACTCCGATCGGGTCGGCCTCGAAGTCTTTCCCCTCGATGTAGATCGCCTTCATCTCGGGCATGTCGGCGTGGGTCGGCACGAGGTAGTCGGCGAGGTTGGCGTTGACGATCCGGCCGTCGCGGTGGTCGGTGACCGTGTGTTCGAGGAGGGCCTGGCCGATGCCGCCGGTCATGGCTCCGATGGCCTGGCTGTCGGCGAGTCTCGGGTTGATGATCCGGGCGGCGTCGTACACGCCGACCATGCGCCGAACCCGTACCAGGCCGAGTCGGGCGTCGACGGCCACTTCGGCGAACGTCGCGGCGTAGGCGTAGAAGGAGAACCTCTCCGATTCCGGCGCCCCGGCGTACGTGCCGAGCGCTTCGAGGTGGGTGCGGTCGTTGCGGGCCAGGAGCAGCCGGTACGTCTCCCCGCGGGTGGGATCGTCCTTCACGTACAGCCGGCCGCCGCGTACCACCACATCGGCGGGGTCGACGCCGTACAGCGGTGAGTCCTCGTCCTCGACCGCCAGCGTGATCGCCTGCCGGCGCAGCTTGTCGCAGCCGTCCTGGACGGCGGATCCGACACTGGCCATGGTCCGCGAGCCGTGGTGGCCGGGAGCCAGGGGCAGGTCGGAGTCGCCGAGCCGGAAGGTGACCTGGCGCATGGTCAGGCCGAGGGCGTCGGCGGCGACCTGGGTCATCGACGTGGCCGTGCCGGGGCCCATGTCGCTGGTCGCGGACTGCACCAGGGCGGTGCCGTCGGCGTCGAGCCTGACCGAGGCCTGGGCCTCGCTGCGCGCGGTGTCGTAGACACCGGCGGCCATCCCCATGCCGATGAGCCAGTCGCCGTCACGCATCGAGCGGGGCTCGGGGTTGCGGCGGTGCCAGCCGAACTCGCGGGCCCCCGCGCGGTAGCAGTCGCGCAGGCGGCGGGTGGAGAACGGCAGATGGGTGGACTCGTCGGCGGCGGGTTCGTTGCGCAGCCGCAGCTCGATCGGGTCCAGGCCCAGTTCGTGGGCGAGTTCGTCCATCGCCGTCTCGACGCAGAACGCGCCGCTGGAGTAGCCGGGGCCACGCATCCATGTGGGCGTGTTCACGTCCAGCGGTACATGCCCGTACACCTGGCGGACGTTGGGCGTGCTGTAGAGCATCCGGCCGGCGGCGAGAACGTCTTCGCTGTGCCTTTCGTAGCGGGAGGACTCGGTGCGGACGTCGTGCATCGACGCGGTCAGACGGCCCCGCCGGTCGCTGCCCAGCCGCAGGTCGTACTCGTATGCGGGCCGGTATCCCACGCCGAAGTACGTCTGCCTGCGGGTGAGGACGAGTTTTACGGGGCGTTTCACCTCGCGGGCGGCCAGGGCCGCGATGGAGGTGTGCACCCAGGTGCGGCCGCCACTGCCGAAGGCGCCGCCGACGGCCGGCGAGATGACGCGGATGTCGTCCGGCGGCATGCCGAACTCGGCGGCCATGGTCTCCGCGGTGCCCTGCACGTGCTGGGTCTTCTCCCAGAGCGTGAGCCTGTCACCCTCCCAGTGGGCGACGGTACCGGCCGGCTCCATCGGGTTGTGGTGGTTGCGGGCCATCCGGTACGCCAGGTCCAGCTTGACGTCGGCGGCCTCCAGGGCCCGGTCCGCGTCGCCGCGTGCATAGGTCTCGGGATCGTCCGCGGGGTCGGCGGTGCCGATGTCGGTCGAGGGAGGCTGGGCGTCGTAGGAGACCTCCACCAGGCTCGCCGCGTGCTGTGCCACCTCCAGCGTGGTCGCCACCACGACCGCGACGGGCTGTCCGAAGAACCGGACGCGGTCGTCCTGGAAGGGGCGCAGCGCCTCACCCGGCGGGAATCCCGGTTCACGGTGCGGCAGCCTGGGCGCGTTGAGGTGGCTGATCACCTTCACGACGCCGGTCTGGGCTTCGGCGGCACGGGCGTCGATGCCGGTGACACGGCCGCGTCCGACACTGCTGTCGACGATGACCGCGTGCACGACCCCGTCGGGGTTGTTGTCTCCGGCGTACTTCGTTCTCCCGGTGACCCTCAGTCGTGCGTCGACCCGCGGCACCGCCGCACCGACCGCTGCCTGTGGCTGGCTCATTCGGTGCCTCCTACGGTGCGCAGCTGACGTTCGACGGTGCGTTTGAGCAGCTCGGCCTTGAAGCCGTTGTGCTTGAGGGGACGCGCCCCATCGGTCGCGTGCTCGGCGGCCTCGGCCCACAGCCCGTCGGAGGGGCGTTCGCCGATGAGGTGGCGCTCGACGGCGGGCAGTCTCCAGGGCACGGTGCCCACGCCTCCGGCGGCCACCTTGGCCTCGCGGATCACTCCGCCGCCGATGTGCAGGGCGACGGCCGCCGAGGTGAGCGCGAACTCGTAGGACTGCCGGTCGCGCACTTTCAGGTAGCCGGATTTCAGGGGGCGCGGGTGGGCCGGGATCTCCACGGCCGTGATCAATTCGCCTGGGCGGATGGCCTGTTCGCGGTTCGGGGTGCTGCCCGGCCGGAGCAGGAAGTCGGCGAAGGGCAGGCTGCGTCCGCCGTCCGGGCCCAGCAGGTGCACGGTCGCCTCCAGTGCCGCGAAGGCGACGGCGACGTCGGAAGGGTGGGTGGCCACGCAACTGTCGGAGGTGCCCAGGATCGCGTGGCTGCGGTTGTAGCCGTGCAGCGCGGCGCATCCGGCGCCGGGCTCGCGTTTGTTGCAGGGGGCGGTCACGTCACGGAAGAAGGTGCACCGGGTGCGCTGCATGATGTTGCCGCCGATGGTGGCCATGTTCCGCAACTGGGCCGAGGCGCTCAGTTCCAGCGCCTGTGAGATGACGGGGTACAGGGCGCGTACGCCCCGGTGGGCGGCGGCCTCGGACATTCTTACCAGTGCGCCGATGCGCAGCCCCCCGCTCTTGGTGACGATGATCTCGCCCAGCGGCAGGGGGCTGATGTCGACCAGCGAGCCTGGGCGTTCGACGGTCTCCCGCATCAGGTCGACGAGGGTGGTGCCGCCGGCGATGTAACGCCCGCCGCGTCGACCGGCATGGAGAGCTTCGCGCGTGTCCGCGGCCTTGGTGTAGGTGAAGGGATACATGGGAATCGGTCCTCACTTCCTGCCCGCGGCCTGCTCGATCGCGCGCTCGATCTTCACGTAGCAACCGCAGCGGCACAGGTTGCCGCTCATCCACTCCCGGATCTCCTCCGGCGAGCCGGTGTGCCCCTCCTGGATGCACCCGACGCCCGACACGATCTGCCCCGGCGTGCAGAAGCCGCACTGGAAGGCGTCCTGGTCGATGAACGCCTGTTGCAGTGGGTGCAACCGGTCGCCCTTCTCCAGACCCTCGATCGTGGTGACCTCGGCGCCCTCCAGCCGCACCGCCAGCGTCAGGCAGGAGTTGACCCGGCGTCCGTCGACCAGCACCGTGCAGGCGCCGCAGGCCCCGGCGTTGCAGCCCTTCTTGGAACCGGTCAGACCCAGGCGCTCACGCAGCAGGTCGAGGAGCGAGGTGCGGTTGTCGATCGTGACGGTGTGCCGGACGCCGTTGACCGTCAAGGAGACGCGGCTGCCGGGAGCCGCCTCGGCAGCCACCGCCGCCTCGGCGCCGAGCGGAGGCGGCCCGGCGACCAGGCCGCCGGCCACGACCGTTCCGCCGATGGCCGTGCTCGTGGCGATAAAGGTACGTCTGTCTCTTATCCACATC
>NZ_NGFN01000188.1 GCF_002148965.1 Streptomyces swartbergensis | reverse complement strand
CCCCGGCGGCCACCGGCCCCCGGACATCCCGCCGGACCGGCTCCCCGCACACGTCGCCGTGATCATGGACGGCAACGGCCGCTGGGCCCAGCAGCGCGGCCTGCCCCGGCACGAAGGGCACCGGGCCGGCGCCATCGCCGTCCGCGAGGTGGTGCACGGCGCCCTGGACATCGGCCTGCGGCACCTGACGCTCTACACCTTCTCCACCGAGAACTGGCACCGCGATCCCGAGGAGGTCGACGCGATCCTCGACCTCCTGCGCCGCGAGGTCCTCGACGACCCCTTCCGCGACCTCGACGTCCGGCTGCGCTGGCACGGCCGCACCGGCCGCCTGCCCGCCGACCTGTCCGACCTCCTCGACCTGCGGGACCGCAGCACCCGCACCCGCACCGGCCTGACGCTGACGATGTGCATCGACTACGGCGGCCGGGACGAGCTCACCCGCACCGCCGCCGCGCTCGCCCGCCGGGCCCGGGCCGGTGACCTCGATCCCGACCTGATCGGCGAGGAGGACTTCGCCCGGCACCTGCCCCGCCCGGACATGCCGGACGTCGACCTGCTCTGGCGCACCGGCAACGAGCAGCGCATCTCCAACTTCCTGCCCTGGCACACCGCCTACGCCGAGCTGCACTTCACCCCGGACCTCTGGCCCGACACCGACCGCCGCCACCTGTGGCAGGCGATCACCACGTACACCCATCGCCAACGCCGCCACGGCACCACCCCGGTGGGCACCCCCGGAGAATCGCTGCGGCCTCAGGGCGGACCCTCCTGAACACCCCTCAGCCGGGAAAAGGAGGTGTCCGGTCAGCCGGTGAAGCCCTGGTCGCTCAGCGCCTTCTCGATACGGGCCCGGTGGTTCGCCTCCCAGGCGTCGAGGGACTCCTCGGCCTCCTCGGCCAGTTTCGCCCGAGCCGCCGCGAGGATCTCCTCCCGGCGGGCGGCGGGGGTGACGACGATGCCTTCCTCGTCGGCGACCACGATGTCGCCCGGGTGCACGAGCACGCCGCCGACACGGGCCGGCTCACCGAGCGCGCCGGCCTTCTCCTTGGTTCCGGGGATCGGTATGACACCGCGTGAGAAGACGGGAAAGCCCGCCTCGCGCACCTCGCCGAGATCGCGGATGACACCGTCGACCACGAAGGCCGCGACCCCCCGGCGCTGGGCGACGGCGCACACATTGCCGCCGGCCAGCGCGTAGTCCACGTCGCCCGACTCCACGACGATGACCGAGCCGGGCTCGGCGCGGTAGATCGCGGCGTGCAGCATCAGGTTGTCGCCGGGCACGCACCGCACGGTGTACGCGGGACCCGCGATGCGGGGCGAGTCCCACAGCGGACGGATGCCGCTGTCCATGACCTGTGCACGGCCCAGCAGGTCGGCGAGGGTGGTGGGAGGAATGTCCTTGAAGGGAGAAGTCACACCGGGAATCCAAGCAACACGGCACCAGCCGACGCCACTTGGTATCAGCCAGTGATCACAGGAGGCCCGGCCGGAGAAGAACGCCTGCGGGGTACGGTGGCCACGTCGTGCCGAGGGGGAGCGGAATGCGCTACATCATCATCGGGTCCGGGGCGGTCGGCGGTTCGATCGGGGGGCGGTTGCACGAGAGCGGCCGGTCCGTCGTCCTGGTCGCCCGCGGCGCGCACTTCGAGGCACTGCGCGTCAACGGGCTGCGGCTCAGAGTCCCCACCGGCACGCTCACCCTCGACGTGCCCGTCGTCACACGGCCCGAGGACGTCGAACTGCGCGAGGACGACGTGCTCGTACTCGCCGTCAAGACCCAGGACAGCGTGACCGCCCTGGACGCCTGGGCCACGCGGCCGGTGGCGGGCGGCGGCACGGCGGGCGAGCGCCTGCCTGTGGTGTGCGCCCAGAACGGAGTGGAGAACGAGCGCCTGGCACTGCGCCGTTTCCACGAGGTGTACGGCATGTGCGGCATGTGCGTCGTCCTGCCCAACACGTACCTGAAGCCGGGCGAGGTCGTGGCGCCCTGCGGCCCGTGCACCGGCGCCCTGGTCATCGGCCGGTACGGGACGGGCTCGGACGCGACCGCCCGGCGGATCGCGGACGACCTGGAGAAGGCCCACCTCCTGGCTCCGGTGGTGACGGACGTGATGCGCTGGAAGTACGGCAAGCTCCTCGCCAACCTCGCCAACGTGGTCGAGGCCGTGTGCGGCTCCGCCTCGGACGCCACCGCCCAGGATCTGGTCGCCCGGGCGAAGGCCGAGGGCGCCGCGGTCCTCGACGCCGCGGGCATCGCCTACGCGAGCGAGGCCGAGATCACCGAGCTGCGCAGCGGGACGGTCGACCCGCGGCCGGTCGCCGGCGAGCGCACTCGCGGCTCGTCCTGGCAGAGCCTGGCGCGGGGCGCGGGATCGATCGAGACGGACTACCTCAACGGGGAGATCGTGCTGCTCGGCCGGGAGCACGGCGTGCCCACCCCGGTGAACGCGGCCCTGCAGCACGCCGCCCGGGAGAGCGTGAGCCGGAGCCGGGAGCCGGGCAGCCTGACGGCCGAGGACTTGAGCAGGCACATCGCGGCGATACAGAGGGGCACCCCCGGCCCAGCGACCGTGCTTGATCATGCATGATCAGTGCGAGCCCCTCGACCGCCTGCCGCGCGGCGGGGAGGTGACACATTGATCATGTAAGGAGATGGCGTTGTCCATCTGGGAAGCACTGGCCGTCCTCGCAGCCGGCATCGGAGCGGGCACGATCAACACCATCGTCGGTTCCGGCACCCTGATCACCTTCCCGGTACTGCTCGCCACCGGGCTGCCGCCGATCACAGCCAACGTCTCGAACGCCCTCGGCCTCGTCCCCGGCTCCATCAGCGGAGCCATCGGCTACCGCGCCGAACTCCGCGGACAGGGGCGCCGCGCACTCGTCCTCGGTCTCACCGCTCTCGTCGGCGGACTCGGCGGCGCCATCCTGCTCCTCGCCCTGCCCTCCGAGGCCTTCGACACGATCGTCCCCGTACTGATCGCTCTCGCGCTCGTGCTCGTACTGCTCCAGCCACGCCTCGCCAAAGCCGTACAGCGCCGCCGCGCGAACAACGGCACCACCGGCCGCCCGCACGGCGGACCCGTCCTCCTGGCCGGACTTCTCCTCGCGAGCGGGTACGGCGGCTACTTCGGCGCCGCCCAAGGGGTCCTCTACCTCTCCCTGATGGGCCTGCTCCTCGACGAGGACCTGCAACGCGTCAACGCCGTCAAGAACATCCTCGGAGCCGTCGTCAACGGCGTCGCCGCCTGCTTCTTCCTCTTCGTCGCCGAGTTCGACTGGACGGCGGTCCTGCTGATCGCCGTCGGCTCCACCCTCGGCGGACAGATCGGCGCCAAGGTCGGCCGCCGCCTCCGGCCCACCGCCCTCCGCGCCGTCATCGTCGCCGTCGGCATCATCGCGATGGTCCAGCTCCTGCTGCGCTGACACACCACCGTGCCGACGGGCTCTCACGCTTCCGCAGGTAGAAACGGTTCTGCTCGCCTAGTGAGTGGTGGGGCGGGTGGGACTCGAACCCACGGCCGACGGATTATGAGTCCGCTGCTCTAACCGGCTGAGCTACCGCCCCATAGCGGCGTGTCGCGTACATGTGTGCGCGCCGTCTGCCGCAGCATAGCCGCTCATACGATCTCCTGCTTCGTGTGGTCGGCTTCGCACGGCCTTCGTGACCATGAGGACTGCGACCAGCGCCGCGCGGTTCCCGGGAGATCGGAACGGACATGAAAAAGGACCCCTGCGGGGGTCCTCGTTCAGCGTGCTCCCCCGACTGGACTCGAACCAGTAACCTGCCGGTTAACAGCCGGCTGCTCTGCCAATTGAGCTACGGAGGACCGAGCTCCCCGGACTGGACTCGAACCAGTAACCTGCCGGTTAACAGCCGGCTGCTCTGCCAATTGAGCTACCGAGGAAGGTCTCGTGTGCATCGAACGCACCCACCTGGGTATTCGCCAGAGGGCGCGCGCTCGCTGCGACACATACATTAGCGCAAGCAGGGGGGTGCTCCGCCAATCGGTACTCCCCGGCGCCCACGCCGCACCGGAGACCCACGCAAGGGAAGGGTGACCGCCATGCGTTACCGGCTCACGTTCGTCGCCGGAGTCGTCCTTGGTTACGTGCTGGGCACGAGGGCCGGACGCGAGCGCTACGAACAGCTGAAGAAGTCGGCCCGTCAGTTCGCGCAGAACCCCGCCGTCCGCAACACCGCGGAGTCGGCGGCCCAGCAGGGCCGCGAGTTCGCGGGCAAGGCGTACCACGTGGTGAGCGACAAGGTAGGCGACCGCGTCCCCGACTCGGTGGCCGACCGAGTCCGCCACCTCAAGGAGCGCGCCACCCACAACGGCGGCGAGGACGACTGGGGCACCAGCAATACGTGATCTTCGTTGATGCCGAGATCGGCGACGTCCTTCAAGGGGCGCGGGGAACTGCGCGACCAGCCACGAAGCCCCCGCGCCCGAAACTCGGCGGAAGCCCCCACGGCGCCCACGGCTCAAGCCGGCGCAGCGGTACGGCAGAATTTTGGCCATGGGGATAGTCGCCGGGTTGGACAGTTCACCCGATTTCACTCGCATCGTCGTCTGTGACTCGGACACCGGAGCCGTGCTCAGGCAGGGATATGCACCGCATCCGGTGGAGAGCCCCGACGGCGGCCGGCCGTCCGACGTCGACCCGCAGGCCTGGCTGCTGTCCCTGGGCGAGGCCGCGGGCGGCGGCCTGCTGGAGGGTGTGCAGGCCATCGGCGTCTCGGCGCAGCAGAACGCCGTCGTGCCGCTGGACGCGCAGGGCAACACCGTCCGGCCGGCGATGGTCGGCGGCGACAAGCGCACGCAGGTCGCGGCGGCCGACCTGATCGACGCGCTCGGCGGGCGCGAGGCATGGGCGCAGGCGGTGGGGTGTGTGCCGCAGGCCGCGCAGCCGGTGACGAAGCTGCGCTGGCTGGCCCGGACCGAGCCCGAGAACGCGCAGCGCACCGCGATCCTCCTGCAGGCGCACGACTGGCTGGTGTGGCAACTGCTGGGCCGCCCGATCCGACGGACCACCGACCGGGGCGGAGCGTCCAGCACGGGGTACTGGTCGGCGGCGACCGGCGCCTACCGGCCCGACCTCGTCGAGCTGGCGCTCGGGCACCAGGCCATGCTGCCGGAGGTGATCGGCCCGGCGGACGCGGCCGGCAGGACCCCGGAGGGGCTGCTGATCTCCGTGGGGACCGGCGAGACCATGGCGGCGGCGTTCGGGCTCGGCATCGGACTCGGGGACGCGGTCGTGTCCCTGGGCGCGTCCGGGTCCGTGATGGCCGTGCACCCCGAGGCGCTGGTCGACGGCTCCGGGATGATCACCGCCCTCGCCGACGCGACCGGCATGCACCTGCCCGTCGTCACCACGCTGAACGCCGTACGGACGCTGCGCGGGGCCGCCGAGCTGCTGGGGCTGCCCGATCTGGAGAGCTTGTCCGAGCTGGCGATGAAGTCGACGCCGGGGGCGCACGGGCTGGTGCTGYTGCCCTATCTGGAGGGTGAGCGGACGCCGAACCTGCCGCACACCGCCGGGACCCTGGCGGGGCTGCGGCGCGAGTCGATGAAGGCGGAGCATCTGGCGCGGGCCGCGTTCGAGGGCATGCTGTGCGGGCTCGCGGACGCGCTGGACGTGCTGCGCGCCCGGGGCGTGGAGGTGCGGCGGGTGTTCCTGCTCGGTCCGGCCGCCGAACTGCCCGCCGTGCAGGCGGCCGCGCCCTCGCTGTTCGGGACGCAGGTCGTGGTGCCGCAGCCGGCGGACTACACGGCGATCGGCGCGGCCCGGCAGGCGGCCTGGGCGCTCGGGGCGTCCCAGGGGTCGCTCGACGCGCGGACCCCGCCGGCCTGGCAGGGCGCGGTCGCGCAGGTGCTGGAGCCCGGAGAGGAGCTGGCCGTGGGGCAGGCGGTGCGGCAGCAGTTCGTTTCGGTGCGGGAGCAGACGCACCCCGGGGCCTTTTGACCGCCTGTTGGGTTAATTCGGTTGAGGTAACGCGGGTGGAGTGTCCGACGATAGGGGCCAGGGGCAACCAACCACCCCGTCGTCCACTCCGAGAGAAGCAGCGTGCTCATACGACTCCTGCGGACCTACCTCAGGCCCTACAAGAGGCCCATCGCTCTGCTGGTGCTGCTGCAGTTCCTGCAGACCTGCGCCACGCTCTGCCTGCCCACACTCAACGCGGACATCATCGACCAGGGTGTCGTGAACGGCGACACCGGCTACATCCTGGGCTACGGCGCCCTGATGATCGGCATCTCGCTGGTCCAGGTCGTGTGCAACATCGGTGCCGTGTACTACGGCGCCCGTACGGCGTCGGCGCTCGGGCGGGACGTGCGCGGCGCCGTGTTCGACCGCGTGCAGTCGTTCTCCGCGCGTGAGGTCGGTCACTTCGGGGCGCCGTCGCTGATCACCCGTACGACGAACGACGTCCAGCAGGTGCAGATGCTGGCGCTGATGACGTTCACGCTGATGGTGTCCGCGCCGATCATGTGCGTGGGCGGCATCGTGCTGGCGCTGGGCCTGGACGTGCCGCTGTCCGGGGTTCTGGTGGCGGTCGTGCCGGTGCTGGGCCTCTGTGTGACGCTGATCGTGCGGCGGCTGCGGCCGCTGTTCCGGTCGATGCAGGAGCGGCTGGACACGGTGAACCGGGTGCTGCGCGAGCAGATCACCGGCAACCGAGTCATCCGTGCCTTCGTCCGGGACGAGTACGAGCAGCAGCGCTTCCGGAAAGCCAACACCGATCTCACGGACTTCGCGGTGGGCACCGGCAACCTGCTCGCGCTGATGTTCCCGATCGTCATGACGGTGGTGAACCTGTCGTCGATCGCCGTGGTGTGGTTCGGCGCGCACCGCATCGACAGCGGCGGGATGCAGATCGGTGACCTGACGGCGTTCCTCGCCTATCTGATGCAGATCGTCATGTCCGTGATGATGGCCACCTTCATGTTCATGATGGTGCCGCGCGCGGAGGTGTGTGCCGAGCGCATCCAGGAGGTGCTGGACACCTCGTCGAGCGTCGTGCCGCCGTCGGCGCCCGTGCGGGAGCTGCGCCGGCACGGTCATCTGGAGCTGCGTGGGGCGGGCTTCCGCTACCCGGGTGCGGAGGAGCCGGTGCTGCGGGGCGTGGACCTGGTGGCCCGGCCGGGCGAGACGACCGCCGTCATCGGCTCGACCGGCAGCGGCAAGTCCACGCTGCTCGGGCTGGTCCCGCGGCTGTTCGACGCGACCGACGGGCAGGTGCTCGTGGACGGGGTCGAGGTGGCGGAGATCGACCCGGAGCTGCTGGCGAAGACCGTCGGGCTGGTGCCGCAGAAGCCGTACCTGTTCGCGGGGACGGTGGCGACCAACCTGCGCTACGGCAATCCGGACGCCACCRACGAGGAACTGTGGCACGCGCTGGAGGTGGCGCAGGCCAGGGAGTTCGTGGAGCGGCTGGAGGGCGGGCTGGACGCGCCGATCGCGCAGGGCGGGACGAACGTCTCCGGTGGTCAGCGGCAGCGGCTCGCGATCGCCCGGACGCTCGTGCAGCGGCCCGAGATCTACCTGTTCGACGACTCCTTCTCCGCGCTGGACTACGCCACGGACGCCGCCCTGCGGGCCGCGCTCTCCCAGGAGACCGCCGAGGCGACCGTCGTGATCGTGGCCCAGCGGGTGGCGACCATCCGGGACGCCGACCGGATCGTCGTCCTCGACGAGGGCCGGATCGTCGGCACCGGCCGGCACCACGAGCTGATGGCGGACAACGAGACCTACCGGGAGATCGTGCTCTCCCAGCTCACGGAAGCGGAGGCTGCCTGATGGCGGGGCCCATGGGGCGGATGATGGCCGGGGGCGGCCCCGACCAGCGCTCGCTGGACTTGAAGGGATCGGGCAAACGGCTCGTCGCGCAGTTCCGGCCCGAGCGGCTGACCATCTGCGTGCTGCTGCTGTGCGTGGTGCTCAGCGTCGGCCTCAACGTCGTCGGGCCGAAGATCCTCGGCAAGGCGACCGACCTGGTCTTCGCGGGCATCGTCGGGCGGGACATGCCGGCGGGAGCGAGCCAGGAGCAGGTCCTCGACTCCATGCGGCAGCGCGGGGACGGCGACGTCGCCGACATGCTGCGCAGCACCGACTTCACCCCCGGCAAGGGCATCGACTTCACGGCCGTCGGGCACGTGCTGCTGCTCGCGCTGGGCGTGTTCACGGTGGCCGGGCTGCTGATGGCGGTGGCGACGCGGCTGGTGAACCGGGCCGTGAACCGCACCATGTTCCGGACGCGCGAGGACGTGCAGACGAAGCTGTCACGGCTGCCGCTGTCGTACTTCGACAAGCGCCAGCGCGGCGAGGTGCTGTCCCGCGCGACGAACGACATCGACAACATCGGGCAGACGCTCCAGCAGTCGATGGGGCAGCTCATCAACTCGCTGCTGACCATCATCGGCGTCCTCGCGATGATGTTCTACGTCTCCTGGATCCTCGCGCTGGTCGCGCTGGTGACCGTGCCGCTGTCGTTCGTCATCGCCAGGAGCGTGGGCAAGCGGTCGCAGCCGCACTTCGTGCAGCAGTGGCGCACGACGGGCAAACTCAACGCGCACATCGAGGAGATGTACTCCGGGCACGCGCTGGTGAAGGTGTTCGGCCGGCAGGAGGAGTCGGCGCGGCAGTTCGCCGAGCAGAACGAGGCGCTGTACGAGGCAGGGTTCCGGGCGCAGTTCAACAGCGGCATGATGCAGCCGCTGATGTTCTTCGTGTCGAACCTCAACTACGTGCTGGTGGCGGTCGTCGGCGGGCTGCGGGTCGCCTCCGGCTCGCTGTCCATCGGTGATGTGCAGGCCTTCATCCAGTACTCGCGGCAGTTCTCCATGCCGCTGACGCAGGTCGCGTCCATGGCGAACCTGGTGCAGTCGGGTGTCGCCTCGGCGGAGCGGGTCTTCGAGCTGCTGGACGCGGAGGAGCAGAGCGCCGATCCGGTGCCGGGCGTGCGGCCCGAGGAACTGCGCGGGCAGGTCGCGCTGGAGCACGTGTCGTTCCGCTACGACCCTGACAAGCCGCTCATCGAGGACCTGTCGCTGAAGGTCGAACCCGGGCAGACGGTGGCCATCGTCGGCCCGACGGGCGCCGGCAAGACGACGCTGGTGAACCTGCTGATGCGGTTCTACGACGTCACCGGCGGGCGCATCACCCTCGACGGCGTCGACATCGCGCGGATGTCCCGGGACGAACTGCGCGCCGGGATCGGCATGGTGCTCCAGGACACCTGGCTGTTCGGCGGCACGATCGCGGAGAACATCGCGTACGGGGCGTCCCGGGAGGTGACCCGCGGCGAGATCGAGGAAGCGGCCCGGGCCGCCCACGCGGACCGGTTCGTCCGTACGCTGCCGGACGGGTACGACACGGTGATCGACGACGGGGGGACGGGGGTCAGCGCGGGTGAGAAGCAGCTGATCACCATCGCTCGGGCGTTTCTGTCCGACCCGGTGATCCTGGTGCTGGACGAGGCGACGAGTTCGGTCGACACGCGTACGGAGGTGCTCATCCAGAAGGCGATGGCCAAACTGGCACACGGACGTACCTCGTTCGTCATCGCGCACCGGCTGTCGACGATCCGGGACGCGGACACGATTCTGGTGATGGAGGACGGGGCGATCGTGGAGCAGGGGGCGCACGGGGAGCTGCTGGCGGCGGACGGGGCGTATGCCCGGCTTTACAAGGCGCAGTTCGCGCAGGCGGTGGCCGAGRTCGACTGAGTCGCGTTCGGGGGTGCCATGTGGTGTCGTGGGGCGGCTGCGGGCCCGTTGCGGCTGGTCGCGCAGTTCCCCGCGCCCCTTGGGTTCCGGCCCGCAGGCTGCATCAGTCCAGATAGCCCCTCAGCTGGTCCGCGAAGGCGTGGTCGCGGAGCTTGTTCAGGGTCTTGGACTCGATCTGCCGTATCCGCTCCCTGGTGACGCCGAAGATGCGGCCGATCTCCTCCAGCGTGCGGGGGCGGCCGTCGGCGAGGCCGTAGCGGAGCTGGACGACCTTGCGCTCCCGCTCCCCCAGCGTCGACAGGACCGCTTCCAGGTGCTCCTTGAGGAGGAGGAACGCGGCGGATTCGACGGGGCTGGTGGCGTCGCCGTCCTCGATGAGGTCGCCGAGGGCGACGTCGTCCTCCTCGCCCACGGGCGCGTGCAACGACACCGGCTCCTGGGCGAGGCGCAGCACCTCGCTGACGCGCTCCGGGGGCAGGTCGAGGTGGGCGGCGACCTCTTCCGGCGTCGGCTCGTAGCCCCGTTCCTGGAGCATGCGGCGCTGGACGCGCACGACCCGGTTGATGAGCTCCACGACATGGACGGGGACGCGTATCGTGCGGGCCTGGTCGGCCAGGGCGCGGGACATGGCCTGGCGGATCCACCAGGTGGCGTAGGTGGAGAACTTGTAGCCGCGGGCGTAGTCGAACTTCTCGACGGCCCGGATGAGCCCGAGATTGCCCTCCTGGACGAGGTCGAGCATGGTCAGCCCGCGCCCGACGTAGCGCTTGGCGACGGAGACGACCAGGCGCAGGTTGGCCTCGATGAGCCGCCGCTTGGCCATCCGGCCCATGACGACGAGGCGGTCGAGATCCAGCGCCAACTGGCTGTCCAGGTCGGGGGCGAGCCGCAGCTTCTCCTCGGCGAACAGGCCGGCCTCGACGCGGCGGGCGAGTTCGACCTCCTCGGCGGCGGTCAGCAGGGGGATGCGGCCGATCTCCCGCAGGTACTGGCGGAAGAGGTCCGAGGAGGGGCCGCTGGTGTCGGCGCGGGCCGGCGGCGGTTCGACGGCTTCGGGAGCCTCGGCCGTCTCGATGACCTCGGCGGGCGGCTCCTCCGGTTCCGGCTCGGGGCGGAGCACGACGCGGCCCTGCGCCGGGACCGCGGGAAGGACGTCGTCCTCCGCGTCCGGCGTGGTGCCGTCGGCGCCGACGGCACCGCTGACGTCGGTCTGGGTGAGGGTCTGGGTCTGCACGGGGGCGACCTCCAGGATGATCGCTGCCAAGGCGGGCGGCAGCGGTACTTCGGGGGCGGAGTCGGCGGCCTCGCCGCTGTCCGTCCCGTACGCGATGAGCGGAACCGCGGGGGTCTGGGACCCGTCGGGGACGGATCGGCCGCGCTCCGAGGACTCAGGCACCGGAACCCAGTGTGGGGTAAGACACATCCTCGCCACGAGGGGCGTGCGGTGACTTTTTGCTTCCGGTCCGTGACCGCGCGGTGACGTCAGAGCGCGGCGGCGCCGTGTTCCCGCAGGGCCTGGTCGTACTGCTGGAGGACCCAGAGTTCGTTCTGTACGGCGGCCAGCTGGGCCGGGTCGCCGTGGCTGCCGAGGCGGGTGAGCTGGCTCTGGATGTCGCGGATGCGTCGTTCGACGGCGCGGCGGCGGACGGTGACCAACTGGGCGCCCGCGTAGGTCTCGTCGACGCCCTTCACGCCCTTGTGCAGCAGGATCGCCTCGACGGCCAGTTCCGTCACCATCGCGCGGACCGCGTCGTCCGGGGCGGCCTCGCGGACCTTGACCAGGTAGTCCTGGGGGTCCGCGACACCCGGTTCGGCGCCGCCGGCGTCCATGATGGCCTGGCGCACGGCGGCGTAGGGCGGGGCGGTGAACTCGTCGATGCCGTACGCGTCGAAGGCCGGGGAGACCAACTCGGGGCGCTGGAGGGCGAGTTTGAGGAGTTCGCGTTCGGTGGCGTAGACGGGGTTGCGGAGGTTGAGGGCCGGGCCGCGGGGGGCGGCGGACGGCTGGGCGGAGGCGTACTGCTGCCCCCCGTGCTGGTGCCGGTCCGGGGCCGCCGGGCCCTTGCCGCCGCGGTCGCGGGCCCAGCGGGCCAGCTGGGCCACGCGCTTGACCACGAACTGGGTGTCGAGGATGCCGAGCATGCCGGCGAGCTGGACGGCGACCTCGTGCTGGGCGCCGCTGTTCTTGATGCGGGCGACGATGGGGGCCGCCTCGTCCAGGGCGGCGGCGCGGCCCGCGGGGGTGTCGAGGTCGTAGCGGACGACGATCTGGCGGAGGGCGAACTCGAAGAGCGGCGTGCGGGGTTCGACCAGGTCCGCCACCGCCTCGTCGCCCTTGGCGAGGCGCAGGTCGCAGGGGTCCATGCCGTCGGGGGCGATGGCGATGTACGTCTCCGCGGCGAACTTCTGGTCGTCCTCGAACGCGCGCAGGGCCGCCTTCTGGCCGGCCGCGTCGCCGTCGAAGGTGAAGATGACGCGGGCCGAGCCGTTGTCCATCAGCAGGCGGCGGAGGATCTTGATGTGGTCGGAGCCGAAGGCCGTGCCGCAGGTGGCGATGGCGGTCGTCACCCCGGCGAGGTGGCAGGCCATCACGTCCGTGTAGCCCTCGACGACCACCGCGCGGCTCGTCTTCGCGATCTCCTTCTTCGCCAGGTCGATGCCGTACAGGACCTGGGACTTCCGGTAGATCGCCGTGTCGGGCGTGTTGAGGTACTTGGGGCCGTTGTCCGCCTCGTACAGCTTGCGGGCGCCGAAGCCGACGACCTCGCCGCCGATGTCGCGGATGGGCCACATCAGGCGGCCGCGGAAGCGGTCGATGGGGCCGCGGCGGCCCTCCTGGGCGAGGCCGGAGAGCAGGATCTCCTTGTCGGTGAAGCCCTTGCCGCGCAGATAGCGCGTGAGGTGGTCCCAGCCCTGGGGGCTGTAGCCGACGCCGAAGTGGACGGCGGCGGCTTGGTCGAAACCGCGCTCGGCGAGGAAGACCCGGCCGGTGTCGGCCTCGGGGGAGGTCGCGAGCTGTTCCGCGTACCACTCGGCCGCGATCTTGTGGGCCTCGACCAGGCGGATCCGTTCGCCGCGCTGGTGGGAGGGGTTGTACCCGCCCTCCTCGTAGCGCAGGGTGATGCCCGCCTGACCGGCCAGGCGCTCGACCGCCTCCGAGAAGGAGAGGTGGTCGATCTTCATCACGAACGTGATGGTGTCGCCGCCCTCCTGGCAGCCGAAGCAGTGGAACAGTCCCTTGCTGGGGCTGACCTGGAAGGACGGTGACTTCTCGTCGTGGAACGGGCAGAGACCCTTGAGGTTGCCGCCGCCCGCGTTGCGCAGCTGGAGGTACTCGGACACCACGGCGTCGATCGGGACCGCGTCCCGTACCGCCTTCACGTCCTCGTCGTTGATCCGTCCAGCCACGGAGTGATTCTACGGGGCAGAACTGACACTCCTGCGGCGGTGACCGACCCCCGGCCGGGGGTCCGGGGGGTTGCCCCCGGGAATCGCAGCACGGTGGTGGAGTGACAGTCCTGACGGCTATGAGACGAGGCTGTCCAGCGGCGCGTGCGGGTCGGACAGCGCCTCCGTGCTCACCCGGACCTTCGAGCGGATCAGCTGCTGGATCTTGTCTGTGACGTCCCACACGTTCACGTTCATCCCGGCCAGCACCCGGCCCTCGTTCACCCAGAAGGCGATGAACTCGCGCCGGCTCGCGTCCCCCCGGATCACCACCTGGTCGTACGTCCCCGGCGGCGCCCAGCCGGAGTACTCCATGCCCAGGTCGTACTGGTCGGAGAAGAAGTAGGGCACACGGTCGTACGGCACGTCCCGGCCGAGCATGCAGCGGGCGGCCGCCGGGCCGCCGTTCAGCGCGTTGGCCCAGTGCTCCACCCGCATGCTGGTCTCGAACAGGGCATGGCGGAAGGAGGCCACGTCGCCGGCCGCGTAGATGTCGGGGTCCGAGGTGCGCAGCCGCTCGTCGACCACGACACCGCCGCCCTGCGACCGGTCGGCGATCTCCAGCCCGGCCGCCTCCGCGAGAGCGACCCGCGGGGCCGCGCCGATCGCGGCCAGGACGTCGTGCGCCGGGTGTTCCTCGCCGTCGTCCGTGCGGGCCGCGAGGACCATGCCGTCCTGGCCGACGATCTCGGTGAGCCGGGTGCCGAACTGGAAGCGGACGCCGCGGTCGCGGTGCAGGTCGGCGAAGAGCTGGCCGAGCTCGGGGCCGAGGACCGAGTGCAGCGGGGTCGGCCCGCGGTGGATCACGGTGACCTCCGCGCCGTACTCGCGGGCCGCCGCCGCGACCTCCAGGCCGATCCAGCCGGCGCCCGCGATCACGAGGTGGCCGTTGTCCCGCCCGAGGTTGGTCAGCACGTGTTTGAGCCGGTCGGCGTGGGCGAGGCGGCGCAGGTGGTGGACACCGGCCAGGCCCGTGCCGGGGATGTCGAGACGGCGGGGCTCGGCGCCGGTCGCCAGGAGCAGCTTGTCGTAGCGGACGACCGTGCCGTCCTCCCCGAAGCGGACCGTCTTCGCCGCACGGTCGATCGCGTCGACGGTCTGGCCGAGGTGCAGCTCGATGTCGTTCGCCGCGTACCAGGCGGGCTCGTGCACGAAGATGCTGTCGCGTTCCTCTTTGCCGAGGAGGTAGCCCTTGGACAGCGCCGGGCGCTCGTAGGGGTGGTCACGTTCGTCGCAGATCAGTATCACGCGGCCGGTGAAGCCCTCCGCCCGGAGCGTCTCGGCCGCCTTGGCGCCGGCGAGTCCGCCTCCGACGATGACGAATGTCTGATCCGCGTCGACCACTTGGTGCCTCCTCGTAAGGGTGTCGCCACTTGCGAGCGTCCCGCACGGAGCGTGATGCGGGAAGAGGGAGTGACCCGATCAGGCCACGGAGGGTCACCATCGGGCGTGCCGTGTTCCCCTGTTTCCCGGGTGTTGTCCCCTGTTTCCCGTCAGGTCTCCTGGCTGTTCTCCCGTCAGTCTCATGCGTGCCCTGTCAGACGGGCGTGAAGCGACCGTGCCGAGGTGTCGGTGAGGGAGGCGATCTGGTCGACGATCACCCGCTTGCGGGCCCGGTCGTCCGGCGCCTTGTCGAACAGGGCGCGGAACTGCGGATCCAGGCCGTCCGGGGCGCGGGCGGTGAGCGCCTCGGCCAGTTCGGCGACGACGATGCGCTGGTCGGCGCGCAGGCGTTCCTGCTCGGCGCGCTGCATGACGTAGAGGTCGGCGACCGCCTTGAGGACGGCGCACTCCATCCGGGTCTCGCGCGGGACGACCAGTTCGGCGGCGTACCGGGTGAGCCGCCCAGCGCCTCCCCCAGTGCCTGAACGGCCTGGGTGGTACCCCCATGCGGTGCGGGTCGCGCTCTCGGCGGCCAGGCAGAAGCGGCCGATGAGCTGGCTGGTCGCGTCCTTCAGCCGGGCCTGGGCGACGGCGGTGCCGTCGTAGCCGTGCGGCCACCACTCCTGGGCGAGGAGCCGGTCCAGGGCCTCGGCGAGTTCGGCGGGGTCGGTGTCCGCCGGTACGTACCGGCCGCGGGCGACCTGGAAGATGTCCTGCCGTTCGGGTTCCGCGTGCAGGCAGTTCGGGTCGATGTGGCCGGCGTGCAGTCCGTCCTCCACGTCGTGCACCGAGTAGGCCACGTCGTCGGACCAGTCCATGACCTGCGCCTCGAAGCAGATACGGGTGCCGGGGGCGTCCTTGCGGACCCAGTCGAAGACCGGGCGGTCGTCGTCGTAGACACCGAACTTGCGGGACGCCGGGTCGGTGGGGTGGGCGCCGCGGGGCCAGGGGTACTTGGTGGCGGCGTCGAGGGTGGCGCGGGTCAGGTTGAGGCCGACGGAGCCCTCGGGGGTGAACCGTTTGGGCTCGATACGGGTGAGGAGTCTGAGGGACTGGGCGTTGCCCTCGAAGCCGCCGCAGTCCGCCGCGAACTCGTTGAGGGCCTGTTCGCCGTTGTGGCCGAAGGGCGGGTGGCCGAGGTCGTGGGAGAGGCAGGCGGCTTCCACGAGGTCCGGGTCACAGCCGAGGGCCGCGCCCAGTTCGCGGCCGACCTGGGCGCATTCCAGGGAGTGGGTGAGGCGGGTGCGGGGGCTGGCGTCCCAGGCCGGGCCCATGGTGCCGGGCGTCACCACTTGGGTTTTGCCGGCGAGTCTTCTCAGGGCGGCGCTGTGCAGGACCCGGGCGCGGTCGCGTTGGAAGGCGGTGCGGCCGGGGCGTTTGTCTGGTTCCGGGGCCCAGCGGTCGGCTGACGCCGGGTCGTAGGCCGGGGGGGTTGGTGAGGTGCCTGCCATGTGTCGACAGTACGGGCATGGGTGTGCTGCGTGCCTGAGCGTTTGCCGGGTTCGGGTGTGTGGCGGGTGCGGGTTGAGTGTGGCTTGTCGCGCAGTTCCCCGCGCCCCTGAGTACGTGCACCAACCCGCGTTTTAAGCCGATGCCAATTCGGGCACAGCCGTCGAAGCCGCCGCCAGGGTCTCGTCGTAGCGGTGGAGGAGGAGGTGGGCCATGGACGGGTGCGTGCCGAGGGGGGCCGCCGCTATCCAGGGGGCCGCCTGGGCGCACTCCGTGGCGAAGCGGCCGGGGGCCGTGAAGTAGGAGGCCAGGGCTATGTGGCGGCGGCCCCGGGCGAGGAGGGTGCGGACGGCCGTCTCGACCGTGGGGGTCGCCGCCGAGGCGTAGGCCGGGAGGACCGGGACGCCCAGGCGGGCCGCGAGGAGGTGGGCCGTGCGGGTGGTGTCCGTCTTCGCGTCCGGGTCGCGGGAGCCGGCCGCGGCGAGTACGACCGCACTGGTGCGGCGGGGCGTGCCGCCCCAGCCTGCCTCCTCCAGGCGGGCCTGGAGGG
>NZ_NGFN01000187.1 GCF_002148965.1 Streptomyces swartbergensis | reverse complement strand
GGGGGTGGTTCAGGGGCGGGGCAGGGTGCTGGCCCGCACCGTCAGCCGCGGTGACAGCAGAGTCGCCTCCGGTGCACAGCCGCCGCCGAGCTTCTTCATCAGCAGGTCCACCGCCCCGGCGCCCACCTCGGCGGCCGGTACGGCGATCGAGGTGACGGGGACGCGGACGAGTTCGGCCAGTTCGTCCGGGCAGATCGCCGTGACCGACAGATCCCCCGGGACCCGTAGGCCGAGCCCTTCGAACGCGTCGATCACTGGCTCCAGAATCGGCTCGTTGTGCACCACGACACCCGTCAACGCCGGCTGCTCCCGCAGGAGTCGCTCAGCGACTCGGCGGGCTGCCGCGGGCGTCGACTCGCACGGGCGGACCGAGGAGGACAGCCGGTTCCGGTCGGCCGCGGCGGTGAAGCCCTGGACCACGCGCTGGGCGAAGCCCGTCTCCCGTACGTACACCTCGGGCGGCGACCCCACGAGCCCGATCACCCGGTGCCCGAGCCCGGCCAGATGCTCGACGCAGAGCTCACCCGCCGCCCTGAAGTCCAAGTCGATGCAGGTCAGCCCCTCGGATGACTGAGGGAAACCGATCAACACAGAGGGTCGGTCCAGGGCGCGCAGCAACGGCAGCCGAGGATCGTGGAGCTGGACGTCCATCACGATCAGCGCGTCGACCAGCGCGGTGTCCGCGACGCGCCGCAGGCCCGCCTCGCCCTCCTCCTGCGTCAGCAGCAGCACGTCGTGGTCGTGCTGACGGGCGGCGGTGACCACCGACGCCGCGAACTGCATCACCACCGGCACGTGGATGCCGGCCCGTAAGGGAATCACCAGCGCCAGCACATTCGACCTCCTGCTCGCCAGCGCCCGGGCCCCGGCGTGCGGGCTGTAGCCGAGCTGGTGGATGGACGCCTCGATGCGCCGCCGGGTCTCCTCGGAAATCGGGCGCTTGCCGCTCAGGGCGTACGAGACCGTGCTGGGGGAGACCCCGGCGTGCCGCGCCACATCGGTGATCTTGACCATCAGCCCGGCTTCACCGTCAGAAACCCGGTACCGGCCTTCGCCCGCACCTCACGTCCACCCGCGGCCAGTCCCCAGGGTGCCGAGGGATCACTGCAGGAGGCCCGCAGCGCGTCCCCTTCGCGGACCACGGTGAAGGTCACGTCACCCACGGACACCGTCACCTGGGCGCCGCGCCCGAGCCCGTACGCGTGCAGGGTGACCCCGTCGGCGTACGCGTAGTCGGGCCGGTCGTCCACGGCCCCCACCGGGATCACCGCACCCGGCCTGACCAGTAGCGGAACGCTCAGGAAGCCGTGCCGCTCGCGAACCCAGCGCGGTCCGGTGACCGGCTGCCCGCTGAGGAAGTGGGTCCAGGTGCCCTCGGGGACGTAGTACGAGACGTCTCCCTCGTCGGAGAACACGGGGGCGACCAGCAGGTCGGGGCCGAGCATGTACTGCCGTTCCAGATGCGCGCACCCGGGGTCGTCCGGGAACTCCAGGACCATCGCGCGCATCATCGGCACGCCCTCGGTGTGCGCGGCCCGGGCGGCCTCGTACAGGTAGGGCATCAGGCGCAGCTTCAGGCGTGTGAAGAGGCGCAGGACGTCCACGGCCTCCTCGTCGAAGAGCCAGGGGACGCGGTAGGAGGAGCTGCCGTGCAGCCGGCTGTGCGAGGACAGCAGCCCGAAGGCGATCCACCGTTTGAAGAGGGCGGGCGTCGGCGTGCCCTCGAAGCCGCCGATGTCATGGCTCCAGAAGCCGAACCCGGACAGACCGAGGGAGAGCCCGCCGCGCAGCGACTCGGCCATCGACTCGTACGTCGCCTCGCAGTCGCCGCCCCAGTGCACGGGGAACTTCTGGCTGCCGGCGGTCGCCGAGCGCGCGAAGACGACGGCCTCCTCCTCGCCGCGGTGCTTGCGCAGCACGTCGAAGACCGTGCGGTTGTACAGGTACGTGTAGTAGTTGTGCATCCGCTCGGGGTCGCCGCCGTCCGCGTACGCGACGTCGACCGGGACCCGCTCCCCGAAGTCGGTCTTGAAGCAGTCGACGCCTTGCGCGAGCAGGGCTTCCAGCTTCGACGCGTACCACGCGCGGGCGGCCTCGCCGGTGAAGTCGACGAGGGCCATCCCCGGCTGCCACAGGTCCCACTGCCAGACGCTGCCGTTCGGCCGCTTCAGCAGATGTCCGAGGGCCCGGCCCTCCGCGAAGAGCGGCGAGCGCTGCGCGATGTACGGGTTGACCCACACGGAGATGTGCAGGCCACGCTCCTTGAGGCGGGCCAGCATCCCCTCGGGATCCGGGAAGACCCGCGGATCCCACTCGAAGTCGCACCAGTTGAACTCGCGCATCCAGAAGCAGTCGAAGTGGAAGACGGAGAGCGGGAGGTCGCGCTCCCTCATGCCGTCGATGAAGGAGGTGACGGTGGTCTCGTCGTACGAGGTGGTGAAGGACGTCGACAGCCACAGCCCGAACGACCAGGCGGGCGGCAGGGCCGGGCGGCCGGTGAGGGCCGTGTACTTGCGGAGGATGTCCTTCGGGGTCGGGCCGTAGATGACGTAGTACGTCAACTGCTGTGTCTCGGCGCTGAACTGGACACGCGATACGGCCTCCGAGCCGACCTCGAACGACACCCGGCCCGGATGGTCGACGAAGACGCCGTAGCCCGCGTCCGTCAGATAGAACGGCACGTTCTTGTACGCCTGTTCCGTGGCCGTGCCGCCGTCGGCGTTCCACATGTCGACGACCTGCCCGTTCTTGACCAGCGGCCCGAAGCGCTCGCCGAGCCCGAAGACCTGCGTGCCCACGCCGAGGTTCAGCTGCTCGCGCAGATAGTGGCCGCCGGTGCCGGCGTCCCGCATGATGCCCATGCCCTTGGGGCCACTCGAGGTGAGGGTGCGGCCGTTCGCGAGGAAGTCGACGTGCCAGGGGCCGGTGCGGTTCACTCTGATGGCCAGGGCGCCCGCGGTGAGGGTCGCGGACTCCTCGTCGTACGTGGTGAGGGCCGTGAACTCCTCCTTCGCCAGCTCGAATTGCGGTCCGAGCGGCTCCTCGCCCTCGAAGTGCGTGAACGTGACGCCGATGACGTCCGGCATGGGCGCGTGCGCGCTGATCGTCACGACCGGTCCCTTCAGCAAGTCGCCGCGGTGGCGGATGGGCTGGGTCGGCGCGTGGATCTCCAGGGCGCCCGACCCGGCGGTCACGTCCAGCACCTCGACCGGGTGGGCCGCGGTCATACCTTCGCGCAGCAGCCAGTAGCCATCGGTGAACTTCACGCCCTTACCCCTTACTTGACGGCACCCACGGCGATCCCACGGGTGAGGGTCCGCTGGAAGACCAGGAAGAAGACGATGGCGGGCAGCACGCCCAGCAGCGCGGCGGCGTTCGTCATCGTGGCGTCCATCAGACGCTGGCCCTGGAGCACGCCGAGCGCCACCGACACGGTCTGGTTGTCGTTGGAGATCAACATGACCAGGGGCAGCAGGAACTCGTTCCAGGTCCAGATGAAGAAGAGGACCAGCAGCACGCCGACGGTGGGTCGGCTGACGGGGACGACGATCCGCCACAGCTCCTGCCACTTGTTCGCCCCGTCGATTTTGGCGGCCTCGATGATCTCGCGTGGGAACTGGCCGAGCACGGCGGAGAGGAGATACGTACCGAACGCGGCCTGGACCACGGTGAAGACGATGATCACGCTCAACCGGGTGTCGTACAGGCCGACTTCCTTGCTCAGGTAGTAGACCGGGTAGACCAGCGCCTCCTGCGGCAGCATGTTCGCCAGGACGAAGAAGGCGAGCACCCAGGTGCGGCCCTTGATGCGGCCGACGCCGATCGCGTACGCGTTGAGCACGGACAGGACGACGGCCAGGAGGGCCACGCTGCCACTGATCAGTACGGAGTTGACGAGCTTCTGGCCGAAGTCGACGCGCTCCCAGAAGTCCTTCAGGCCGTCCAGGTAGACGCCCTCGGGGAGGCTGAGCGGGCCGTTCGCCGAGTACTCGGCGGGCGACTTCACCGCGTTGAGCGCGACGATCAGGAAGGGCAGGACCATGAACAGGGCGCCGATGAACAGGGCGACGAAAACGGGATAGCGGCCCACGACGGAGCGGACGGGCCGGCGTGACTCGGTGCGTACGGCTTGTACGGCTGTCATGTGCGGAGCCCTTCCTCGGCGTCCTCGGCGCGGGTCTGGAGCTTGAGGCCGACGAGCGCCAGCACGAGGATGACCACGGTCAGCACGGTCGAGATCGCAGCGCCGTAGCCGACCTGGGTCTTCTCGAAGAAGGTGGTGAAGGAGAAGTAGGAGGGGACGTTGGTCGCACCGCCGGGCCCGCCCTTCGTGAGGACGTACACCGCGCCGAACACCTTGAGCGCGGCGATCGTGCACCAGAGGAGGACGACGTAGATCTCGGGCCGGATCTGGGGGAGGGTGACGTGCCAGAACCGTCGCCACCAGCCGGCGCCGTCCAGCTCGGCGGCCTCGTACAGCTGCGGGTCGGCGCGTTGCAGCCCCGCCATGAAGATGACCAGCGGGAAGCCGATCTGCACCCACACCATCACGCCCATCACGCTGTAGAGCGCGAAGTCCGGGTCGCCGAGCCAGTCCTGCTGGAGGCCGCCGAGCCCGATGGCCTTGAGGAGTTCGTTCAGGGAGCCGTTCTCCGGCGCGAGGATCCAGCTCCACACGATGCCCGCGACCGCGATCGGCAGGACCTGCGGGAGATAGAAGCAGGCGCGGAGCACGGCGACCGTCTTCGTCCCGAAGTGCTTGCCGACGAAGCCGAACAGGGCGGCCGCGAGCACCAGCCCCAGCACCGTCGGCACCGCCGCCATCGCCACGACCATGAAGAGGCTGTGCCGGAAGGACGCCCAGAACTCCGAATCGCCCATCAGCTCCCGGTAGTTGGCGAGCCCGGCCCACTTCGGGGTGCCGACGCCCTGCCACTCGGTGAAACTCACGCCCGTGTTCATCAGGAACGGCACGATGATGATCGCGAAGAAGGCGAGGATCCCCGGGAGCAGGAACAGGGTGTACGAGTCCCGGGGGCGGCGCGGGCCCTTCGCGTGCTGATGCTTCTCGGTGACCCGGCCGCCCCGTTCTCCCCGTTCGACGGTGACGGTCACGTCTTCGGCGCGCCCTTGTCGTACGCCTCCTGCACCGCGTCCAGGTAGGCCTCCGGTTTTGCGCTCCCCGTGATCAGCTTCTGCGTCTCGGAGACGAGGACGTCGTAGAAGCCGGGAACGGGCCAGTCCGGGTAAAAGGCCAGGCCGTCCCTCTCGGAGAGCGTGTTGAAGTCGGCGATGAGCGCCTTGGCCCGCGGGTCGGTGATGGCGGCGGGGTCGGCCGCCACCGGGACGCCGCCCTTGTTGCCGAGCAGGTTCTGGATCTTCTTCGACATGGTGATGTCGATGAAGTCGTACGCCAGCTCCTTGTTCTCGGCGCCCTTGGGGACGACCCAGAGGTTGCCGCCGGATCCGGCGGTCATGTCCGAGTCCGGCCAGAGGAAGGTGCCCCAGTCGAACTTGTTCTCCGCGGCGAACCGGCCGTACCACCAGCTGCCGGAGAACAGGATCGGGCTCTTGCCCTGGATGAAGGAGACCCCGGCGTCCTCCGCCTTCGCACCGCTGGACTTCTTGCTGATGTAGCCCTTCTTCACCCAGTCCGCGAAGGTCTCGGCGCCGTAGGTCCAGGCGGCGTCGTGGAAATCGGTCCTGCCCTTGTAGAGCTGGTACGAGTCGACCCAAGCGCGGTCGGCCTTCGACAACGCGAGCTGGTAGAGGTACTGGCCGGCCATGTACTCGGCGCCCGCGTTGGCGAGCGGGGTGATGCCCTCGTCGACGAACTTGTCCATGGCTGCGGTGAGTTCGTCGAACGTGGTGGGTTCCTGGATCCCGTGCTTCTTGAAGAGATCCTTGTTGTAGAACACCATCGTGTACTCGGCGTAGTTGGGGATTCCGTACCACTTCCCGGAACCCATCACGCCGTTGGTGTCGTACTGGCTGGTCGTCCGCACCCCGGAGCTGAGCTTCTTGTCCCAGCCGCGCTTGGTGACCTCGGCGGACAGATCGGTCAGGAGCCCCTGCTTGGAGAGGAGCCCCGCCGTCGCGTTGCCCTTGTTGTACTCCATGAGGTCGGGTGCGTCGTCCGAGTTGAGGACCATCGGGGCGGTCTTCTGGATCTGTTCGAAGCCCTTCTCCTCGAACTCCACCTTGACCCCCGGATGGGTCTTCTCGAACTCCTTGATGGCCGCGTTCCAGGCCACGCCCATCGCACTGTCCGGGCCCTCGTAGTGCCACAGTTTGAGCGTCTTGCCGTCTGATCCACCACTGTCCGAGTCCCCGCAGGATGCCAGGAGCAGAGCCCCGCTCACAACCGCCGCAGCGGTCGCCACCACACGCCTTCGTGCCGTCAACATCCAGTGCCTCCAGGGGAGTCGGATGGCTCACTGTCCCGGTGAGTCGTGCTCGTCACGCTCGTCGTGGGGGCGTCACGCAGGGTTCATCGAATCGTTTCGATGCGGGACGTCGAAGCGCTTCGACGGAGGAAGGTATGTGGGGGCTGGGGGCGCGTCAATGGGGCGCGTCGGAATTGGGACGGGTGTCTGATCGGTCGGACCCGATCGCGCACCCGGGTCAGGACTGACCGCTGAACTTGCCGGCTCGCCGCAGAAACGTGCTCCTGGAGGCGCTCGTGTTCGCCCGGGTGTCCGAGGTGACCGAGGTGACGGTGGGGTGGTCGCGTCACGCCGGTTGCCAGATCCGGGCGAGCGTCGAGGTGGTGAGCACCTGCTCAGGACGCCCCTGTCCTGCCAGGTGACCGTCGCGGAGCAGGAGGCAGGCGTCCGCCGAGCGTGCGGCTTCCAGGTCGTGCGTGGCCTGGACGACGGTCACTCCGTCGGCGACCAGCTCCGTCAGCAGCACCCCTATCCGCTCTCTTGCCTCGGGGTCGAGTCCCGTGGTCGGTTCGTCCAGCAGCAACAGGTCCGACTCCTGGGCGAGCCCTTGGGCGATCAGGGCGCGCTGCCTCTGCCCGCCGGACAGCTCCCCGAGTTGCCGGGTGGCGAGGCCGGCGATGCCCAGTCGCTCCATGGCCGTGTCCACGGTGGCGCGGTCCTGCCGGGTCAGCCGGCGCCACGGTCCGCGTTCGCCCCAGCGCCCCATCTCCACCGTCTGCCTGACCGTCAGCGGCAGTGCGTCCCCGACGGCGCCGCGCTGCGGGACGAACGCCGGTGGCCGGTCGCCGGCGTGATGGAGCTCGCCTGATGTGGGTTGGATCACTCCGGCGAGGACTCCGAGCAGGGTGGACTTCCCGCTTCCGTTCGGGCCGACGAGCGCGGTCGTGGCCAAGGCCGGTATCTCCACGTCAAGTTGATGGAGGACGGGACGGCCCGGGTAGCCGGCGGAGAGCTCGGTGAGACGCACGCGGGACGTTCTGCCCGCGGCTTGGGGAAAGAGGAGGATGTTTTGAACATGATTTTCATTGTAGTGTCCGTCGCATGGAGTGGTTGACAGGTCCCTTCGACGTGACCTTCGTGCAACGGGCCCTGTGGGGCGGGATGCTGGTGTCGGTGATCTGCGCACTGGCCGGCACCTGGGTGGTGCTCAGGGGGATGGCCTTCCTCGGCGACGCCATGTCCCACGGGTTGCTGCCCGGAGTCGCGCTCGCCGCGCTGCTCGGTGGCAACCTGCTGCTGGGGGCGCTGCTGAGCGCGGTCGTCATGACCGCGGGTGTCACCGCCCTCGGCCGCACCCCGAGGCTGTCCCAGGACACCGGCATCGGCCTGCTCTTCGTGGGGATGCTGTCCCTCGGCGTCATCATCGTGTCGCGCTCGCAGTCCTTCGCGGTCGACCTGACCGGGTTCCTCTTCGGTGACGTCCTCGCCGTCCGTGAGCAGGACCTTGCGTTGCTGGGCGTGGCGCTGCTGCTGGCCCTGGCCGTCTCGGTCCTCGGCCACCGGGCCTTCCTCGCCCTGGCCTTCGACCCGCGCAAGGCCCGCACGCTCGGCCTGCGTCCCCGCCTCGCCCACGCCGTGCTGCTCGGCCTGCTCGCGCTGGCCATCGTCGCCTCCTTCCACATCGTCGGGACACTGCTGGTCCTCGGCCTGCTCATCGCCCCGCCGGCGGCCGCGCTGCCCTGGGCGCGCAGTGTGCGAGGTGTCATGGCCCTCGCGGCGCTGCTCGGCATCACCGCCACCTTCTGCGGCCTGCTGTTGTCCTGGCACCTGAGCACCGCCGCCGGCGCGACCGTCTCCGCCCTCGCGGTGGCCCTGTTCTTCCTCTCCCACCTGGCATCCGGTCTCCGCCACCACCGCCGTGCGCGCCTCGTCGGCGTTCACGCCGCGGACAAGAAGATCCCCGTCGTGGACGAGTGGCAGGAGCCGCTGGACTGGCAGCAGCCCCGGCCCACCCTCTTCGTCCGCGACCACACCGCGTACGTCTCCGAGCCGGGCAAGCGCAAGCTGCACGCCATCGACATCGAAACGGGCAAGAAGGTCACCTCCGTGACCCTGCCGAAGAGCACCAACGAACTGTCCGGTGTCGTCGCCGGCCACTGAACCCCGCCCTCACGGTGGTCAGGCCTCGTCCCACTGGTCCAGCAGGGTGTCGGCCGTGGCTCCGTCGGCGTCGGACGCCGGGCCGTGGAGCGACTGCTCCGTCCAGATCACCTTGCCGCGGGCCATGTAGCGGGTGCCCCACCGCTGGGAGAACTGAGCGACGAGGAAGAGCCCTCGCCCGCCCTCGTCGGTGGTCGCCGCCCGACGCAGGTGCGGCGAGGTGCTGCTGCCGTCGGTGACCTCGCAGATGAGGCTGTCGCGGTCGAGCAGCATCCGCAGCCGGATCGGCTCGGTGCCGTAGCGGATGGCGTTGGTGACCAGCTCGCTGATCACCAACTCGGTGGTGAAGGCCATCTCGTCCAGTCCCCAGGCGCCGAGCCGACGGCTGACGTCCGCCCGGATCCCGGCGACGGCCGCCGGATCGCCCGGCACGTGCCATTCGGCGACCCGGGAGGGATCGAGCCGGTGGGTACGGGCGACGAGCAGGGCGATGTCGTCGCCCGTGCGAGCCGGAAGCAGGGTGTCGAAGACGTCCCGGCAGGTCTCCTCCGGGGTCCGGCCCGGGCGCGCCAGGGCATCGCGCAGCGCTTCCAGGCCGATGTCGATGCCGCGTTCCCGGTCCTCGATCAGGCCGTCGGTGTAGAGGACCAGCCGGGACCCCTCGGGCAAGGTGACCTCGGCGGTTTCGAAGGGCTCCCCGCCGCCCAGCCCGAGCGGCGGGGCGCCCGGCACCCGCAGGTACTCCACAGTGCCGTCGGGGTGTACCAGGGCCGGCTCCGGATGCCCGGACCGGGCCAGCGAGCACTGCCCGGAGGACGGGTCGTACACCGCGTAGAGGCAGGTGGCCCCCGTGACGCCCTTGTCGTCCCGCTCGGCGCTGTCGTCGCCGTCGATCCGGGCGACCAGCTCGTCCAGGTGGCCGAGGAGCTCGTCCGGGGACAGGTCGAGGGCGGAGAAGGTGTGCACCGCCGCCCGCAGCTGGCCCATGGTGGCCGCGGCGTGGAGGCCGTGCCCGACGACGTCGCCGACCACCAGCGCGACCCGGGCGCCGGGCAGGGGGATGACGTCGAACCAGTCGCCGCCGACTCCGTCCAGAGCGGGCAGGTAGCGGTGGGCGACGTCCACGGCCGAGTGGTCGGGCAGGGAGCCGGGCAGCAGGCTGCGCTGGAGTGTCTCGGCCAGGGTGTGCTCGCGGGTGTAGCGGCGGGCGTTGTCGACGGCCACCGCGGCCCGGGCGGCCAGTTCCTCGGCGAAGGCCAGATCCTCCTCGTCGAAGGGAGGGTTCTGTGAGCGCCAGAAGCTCGCCATGCCCAGCACGACGCCGCGGGCCTGGAGCGGCACGGTGATCAGGGAGTGGAAGCCGCCGTCCAGCACGCGCTGGGCGCGGTCGGGGTCCCGGGCGGCCGTCCGGTCTCCGGAGGCGGCCGGGTCGGCCTCCAGGACGGCGCGGCCGCGCACGACGCCGACGGCCATGGGGGAGGCGGGGACAGAGCGGATCAGCTCCACCACGGCGTGAAGGGTCCGGGCGCCCGCGACGCCGTGCACCGCCGCGCGGCGCATCTCGGAGCCGGGCCCGGCCGGCTCCTCACCTCGCAGGACCGGGTCCWGCAGGTCCACGGCGGCGGCGTCGGCGAACCGGGGGACCGCCACTTCGGTCAGTTCCCGCGCGGTGCTCGTCACATCCAGCGTGGTGCCGATCCGCACTCCCGCCTCGTACAGTAGCCGCAGCCGCTCCCGGGCCACCTCCGCCCGGCCCGCCAAGGCCCGCAGCTCCGTCGTGTCGCGCAACGTGACCACGCTGCCCGCCGGGCCGCCGTCGGGGTCGACCGGCCGCATGTTGACCGCCAGCAGCCGGTCACCCGCCAGGTGCACCTCGTCGGTGGCCACCCGGCCCGATCCCAGCAGCCGGGCGGTGCCCTCCTCCAGGCCCAGGTCGGTTACGCGGCGTTCCTCGGCGTCCGCGGGCAGGTCCAGCAGCCGCCGCGCCTCGTCGTTGGCCAGCAGGAGCCGCCCGTCACCTCCGATGATCAGCACCCCTTCCCGCACCGCGTGCAGCACCGCGTCGTGGTGCTCGTACATGCGGGTCATCTCGGACGGGTCCAGGCCGTGGGTCTGCCGCCGCAACCGCCGGGAGACCAGCGCCGTCCCAGCCGCGGAGACCACCAGCGCGCCCCCGGCGAAACCGAGCAGCTGCGGCAGCTGGCCCTGCACCACCTCGTCCACGCTGTCGACCGTGACGCCGGCCGACACAAAGCCGGCGATGGCCTTCCCGCCGGTGTCGTGCACGGGGACCGTCGAGTCCACGGAGAGGCCGAGACTGCCCTCGAAGGTCTGGGTGAAGGGTCTGTCGGCCGCAGCGCCCTCGCGAAGCGCGAAGATGTGCTTCCCGATCAGTGCCGGGTCCGG
This sequence comes from Streptomyces swartbergensis, assembly GCF_002148965.1. Taxonomy (GTDB): domain Bacteria; phylum Actinomycetota; class Actinomycetes; order Streptomycetales; family Streptomycetaceae; genus Streptomyces; species Streptomyces swartbergensis. Next base: position 5,746 of record NZ_NGFN01000187.1, on the reverse strand, counting down.
ATGGGTCCAGCGGAAGCCGTTCGGATCGAACGCGACCACGTAGTCGACCCCGGACTCCTGACGGGCTTCCTCCGCACGCGGCTGCATCAGCACACGGGGGTTGTCGGACTTCATGGCCTCCAGCGTCCCCGGGGCGTGCGCGAAGGCCTGGGCGACCCCGAAGGCCAGCTGCCGGGCCTCCTGCATGCTCGCGTTCCGGGCCTGGAACACCAGGGCCACGCCCGCGGCCGCGGCGAACAGGACCATGATCGCCAGCTGCAGCAGGAACACCTGGGCCGCGACGCTGCGCACCCGGGGCAGGGAGGTCGAGCACGGACCGCTGTCCCGGTGGAACCGAGACACCGAGAGGCGACCAAGACGACTGGCCATATCCTTTTTCCTGACTTTCACGGCTCCGTGTGCCTCGATCTCAGCTGTGTGCCCATGCCTGCCAGCGCCTGGTCACGGCATCCCCGTTCTCGACCCACCACTCGACGTCCAGGTCGAAACCGGACCGCAGGTGTCCGGGAGTGCTCGCCAGGTCCGCGGCCGCGGTCTCGGAGAGGTACGCGTAGGCGGCCGGCACGACAGGGCCCGCGGGGTGGATCTGCGCGAAGTGGGCCTGCACGTCGGGCCGCAGCGCGAAGTCGATGAGCCGGTACGCGGCCTCCGGATTCGCCGCGCCTTTGGGAATGCCGTAGCCGTTGCTCTGCCTGCGGGCACCGTTCCACGCGTACGCGAGCGGGGAACCGCCCTTGATCAGACTCTGGACGCGGCCGTTCCAGACGCTGGAGGCCACGACCTTCTTACGCCCCAGCAGCTCACCCGGTACGGCGCCGCTCTCCCAGTACGTCAGCACGGAGCCCTTGATGTCGTCGAGGGCCGCGAAGGCACGGTCCACGTCGAGCGGATACAGCTTGTCGAGCGGCACGCCGTCGGCAAGCAGGGCGAACTCCAGCTCCGGCCAGTCCAGCGAGCCCTGCAACGCGCGTCCGCCCGGGAATCGCCCGATGCTCCAGAAGTCCGCCCAGGATTCGGGCCTTTTCCCGCCGAAGGCATCGGTGCGGTATGCCAGGACGCTGGCCCAATAGTTCTTTCCCACGCCATGAGAGGTCAACAGGGACTTGGCGATGCCGGCATTCCTCGCGTTCTTCAGCCGGTCGTGGTCGAGCTCCTCTGAAATCCCCTCCCGCTTGAAGAGCGCCAAGTGCGTCATGTTGATGTCCATGACATCGAACCGGGGGCGGCCTTCCTTGATCTGGGCGATCATCTGCTCGTGCAGGATGTTCACCACCTTGATCCGGATTCCGGTCTCCCTGGTGAACGGGTCGTAGACGGCCTTTCGGTTCGCCGCTCCGTAAGAGCCGCCGATGTCGCGGACGACGAGTGGTCTGCTGTTCTCGGTCCTGGTGGTGCCCTGGTCGGAGCGGGGCCGGCAGGCGAGTGAAGTGGCGGCGACGCCTGCTGCGGCTCCGCCCCTCAGAAATGCTCTGCGATCGATCCCGAGTTCTCTCACCCTCTTCCTCCTGTGGATCCGGGCGCGGGGGCGATATGGGGGGTGGATTCACGCGGAAGGTATTTCATTGATGCAAATATCTTCTTTGTGAAGTTGGGAAGGTTGTGCAGGTGTGCAGTAAATGTCACGTGCCGGGCGCTGCCGCTCCCGATGCGTCCAGCACCAGCACCGCGACGTGCAGGGACGTGCACTGCAGGCCCGACTCCAGATCACAGCCGAGGAGCCGCTCGATGGTGTGGAGGCGCTGGTAGAACGCCTGACGGGACATGCCGGCCTGTTTCGCCGCGACCGACTTGTTCCCGGCCGCCGTCAGATAGGCGCGCAGCGCGGGGAGCAGGTCGCCGCCGTTGCGGTCGTCGTGCTCGATGAGACGCGTGAGCTGCCGTTCCGCGTACCGCTGAAGGCGGATGTCCTCCCGCAGCACGCCCAGGAGTTCCGGCAGCTGGACATCGGCGGGGACGTAGAACCAGCGGTCGGGTGAGGCGGGCGTGATGGCCTCGGCCGTCTGCTCGGCCTCCTGCCACGACCGGGCGATCCCGGAGAGGTCGGTCACGCCGGGGCCGACGGTGACGACGGCCTCCGGGCCGAGTTCCTCGCGGCACAGACGGCCGATCCGCTCGGCGACCGGCTGCCAGGCGCTGGCCTGCGCCAGGGCCAGGAGCATGCCGATCCGGCCCGGGGCCGTCTCGCCGACCAGGGCGCGGATGCCGGTCTGCGCCATCGCCTTCGCGATCCGTTCGTCGAGGTGCTCGCCGGTGCCGGTGTGAGTGTGGCGGATGACCACGGCGAAGAGGCGGTGCCCGAGGGTCGGCAGGCCCAGTGCCTCGGCGCGGGCACGGGCGTCCGCGGGGGAGCGGAAACGCCGTTCGTACAGGTCCCGCAGCACCGAGCGGTGGGCCCGGCGCTCCCACCAGGCCGGCCCGGCCAGCCGCGCCATGCTCAGGGCGACCGCCGCGCGCTCCAGGACCAGGACGTGTTCCGGATCGGGCTCCGGGTTCAGCCGGCCCTCCAGGAGGACGAGCCGTCCCCACGGCCCCTGGTGGTCCTGCACGGGCGCGATCAGCCACCCCTCCGGGCCGCTCGGCGTGATCTTCTCCGGGGTCGGCGCGGCCCGGGAACGCCGGGACCAGGCCGACACCACCGGCTCGTACGGCCGGCCGAGCAGTTCGCACATCAGGACCCGGTGGGTGAGGTCCTCCAGCACCACGGGGGCACCGGTGAGCTCCGCGGTGGTGTGCACCAGTTCCTCGGGGTCCGCGCCCCGCAGCGTCAGGGCGGTGAAGATGTCCTGGATGTCCCTGCCGCGGCGCAGCAGCGCCCCCTGGGCGTCGAGGATGAGCGCGTGCACCGTCTGCGTGACGTCGATGAACCGGACGCCGCGGGCCAGCTCGACCAGCGGCACCTCACGGGCACGGCAGGCCGCCACCAGCTCGTCGGGCACCTTCCCGTACCGGTAACCGAGCTCCACGATCAGGCCGGCCGCGCCGACATCGGCGAGCTGGTCGACGTAGCCACGCAGCTCGGAGGCGTCCTCGGGATAGGGCATGCCGGTCGTCAGGACCAGCTCGCCGCCCTCGAGGAAAGCGGCGGGGTTGAGCAGTTCGGTGACGTGCACCCAGCGCACCGCGCGGTCCAGCTGTGACTCACCGGCCAGCACGCGCGGCATCCCCTCGGCCAGCACGGGGAGGCGCAGAACCTCCGTGATGGTCGGGAAGTGCCCGGTTGCGGGACGTCTGGGCGGCATAGGCGGTGCTTTCGTCCGAGGGATCGGGGTCACCTTTGCACCGGCACATCACCGTGGCAAGAGGGGAAGGGCACTTTCCGTGGCCGGCCCGCTCGCCGTGACAGATCGTCTCGATAAGGCGCCAGGGCGGAACAGAGTGTGGGTTGACCTGCGTGTTCGCCGGGGTCGAGAGTGAACGCCATCCCCAGGGGGCCCGAATCGGAAGGTCCGCACGGTGTCCGCACCGTGTTGGGGCACCACTGACACCCAGGCCGCACCCGGCGAAAGGAAGACCTCATGCGCATCCCGAAGCGCGTCGCCGTGATCGGTGCCGGAAGCATGGGCAGCCAGGCCATGTGGCGACTTGCCGCCCGCGGGGCCGAGGTCATCGGCTACGACCGGTACGCGCCGGGTCACGACCGGGGCGCGGCCGGGGGCGAGACCCGCATCTTCCGCGCCGTGCACCTCGGTGACCCCGGGTACATACCGCTGCTGCGGCTCGCCGACCGGATGTGGGACCGGCTCCAGCGTGAAACCGGCTCCTCACTGCGACGCCGCAGCGGATGCCTGGTGATGGGCGAGACCGCCTCGCCGTCGATGCGCCTCCTCCTCACCGCCAGCTCCACCCACGGGCTGGACCACGAGGTACTGGACCGGGAGGAACTCGCCCGCCGCTACCCCCAGCACCGCCTCCCGGACGGGCACACCGCCGTCCTGGACCGGATGGGCGCCATCCTCAGGCCAGAGGCGTCGATCCAGGCCGCCGCCGCCCGCGCCGAGCAACTCGGCGCCCGGCTGCACCGCTACACCCCGGTGCGGGAGATCGCCCCCGCGGCGAGCGGCGGGGTGCACATCGTCACCGACCGGGGCACGGACCACGTCGACACCGCCGTGGTGACCGTGGGCCCCTGGATCAACACCCTGCTCCCGGACCTGCCGCGGTCCGTCGACATCCGCCGGCTGATCAGCTCCTGGCACATCCCCACCCGCCACGACTGGTTCGCGGGCGGCGCCCCCGCCTTCGTACGCAGCACACCCCATGACTGCTACGGGCTCCCGTCGCCCGACGGCATCTCCGTCAAGCTGGGCCTGTCCCTCGCCCGTTATCTGCCGGTACCCGACCCCGAACGGCTCGACCGCACGGTCCGCCCGGAGGAACTCGCCACCTTCCGCGAGCTCATCGGCGAGCTGATGCCCGATCTGAACCCCGACCCCATCAGGCTCTCGGTCTACATGGAGGGCTACACGGAGTCCGGAAACCCGCTCGTGGGCCGTGTTCCCGGCGAGGACGACATCATCGTCATGGCCGGATTCTCCGGCAGCGGCTTCAAACTGTCGCCGGCCATGGGCGAGATCGCCGCCGACCTCGCACTCGACGGCACCACGGACCATCCCGTCGGCTTCCTCGCCCCGGCCGGAGTCGGCGCCGCCTGATCCACGGCAGCTTCCCCCTCTCTTCGGCACGTCCGTCCCAGTCGTGCCCGAAAAAATCCGAAAAGGCGGAACTGAAGCATATTCAGTTCCCTGGTCATAAGAGAGCACTCCCATGACTGAACCCTCGTTCCGGCCGAAGTACGTCTCGTTCGACTGTTACGGCACGTTGATCGAGTTCCCGATCACTCCCATCACGCGGGAGCTCGTCGGCGACCAGATCCCCGCCGAGCAGTGGGACCAGTTCGTTCGCGAGTTCCGCGGCTACCGTTACGACCAGGTCCGCGGCGAGTACTACCCCTACGAGCAGGTGTTGCAGGACTCCTTCGAGCGGGTCTGCCGCAAGTGGGGTGTGAAGGCGGCGTCGGACGCGGGCAAGCGGTTCGCCGACGGCGTCCGCAGCTGGGGCCCCCACGCCGACGTGCCGGAACCGCTGAAGAAGATGGGCGAGAACTACAAGCTGGTGATCTTCTCCAACGCGGAAGACTCCTTCCTGGAGGAGAGCGTGCCCCGGCTCGGGGCGGACTTCCACGCGGTCTACACCGCGGAGCAGGCCGGCTACTACAAGCCCCGCTACGCCGCGTTCGAGTACATGCTCGACCAGCTCGACGCGTCCCCCGAGGACTTCGTGCACGTCTCCTCGCACACCCGCTACGACCTGATGCCGATGCACGACATGGGCTTCCGCAACCTCATCCTGCTGGACCGCGGATACGACCCCGTCACCCACGGCTACGACTACGTGCCGGTGAAGTCCCTGGACGACCTCAACCGGATGCTCGGCATCTGACTCGCGACGCACATCGTCCCGCACGGACAGCCCCGAAGGACCCCCGCCGAGCTTGTCGGCGAAGCCGCGTAGAACTCGAAGTACTGGGCCGAGGGGGCGACATCCTCGGCCGCATCATCGACCGACCGACGGCGGGGGCACACGGTCCACGCCCCGGTCGGCGGGCGGATCTTCTACGGCATGCACGGCCTCACCGTCGCCCCCAGCGCGGAACTCTGGCCGTCCCGTGGAACCCCGAGCCACGGCCACGCGAATCGACACCCTCCCGACCCCCGGCGCGGGCCTCGGATCCGACGAGGCGCACCCC